>NHEC01000073.1 GCA_002171655.1 Planctomycetes bacterium TMED75
CGCACCCATCCCGGAAATCATCGACGAACTGAAAGCTGGACGCGTGGTCGTTCTGGTGGACGACGAGAATCGTGAAAACGAGGGCGATTTCATGGTCGCTGCGGAGTTCGTCACACCTGAGATCGTCAACTTCCTGACCCGGATCGGCGCCGGATACCTCTGCGTCGCGCTCGACGGCGAATCCTGTGAACGGCTGGACCTCGCTCCGCAGGGACACAACAACACCAGCCTTCGGCAGACACCCTTCACGATCAGCGTCGACGGACACCCGCGCCACGGGGTCGGGACCGGAATCAGTTCCAGTGATCGCGCGACCACCATCCAGTTGCTGGCCCGACCCGATGCCCGGCCCGACGACTTCGTGCGTCCCGGTCACATCAATCCTCTTCGGTCCCGTGAAGGGGGTGCTCTGGTCCGCACCGGCCAGACCGAGGGTTCGGTCGACCTCTGCAAGCTGGCCGGGTTGCGACCCGCCGCCGCGATCATCGAAGTCGTCAAGCCGGACGGTGAAATGGCCCGGATGCCGGATCTCGAGGAACTGTGTCGCGAACATGACCTCAAGATGTGTTCGGTCGAACAGGTGATCGAGTACCGACTGGCCCAGGAAACCCTCGTTCATCGCGGCGACCCGGCGGGGGGGATCGATCTGGAAACCGCTGCGGGGCGATTCCGCCTCTTCACCTGGCGCAGCACGATCGACGCACTGCCCCACATCGCACTCTGTTCGGGCGACGTGGGTGCACTTGATCCACAAGGCAACCGGATCGAACGCACCGAACCCACCCTGGTCCGGGTGCACCGTCGGGATCTGCTCGGCGACATTTTCGGGGTTCCGACATCCAATGAAGAACACTCCAGCCGTGAGGACCTCATGCGTTCCCTGGAACTGATTCAGAAGGAAGGTGCGGGCGCCCTGGTCTACATGCGTCCCGAATCCGGCAACCTCGAACTCACTCGAGGTCTGCATGAGATGTCACGAGGGTATGAAGACGTCAACGCACCCGACCTGGCCCGGCCCGACGGCATCGGAAATCGGGTGATGCCGATGGACCAACGAGAATTCGGCATTGGAAGCCAGATTCTCAGAGACCTCGGTCTTTCCAAGCTCAAGTTGATCACCAACCACCCGCGCCCCTGGCCCACGCTGCATGGGTTCGGACTCGAGGTGGTCGAATCGGTCGCGATTCGCTAGGGCTTGATGCACAAGCTCGCTTGGACACGTTCCCCCGTGCTGTCCAGTGGATACCAGTCTCGCCCTCCATTGGGCGAGAATTCCGCGGTGAGTTCTTCGGATGTCGTGTCGACCGTCTTGCTTCCCCAGAGGAAGTTGACCAGGTCGGACACCACGTTGTCGGGAGCGGGTACCGAACTAATCGAGACGTACTTCACTTCCCTTCCAGGAACCTCTTCCAGGAGATCGGTCGCCACGTAGAGGTCGTACCAGAAACTCAACGTAAGTTGGCTGGTGGTCAGAAAGACCGGGTCGATCGGTCGGATGACCGTCACCGGTTCACTGCCGTCCCTGAAGAAAAACTGGAATCTCATGTCGAAATCGGTCTGTACGAATCCGTGAGTGCCGCCCGGTACACCGCTTCGGTTTGATCGTGAAGAGGACCATGAGGATCTGATGCCGAAGAACACAAGCTCTGAAACCGAAGTGATTCCCGCGGGAACTTCCTGTCTCCAGTAGGTATACATTCCCGATTCAACCTCGGTCACGAAGTAGCCGACGTCGCTGTCGATCGGAATCCCCAGTGACGACATGTCGCTGGGACAGGAAAATGATGCGGTATCGAAGATTCCAGCTGCCTGGGCGCATGAGACATCCCGGCCCCAGAACGACCCGCCCTGGGTCGTGCAGTCGCTGAGGGTGGTCTGAATGCAGTCCTGCGAAGGAAGGGTGCAGGCGCCGATTCGGGGATCCGTTTGGGAAATGACGAACCCATTGTCACAGGTGTCCCACTTCAGTGATGCGCAGTCGAGATCGACATGGGTGTAGTCAGTCGGTGCGGTCGCGGGGTTTCGAATGAACGACCGCGATCCATCATCGAGATAGGTATCACCCAGGAACGAAGCCAGAACCTCGTTTCCATTGCAGTCCTTGATGAATCCCGGGGTGGACCACCCCGGGCAAGGCCCCCAATGTGAAAGCAACAGTGTGAGGTCCGCGCCATCCACGATACCGTCGAGGTTGAGGTCTGCCGCACAGCGAACGCCCGGAGTGCAGGGCCCCCAGTCTGCAAGCAGAGTTGTCAGTTCGGCGCCATCAATGGTTCCACTCCCATCGATGTCACCCACACAGTTACCCTGGACCACTGCCGTCATCGCGTATCCGTACCCGACGGTTCCGTCGCGGGCATTCGAGCTCCAGGTGACAGTCACACCTTGATTGCTGCTGGACGTGACTGTCTGGTTGGCCATCTTCTCCCAGGCTGAATAGGCGATCATGTCGTCACTGTTCCAGAGCACCTCCCTGGTCGCCGCATCGATGATCTTGATCGTCGCCTGGTTGCCGGTCTGTTGACCGTTGGTCATCACTGGAATCGTGCTGGTGGTGTTCACGGTGATTGAAACCGGTCCTGCTGGATTCCAGACCTCCCGACTGCAGGTGAATTCACTCGTGATCGGAGTTACCCCATCACCGAGCAGAACCGAAAGACTGCCACCGTACCACCGTTCTTCATCATCGCACTGAAGTGTGTATTCGCGCTCACACGCTTGAAGCATCCGATTTGCTGCACCGCCCATGATTCCATTTCCACCGGGGGATACGTAGTCAGGATCGTTTTGATCGGTGATCACTCCCGGGCTGGCGTTTCGAATCAGAGAGAGATAGGTGCGGTCGGCCATCGTCGAGGGCACGGATCCATCTTCGCTGGTGTAATGCCTCTGCAGAAACAGTGCGGCCACTCCCGCAGCGCACGGACTTGCCATGGAGGTTCCGCTGTCAAACTTGATTCCTCCATTCGGGTGCTGCCAATCGGCGGAGAGAATCATGCCACCGGGCGCCCACACGCTCACTGCGGGACCGAAATTCGTGAAGGTTGACGGCATGTCTCCCAGATCCGTGGAACCCACGGAGAAGGTGGATGCCGAACCTGATGGGGTCACCCAGGATGCCGGGTAGGCATTGTTCAACGCTGCCGCCATCATCGGGAATCCACGATCCTTCACCAGTTCCAGTGCCTCTTCGATCAGGAAGTTCTGCTGTCCGATGATTCGAGCGCCAATCGACATGTTGACTACCGCCGGTGGTGAGAGATTGCTTGGATTCGCGACCCAGTTCAAGGCAGCCACCGTGTTGGAATTACTTCCGCCTCCATTGGTTCCAACCACTCGAAGTGCCACAATCTCGGCCTTCGGCGCAACACCCGTGGTGGTTCCGGCAATGATGCCTGCGACGTGTGTTCCGTGTCCGAAAGTATCGTTTCCACTGGGGTCATTGTCTTGTACGAAGTTGACCGCCTGGCGGATGCGTCCGGCGAATTCGGTCTGATCGAGCTTGATGCCACTGTCGATCACGACGACGGTGACCCCGGTTCCATCCGCCCCACAGGGATCAAAGTCCGGCGCGAGTCCATCGGGATCCGATATGCGACGCAAACCCCATCCGGTTGGTTCGTTCGGATCACCCTCGAACCGATCATCGCCGGCGGAGTCCATCGGCATGTCCGCTTCAACGTGCCGTACGCGTGGATGATTCGAGACTTGCGCTGCTTCCTCATCACTCATCGAGGCAGAAAATCCGATCACTGCGTATTCATAGATGAATCGAGCTCGGTTGCTGCCAATTGTTTGTTCGAGCACCTCGTGAATCATGGTTCGTGCTCGTGCAGGTTCGGTCACGCGTGGATCGGCATCGAGCATCACGAGCCAGCTTGGTTGCTTCGTCTCAGGATCGATGATCTGCCCTTCGATCATCGGCCGTTGTGCTTCCGGTCGATTCATCGAAATTTCTGGCGTGTTGTCGGTCGACTGAACCAGAGCAATCGGAAAAATAAGCGCACAACTCAATACAAGGAGGCTTGGCATCGGATCTTTCTCCAGAGCAACGATTTTCAAGTGTGACCCAAGAGTCTTCCGGGCACGTCACATTCGCATTGGAACCCTACCGACTCGGCCGCGTGACCACCAGTATTTTCCGGATCAAACACACCTGGATGATCGTGGCAAGCGAAGAGAGGTCCTTTCGACTGGTCACTCATCCACCCAGGCGTCAGCCTCGAGTTCAACCAATGCACGCTCATCAACGAGTTTCGCCACTTCGACCAGTACGTTTGGCGGGCGATTTTGCGCGAATGTCGGTCCCAGTATCTCCGCGATCTCCTCCCAACGATCAATGCAGGTCGTATAGATGCGTACGCGAATGACCTGATCCAGATCCGCATCAAGTGCGTTCAATGCCGCTTGAATTCGATTCAGAGCGCAACTGGTCTGCCCGGTGAGCGTATCTGGATAGGTCCCCTCCTCGGTGATCCCCACGCAACCCGCCACCGTGATCAGGGGGCCCGCCTTCATGGCTCGGCTGTAGCCCATCTTTTCTTCCCACACCGATCCGGTTTCGATCCGCTCTCGTCCGTTCGCACCACGCACTCGTTTCATTCTCAGGCTCCATGGGTTCCGAAGTTCGCTCCACACCCTAGGATGTTCCCGGAGACCCATCGTGCCCACCCCTCTTCTCCACATTCTCATGCTCGCCTTCACGTTCCTGGGTACGCACCAGGATGCCGATCACACCGAAGCGCAGCGAGTGCGGTCCCTGCTCGACCGGATGGCGACGGCCCACGACTCGGTCGAGGTATTCGTCTCCCCCCTGACCTACCGCAAGGAATACGGGCTTGAGGGTGACTTTGAAACTCGGATCGGGGTGGTCTCCATGAAGGGAGAGGGTGCGGATCGTGAGATGGCGCTGGTGTTCGATCGGATCATCGACGTTTCCGGGCACGGGACCGATCAGGCCGAGTTCCACATGTTCAAGGATGGCTGGTGGACCGAGCTGGATCCTCGGCGCAAGCGTTTCGTTCGCAGGCAGATCGTCGAGCCGGGTAGTGCGACCGATCCCTTTCAACTGGGGGAGGGGCCGCTTCCGCTGCCCTTGAACCAGGATCCGGACACCGTTCTGGCCCGTTTCGAGGTCACGCTGGGATCCGTTCCCGACGAACCGCTCTTCCGAACGATCACCGAGGCCGAAGTGCTGCATCTGATTCCCCGAAAAGGAACGCCCGCCTTCGAGGACCATGAATCGATCGACCTGTTGTTTGAAAAGACCACGCTGCTTCCGGTCGGCATCCGGCTGTCTCATCGAAATGGAGATCGAACGACCGCCTGGATGCGCAAGCCATCGGCGCAGGCGGATGGAACCTTCCTTGACGAGCGTCGCCTTGAGGAGTTCAAGAGGCTTCGCGCTGCCGTGCAGACCGAATCCGGCTGGACCGTTGAGACCAAGCCGCTGTCTCCGTCCGCACCGCCTCGCACCGAGGTGGAGCAGGAGTGAATCGGAACGTGATGTTCAGCTTCTGGATCTTCTGGATCGTTCTGGCCGGCAGGACCTATGCCCAGCAGTCTGCTCCGCTGGTACCCGATGGGTTTGCCCCCGCTCCGCAGGTCCAGGCCCTGATCAATGCGCCCTGGGCGACCGAAGATGAGCGAAGAGCGCATCGCATTCGCCATGGACTCTGGGGTGATTCGGATCTCGATACTCCTGAACGAAGCGCCCGGGCGGCATTGATCGTCGGTCGCTACTCGGATTCAGTCTTTGAGGATCCGACCGTCTCTGAGGAACTGAGAGCCGAGGCGTTGCTGGCTCGTGGTCGATTCGATGAAGCACTCGCGGTGCTCGAACCCGCCACTTCCCTTCGTGCCATGATGCTGCGCGCGATGGCGCACGAACGTGCGGGTCGATTTGCCCGTGCCGAAGCCAACGTCAGCGCTGGCCTGCTCGGGGTCAATCAGGAAACGACGACCGACACCACGGAACTGATCAATTCCGTCGAGGGGCGCGCTCTGCTGGCCCGAGTCCAGGGGCGACCTTCTCAGGAATACCGGGCGATGATGGAGTTGCTTGGTCGTTGTCGAGAAGAGCTCGATCGACTCGACTGGCGTGCTCCGCTTCTGGAAGCACAGTTGCTGGTCGAGAAGCACAATCGTTCGGAAGCGGTGGGCGCTCTGCACCAGGTGCTCTCTCTGAACCCTCGGTGTGCTCGGGCCTGGTACTTGCTGGGCCGACTTGCCCTTCGCGGATTTGACTTTGATTCCGCGGCTCGTGCTGCTGCGGCACTCGATCGAATCAACCCCGGAAGTTTTCATGCGGATCTGCTTGAAGCCGAATCCGCCCTGGTGAACGACGACCCTCAACTTGCCAATTCAATTCTCGATCCCTTGATACTTCGCGAACCGGATCTGCGGGACGCGCGTTCACTGCGCGCGGCATCCGATGCCGTCGCCTACGAACTCGAGCGTGCGCTTGAACGACTTGCCGAACTTGATGAACTTGCTCCGGGGGCGGCGGATGGGTACCACCAGGTTGGCCGTTTTCTCGCCCTCAATCGTCAGTACGACGATGCCCGTGCGGTGCTTGAGGAGGCAGTTCGCCGTCGTCCGATGTGGTCGGCGCCCCTGATCGAGCTGGGACTTCTGGAGATGCAGTCCGGGCGCGATGACCTGGCGCTCGACGCCCTGACCCGAGTTGCGGAACTGGATCCATTCAACGAACGAGCGACCTTCAGCCTGCGATTGCTTGAGGAACTGGCCGCCTTCGAGTCGATCGAGACCGAACATTTCGTCATCCGCTACCGCCCGGGCGTCGACGAGGTCGTGGTTCGGATGATGCCCGAGGCACTGGAAGCGATGCACACCGAGGTTTCCTCCAGGTTCGGGCACGAACCCGCTCGCCGAACGGTGATCGAGGTGATGCCCGACCATGAGTTCTTCTCCGTTCGAATCACCGGGATGCCCTGGATTCATACCGTGGCCGCCTGCACCGGCCCCGTGATCGCGATGGAAGTGCCCCGGGAGGGCGCACGTGAGAAGCACCTCGGACTCTTCGACTGGCTGGATACGCTGCGACACGAGTACACCCACACCATCACCCTCGACCGTACGCGAAATCGAATTCCCCATTGGCTGACCGAAGCGGCTTCGGTCAGCATGGAACATGCTCCACGCGATTACCAGACTGCGACCATGCTCGCGCTGGCGCTTCGAAGTGATCGCCTGTTCGATCTCGACGAGATCAACTGGGCGTTTATTCGTCCGAAAACGCCGACCGACCGACCGATGGCGTACGCACAGGGCGCGTGGATGGTCGAATACCTCAACGAAGTTCATGATGAAGGGGCTCTTGTCGAACTGCTCGGACACTATTTCGATGGGAGACCGGAGCATGAGGCGATCTCCTCGGTCCTGGGTCTGGAGCGGACTGAATTCTTCGAACAGTTTCAGAACTGGGCTCGTGCCCGGGCGGCTGAATGGGGTTTCTTCGCGCAACCTTCTCTCGACGTCTTGCGTGCGAACTTGATCGCGGCTGATCCCGAGGGTCGACTCGCCCTTCAGGAAGCTCGAAAGGATCGACTCTCCACCGTCGCCAACTCCCTGGTCGATCGGATCGGTCGACCCGCGGGTCAGCAGACCTCGGATCCTCCGGATTGGCCGGTACTCGATCTACCCAAGGTGAAGCTCACCGATGAACAGATCCTTGAGTGGTTGGAGGCGCATCCGAATCACCCGGATCTCCTGGAAGCGATCAGCCGTCGCATGATCGACCGTGATCGTCGTTCGGATCCCGAGGCGATCGCCTTGCTCGAGCGCTATCGACGTGCGCGTCCTATCGATCCCTATCCCGACCGAGTGCTTGCCCGCTTGTGGCTGCAGTCCGAGACTCCCGAGCTGGCGATTGCGCCCTTGCGCAGACTCGAGGCCCTCTCCGATCGTGATCCGGTCTTTGCCGTCGAGCTTGCGCGACTACAACGCGCTAACGGCCAGCTCGAATCCGCTCTGGCCAGTTCCAATCGAATGGTGCGAATCGACCCGTATCGACCGGCGCTCCGTGAACTGGCTGCCGCCATCGCAATTGAAAACGGTCAACTCGAACTCGCCCAGGCGCACATCGAGGCACTGGTCCTGCTTGAACCCGATGTTGCAGTGCACCAGAAACGCCTTCAGGCGGTCAATTCCATGATCTCAAGACGCCTTGCCGACTAATTGAAACTTCCCTGATGGCAGATGCGAACTTCGGATCTACCATGAGGTATCCACCCTTCCGAGATCATATTCATGTGCTCTAAGAAACCACTCGTCGGTGTCCTGGCGTCCCTCGTGTTCGGCTGCCATGTATTTTGCTCCTCGGCTTCGGCCCAGATTACGAACTTTGATTTCGGCGAGCTGGAGTACATCGATCTTCCTGAAGAGCTCTCGCCCACCTGCTTTGATTTCGCCGACCTCGATGACGATGGCGACCTTGATGCCGTGGTCGTCGGCCGCAATACGGACGGACGGGTCTCCTTGCTGGAGGGTGGTCCGGGAGGCTCGCTGGCGCTCGTTGGAGAATTGACCGCTCCCGGCCAGGTCGATTGGGTGGAATTGGGCGACTTCAACGAAGACGGTGCGATCGACATGGTCCTCGGCATCCGATCCTGGGTGGGGATGGTGGTGATCTTCGACGGTCTTAGCAACGGGGGGTTTGTGGAGGATCCACGAACCATTCGACTCGGCCGTGAACTGCGATCGACCAGGATCGCTGATCTCAATCAGGATGCACATCTCGATCTCGTGGTGGTCGGTCATGGCAGCGAGGAGATTCAGGTACTCAATGGTGATGGGACCGGTGCCTTCTCATTCGGCTCCAGACTTCGTACCGCTCCCTGGCGCAACGGGTATCCCTATCCCCAGAGCGCTGAACTGCTTGATCTTGATCTAGACGGCTTCACCGACATTGCCGCAATCGGTCTTGGTTCCCGCACCATTGAGCTCTCCCTCAATGACGGAACCGGTGGCTTCAGCCGAACTCGTTCCTGGAAGGGACCCGATCTGGCGAATGGACAGCAACCTGGTTGCGCCTACGGTGAATGGCAGGACTTCAACGGCGACGGTCGAGTGGATTGCCTGCTCTCGCTCACGGATTTCGGAATGCAGCAATTCGCAATCCTCCAGCTCGATGAATCCGGAGACATCAGCACCACGACGCTGCACCCAGGGGTCTCCTACGGATTCTCCTGGTACCCCGCGTCCGGTGATTTTGATGGCGACGGGGACCGCGACGTCGTCATCGGTCATGCGCTCCCGGGGCTCATCGCGATCTTCGAGAACGTCACTGAGCCCGGAGGCGATCCGGAATTCCTTTATCCCCAGAGTTTCCTGGGGCTGCAGTTCATCAGATACCTGCGTTCGATCGATCTTGATCTCGATGGTGATGCAGACTTGGTGGCCGCCGATTTCTCCGGTGATCGTCTGATCGTGCTCCGCAATCAACTGGTGGGTGCACCGCCTCCGGACGGAGGATCCAGTCAAAGTGATCAAGCGGCGGAACAGACCGTCTCGATCAGTCTTCCTCCGAAACTCGAGCAAATGGATGGTTCGTCCATTACCAAGTGGTTGAGCGATCTTTCCGCCCCTGAGGTCCGACAGTTCATCGATACCTCGAAGTCACCTGCATCCGAGGCCATCGAATCGGGAGGGGTGCGGCCATGAAACCCTTCCTTGCGATCCTGTTCTGTGGTCTGCTGCTCACCGGAAGCCCTGCGCTTGGGCAGTGCAACGCCGGTGCGACCGGTCCCTGCGACGTGGAGCACGACAGCCCGGGATGCATCACCACCGAATGTTGTGATGAGGTCTGTTCGTTTGACCTCGTATGTTGCGAAGTGAACTGGGACTCCATCTGCACCGAGCTCCAGGAAAAGGCCTGTGTGGGTCTGAGTTGCCCCGGCCCTCAGCCCTGCAGTCAGATCGCCGACACCCCGGGGTGCTTCGATCAGACCTGCTGCCGAACCACCTGCGATCACGACTGGTACTGCTGCTACATCGAGTGGGATCAGTCCTGTGTGGAGCTTTCCGCCTCGGTCTGCGACCGCGAAGCCTGCAAGCTCCCCACTCCACCGGATGCCCGCCTCGAGGAGGAGCTCTGTGATGAGCGACTCAATGACGGGTGCAATTTGTTGGAGCCGCTCTATTCGACGATCAGCTGCGGTGACGTCATCGTAGGGACGACGNCCACCAGCTCTGCTCGGGATACCGACTGGTACCAGCTGATCCTTGAGGTTCCGACCACCCTCACCCTCTCTCTGTCTTCGGAGTTTCCCGCCCAGGCACTGATCTTTGGCGGTCCCTGTGCCGGGCCTTTCGAGGTGCTGCTTGTCTTTGAATCGACCTTGTGCGAAGCGCCCACTCAACGCGACATTGCAGTGCCTGCGGGAACCTGGTCGATCGTGGTCAGTCCCGGGCGCGAGTCGGTTTCACTTCGTCAGGGACTCCAGTGTGCCCTTGATGAACTGGATGATGATGAGGAACCTCAACCGGTCTACTTTGGCGATCGCTACCTGCTGGGGCTCGACTGCGATCCCGAGCCCTGTCTTGGAACGTCGGATCTCAACGGCGACCGTCGGGTCGATGGTGCGGATCTGACTCTGATCCTTGCGGGCTGGGGATCGAACGAAGGGTTGGCGGACATCGACTGTTCGGGAACCGTGGATGGTGCGGATCTGACTCTGATTCTNGCCGATTGGACCGGATGAGCGTCTTGTAATTCGCCCTTTCGACTCAACTTCCGGTTGCACNCTNTTTCTCGGGCGAGTTATCCCCTAGCCTAACGGTCCGTACCCATCGACCGACCCCGGAGACCAGGCCATGCCGATCAGCCGACTTTTCTTTTCACTTTCCATTGCGACTTGCTCCACGCTTGCATCGGCGCAGAGTTATGAATTCACCATCGACCAGGAAGCGAGTCTGATTGACCGATCCTTGAACATCCAGGTTCCCTTCTCCGGAACGCTGATCGGCAACTACGACGCCGAGACCAATCCCGATGGATCTCAAACCCTGCCCGGATTCTTCGGCGGCAGCGGAAACAATCCGATCAACTTTTCTGCGAACAGTGTGATTTCCGGCAATTCCAATTCCATGCCGGTGGGTACCTTCGTGCTCATCACCGATTTCGACGCGGGTACGGTCGAGATCACCGACTTTTCCGTTGATGTGCTTGGTGGAAGCACCGACACCCTCGGGGCAACGGTCAATTTCCTCTACGAGACCTTTCGCACGGTGAACCCTTCCGGGTTCTTCCTTGGTGGATTTGAGATCCCGTTTCCCATCGGTGACATTACCCTCAACACCTGGACGATCGAACAGTCTGGTCCCTCCGTGCTCACGCTTGGTTTCGCGGCCGAGGACCCGGGCAACTACTCAGTGACCGGAATCGTCCCCATGAACGCCTCCCTCACCTTCACACTCTTCGAGCAGGAAGTGGCTCCCGATCCGATCCCACTTCCCATTCCGATTGAAGGCACCCTGGTGGCTACGTCCGAGGGTTTCGAGTTCCAGGTCGTGTCCTCCACGACCTTCTCCGAACTGATTCCCGCCGATGGGTTCGAATTCACCGACATTGCCTTCCCACTGCCCACTTTGGGAGGGGAAACCGCCAACATCCTCCTCAACGGAACTGCTTCCGAAGGGAGCACCGACGGTTCATGGGCAATTGGGATTCTGGCCGACGGCGTCGAAGTCGATTCCTGCACGCTCGATCCGGACCTCAATGGCGATGGTCTCGTGAACGGTCAGGATCTTTCCTCACTTCTGGCGACCTGGGGTCAGGCCAACGGTGCCGGCGACGTGAACTGCGATGGAACGGTCTCCGGTCCGGATCTCGCAGAAATACTTGCCAGCTGGTCTCCCTGAACGACTGCGTTCAGTTCTGCCAAGGCAGTCGCTCAAGATCGAGGTTCCCGCCGGTCAGGACGATCGCGATCGTCTCGAGCCCCGATCGAGCCATGAATTCATCACTCATCACCGCCGCCACGCCGATCACGCCACTCGGTTCGACCAGCAGCTTGCTGCGTTCCCAACAGAAGCGCATCACCTCGATCGTGAGTTCATCNGGCACGGTGATGATCTCATCGACGTGTTGCTGAATGATCGGAAAGGTCAGTTCGCCCAGCGAGGTGCGCAATCCGTCGCAGACCGTCCGTGGTGGTCTCTGAGGCACGATGCGTCCGAGTTCGATCGATTCCCTCGCNTCGTCGGCNAGNTCCGGCTCGATTCCGATGATGTGCAGGTCCGGTCGCAGCGCGCGAGCCGCGAGCGCCATGCCGGAAAGCAGACCACCACCTCCGAGCGGAACCACCAGAGCATCCAGNTGNTCGACCTGNTCNTGCAGTTCNAGNAANGTGGTGCCCTGNCCGGCGATGATTCGGTCATCATCGTAGGGGGCGATGAAGTTGGCTCCTTCGGCTTCGACCACCTTCGCCGCCGCTTCTTCNCGTGCCTGCTGGGTCGGTTCGCANTCGATGACCCGNGCNCCNTAGCNTTCGACNGCNCNNCNCTTGACNCCNGGTGCNTCNGANGGCATCACNATCGTNGCNTNGATNCCTCGGGTNCNNGCGGCCAGNGCCAGNGCCTGNGCGTGGTTGCCGCTNGANTGCGTNACCACTCCNCGANCGGCTTCNNCATCNCTGAGTCCCANGACNGCNTTCATCGCNCCGCGAAACTTGAAGGCCCCGACCTTCTGGAGGTTCTCGCACTTGAGCAGAAGCGATCGACCAGCTCTCTCATCGAGCATGCCACAGGTCACCACCGGCGTACGGTGGGCAATGCCCCGGATGCGGTCGGCCGCCTTTGTGATGTCTTGAATCCCGACCATGGCACGTTCGCCTGAGCGATTACCCTTCGCTGGGCGGGGGGGCGTCCTGCCCAGCACTGCCCGCAGCTCCGGCTGCGTTGGCACCATCAGCTCCGGCAGCACCTTCCTCAGGTGTACCAGCCGTGTCAGCAGCCCCTTCAGAACCGGTCGTCGCCTCGGGGTTCTCTTCTTCCGTTGGCGCGGGGGTTCCATCGAGGTTGACCGCGTCCAGAGTCTTCGGAGGGTTACCGATCACCGCGTAGGTGCTTCCATCAGCTTCCAGAACCGCCCATTTGAGCTTTTCGGGGGTACCGGAATCACCCATCTTCACGATCAACAAGGCGCTGCCCTTGTCACCGGAAATGTCCAAGGCGAGTCGATTGTCATCACCTGATTGTGCCTGCTGAGCGGTCTGGTTCCAGCTCAAGCTGATCGAATCAACTTTTCCAACAAACTTTTCCACCGCCGGAGTTCCCTCGACCTGGGGTTGGATCGTGGTCTGTAATCCGCTGTTCACGACGTATGAACCAAGAAACAGGGTTCCTATACAGCAGCCTCCGATGAGTACGAGTACGGCAGCAATGATTCCAACGACCTTCATGAGGTTCCCTTTCGATGTGGAGCCGTTTGATTCTGACCGAATGCGGCTCAGGTAGCTAAGATACCTCCAAACGCTCGGGGCGTCCCCTTCATGCGGACTGAGATGCACCCGTGGAACCTGATCCGGTTGAAACCGGCGTAGGGAAGCGTCAAGATCCTCCCGACTCCCAGTTCGGATGATCCTGAGGCTTCTCCCCTCCAGAGGAGTTTGCTCAAGATGATTCATTCAGATACCGACCCCGTGATCACTGCTGAAGATGTCGATTGGGCACTGCCCCTTCACGGCGCCCCCAATCCCTCGACGGAGCGACAAGGCACATCGCCGGGCTCCTTCGCACATCGTTCGGACATCGGGGGCCCTCTGAGCTTCTCTTCTCCCGACACCCCGGGGATGCCGCCTCCAAGCACCTCCACTGCCTGGGATTTCCTGCCCGAGGGCTGGTCGATCGTGGCGGTGGATTCAATCGATGAGGGTTGTCTCGGACACGGGCGAACGGAAGGCACCTTCATCCGATGTTCGACCCCCGAGGGGTTCGTTCCGATCACCCAGTTGGAACAGGCACGACTCGGAGTGGTTACTCCGGAGATGGAGCGTGTCGCCGAGCGCGAGCCGCACCTCACGTCGCATCAGGTCCGGGATGAGATTGCCGCCGGGCGACTGGTGATTCCCGCCAACCGCGTTCACCTCGAGCACCAGCTTGACCCCATGGCGATCGGTCGTTCCACCAAGACGAAGATCAATGCGAACATGGGGGCGTCCCCGGTCTCCAGTTCGACCGACGAGGAAGTCGAGAAACTCAAGTGGGCCGAGCAGTGGGGTGGGGACACGGTCATGGACCTTTCGACCGGCGGGGACCTTGATGCCACTCGTCAGGCGATCATCACCAACAGCAACGTTCCCATCGGAACGGTTCCCATCTACTCGATGATCATCGGCCGCAAGATCGAGGACCTCGAGGAATCGATGATCCTTGAGACTCTGGAACACCAGGCGGCACAGGGCGTCGACTACTTCACCATCCACGCCGGAACCCTGCGAGAACACCTGCCCTTGGTCAAGGATCGCCTGATCGGCATCGTTTCCCGTGGTGGGTCGCTTCTTGCCAAGTGGATGATCCACCACCAGGGCGAGCAGAATCCAATGAACACCGCCTGGGAGAAGATCTGCGGGATCATGAGGCGCTACGACGTGACCTTCTCGATCGGAGACGGCCTGCGACCGGGTGGTCTCGCCGATGCCACTGACGCGGCCCAGCTTGGCGAGCTCTGTGCGCTGGGCGACCTCACCGAACGTGCCTGGCGATGCGGGGTTCAGGTCATGATCGAAGGACCCGGCCACGTTCCCTTCGACCAGATCGAGTTCAACATGAAACTCCAGCGTCGACTCTGCCACGGTGCGCCCTTTTATGTTCTGGGACCGCTGGTCACCGACATCTTCCCGGGATACGACCACATCACCTCGTGCATCGGTGCGACTGCGGCCGCCTACCACGGTGCCTCGATGCTCTGCTACGTGACTCCGAAGGAGCACCTTGGTCTTCCCAAGCGAGATGACGTCAAGCAGGGCTGCATTGCCTACAAGATCGCGGCTCATGCTGCGGACATCGCACTTGGAATTCCCGGAACGCGTGACCGCGACGATGAACTGACCAAGGCTCGCGCAGCGCTCAACTGGCAGAAGCACTTCGAACTTTCCTTCGATCCGGACACCGCTCGTGCCTTTCATGACGAAGACCTCGACGTCGACACCGATTTCTGTGCGATGTGCGGACATGACTGGTGCAGCGTTCGAATCTCCAAGGAGATTCAGGAATTCGCGAGTGGCAAGGACCCCGAATATTTCCGTCCGAAGGCCTTGCGCTCGGATGCGTTGACTCCCGAGCAGCAGGAGATCCTGGAAAAGCGCGGCGTGCTCAGCCCCGAGGAGATCCACAAGCTCGCCTCCAAGACCCGCAAGAAGGTGGCCGGCGAAACCGACAAGGCCGCCTGCCATTCCGATTACGTCGATCCCGAGGAAGCCAAGAAGCTCCAGGCCGATTCACTGGTTCAGCTGAACACCGCGCCGGCGCACAATCTGCCGAGTCATGATCCGCTCATCTGACCCACAAAAATCCATCAAGCACCTTGAAACCATGTCCTCCAAGAAGCCCGAAGAAAAGAACACTCCTCGCATCGGGTTCATGGACATCCCCGAGATGCGATATCAAAACGGCTATGCGTTGTTTGCCTTCGTATCGTGCCTCGATATCATCCTCACCTGGGTGATTCTTTATCGAGGCGGACTTGAGGTGAACCCAGTGGCTCGAGTGGTGATCGAAGCCTGGGGACTTCCCGGGGCGATCATCTTCAAGATCTCGCTGATGCTCTTCGTGATCGTCGCCTGCGAGATCGTTGGTAGAAAGAGTGACTTAAAGGGACGAGGACTGATCCTTGTGGCGATCCTCATTTCCAGTTTCCCCGTCGTATGGTCGCTCACCTTGCTGACCCTCAGCTGGCTCAACCCGGTTTCTGCTTGAGCCGACTCGCGCGAAGTCTCCTTCCCCAAGCGGCCCGACCTGCATTGCGTCGGTTCACTTTCCTGTTTACTCTTATGATGAAGAACGAACGCATCCTCATATCTGAAGAGAAGCATCAGTTTCTGGTGGGTCCTTCGGGTCGAACCGAAAGGTAGAAAGACGTTTCTCATGAAAGTCCCAACAAATCTGATCTTGCTCGCCACGGCCGCCGCGACCGCGACGTTTCCTGCTCTGGGTTCCGCTGATTCACTGGTCTCCAGCGAAGTCATGGCCTTGCTCTACCAGGATTCGGAGAATGCACCGCCTCCTCCAGCACCTCCGACCGAAGCGGAGTCACCGGATCGCTGGTACGCCGCCGCGGCACTCGGCGCCACCTTTCTTCTGGACACTCAGATCAAGAGCAACGATGGCCCCAAGTTCAAGTTCAATACCGGCATCGGCCTGAATCTTGGTGTGGGGTACATACTCACCAAGAGCTGGGCGATTGAAGTTCGCTCCGGCATACTCTGGAACGAGATCGATCAGTACCAGGGATCTTCACAAGGCGTCACCGTCAGCGGTGGTGACGGCAGGATCTACCAGGTCCCCCTGATGTTCAGCGGCATCTACTCGATTCCACTCTCTGAGAAATTCTCGGTCGGGCTCAAGGCCGGGGTCGGTGTTCAGTGGACGAACTTCAATGTCGACAACATCCGCGCGGTTTCAGCGGCGGGTACCGACTTCGTCTCCTACGACAACACCTCTGCGTCCTTCCGTTGGGAAGTGGGAATCCAGCTCGCACATCAGATCGCCCACAACATCCGGATCGGTGGTGGATTCATCTTCTCGGGCACCAGTTCGGTGGATATTGGTAGTCCGACCATCAACGGCAATACGATCTCGTTCGTAAGCGATGATCTCGAACCGCTCTACAACTTCTCGCTCGGCTTCGGCGTGAACATCGCGTTCTAAGATCCCACCGATCTTCGGGTCATTCAGTCCCTCCCCGTCTGCCACAGCAGTCCGGGAGGGCTTTTTTATGACCTCGGATCGAACCTCATCACGATCGCATCATCTTCTGAATGCCTGCGATCGACCGTGGAATCGACTTGGTCAGATTGATGCAACCGTCCTTCGTCACCACCACGTCGTCCTCGATCCTGACTCCCAGGCATTCGTCCGCGATGTAGATGCCTGGTTCCACGGTGATCACCGCTCCCTTCTTGAGGGGCTGGTCGGGTGTGATGTCGTGGACTTCAAGTCCTAAGTGGTGGCCGATGCCGTGGAAGAAGTAATCCCCGTATCCCGCCTTGTTGATGATGTCACGTGCGGCCTTGTCGATCTGCTGGAAGGTGCACCCCGCCCTGACCTTCGCGATCGAGGCATCCAGTGCCTTGAGCACGATTGAATAGATTTCCTTTTGTCGCGCAGTGAAGCGTCCGTTCACCGGATATGTTCTGGTCACATCCGCGGCATACCCTCTGAAATCAGCACCGGAATCGATGACGATCAGATCTCCATCCTTGAGTTCCTGTTCGTTGGCTCCGTAGTGCAGGACGGTGCCGTTGAATCCACCACCCGCGATGGTGTTGTAGGCGGGTCCCCTCGATCCGTTGGAGCGATAGGCATGCTCCAGCATCTCCTGCACGTCGAACTCGTTCATGCCCGGTTTCATCGTTCTGAGCACCGATTCGAATCCCAGGCTGGTGATTCTGCCCGCTTCACGGACGCAGGCCTGTTCACTCGCTGATTTGACCGCTCTCAGTTTCGCGAGGAGGTCCGTCTTGTCGACGATTGCACAGCCGGGAATGCGCTGCGCGACCTTGGTGAAGATGGCCAGGTCCGCGGAAACCGGTCGGTCGTGGTTGGCAAAGGCCTGGAGGCAGGCGAGCTTCTTCGCCTTGCATGCGGCGGCATTGAGGACCCGTGGCAGCCGTTCGCTTCGAAAGATGCTCTTGATGCCGTACTTCGCGATGAGCTTCGAGTCGATGAAATCCCGTGCGCCGTCCCATTTTTCGACCTCGGGATTCAGCGGCTTCAGGAACAATGTGACCTGCTTCGACGAGATCTTCTGCAGCGGATCCAGAAGAACAGCCGCTCCGGGTTCGTCGGTGATCCCCGTCAGGTACTCGAAATTCGGATTGGGTCTCCAGCTCCCGTGCAGCTCGGCACCACCATCCCCCGCAAAGACCAGACCGATCGAATCCTTCAACCCTTTGAGAACACTCTGTCTTCTCTTCTCGTATTCGGACGTGCTTATGGTCGGTTGCTTGCTCATGAACGGTCTCCTTGGTGGCCAGTCTATAAGAACAACGCCGGCCCCGAGGGGC
>NHEC01000074.1 GCA_002171655.1 Planctomycetes bacterium TMED75
GTGCCTGGGGTCCTGTGACACCGCACCGGTCGCGCTCTTCAACGATGAGTTGCTTGAGAATCTGACCATGGAACAGGTCGACTCGGTGATCGACGAGCTCCGTGCGGTGCCGATCGATCAGATGGATCGTGAACGGGTTCGAGAGATCGTCCGTCGCCACGGCCACACCCAGCACGGGAGGTCCCCGAATGACGGGTGAGCCACCAGCACGAAAAACCATCGCTCGGAGTCTTGGTGAATGCGTCGGCCACATCGCCCGTGGTTTGCGCAGTTCCGGAGAACCCGAACGAACCGAAGTGCGACGATCCAGTGAGGTCCGCACCGATCAAGGCGTCGTGCTGCGGCGCACCGTCGTCGAGGAAGTTGAATTGAAGCAGGATCCCTTCGAGGGATCCACCGAGCAGGCAGGGTAGCCCACCCGGCACACCCAAGAGCGGATCCAAAGATGAACGACCCGATTCTCACCAAACGCATCCCCACCGCCCCCTGGGGCGACCCCACCAAGCGGCACGTCGTGCGCTACGAGGAGTTCGTCGCCACCGGCGGATACGAATCACTGCGCAAGGCGATCGCCATGGATCGAGCGGACGTGGTCTCGCTCGTGAAGGACTGCGTGCTGCGTGGCCGTGGAGGTGCGGGCTTCCCCGCCGGTCTGAAATGGTCGTTCCTTCCCGAACCCGATGGCGACAAGCGTTACCTCTGCATCAACTGCGACGAGGCCGAGCCCGGTACCTTCAAGGATCGCCTGCTGGTGGACTACGATCCCCACCTGGTCCTCGAGGGCATCGCGATTGCGTGCTGGGCCTGCGACATCGACGTCGCCTACTTCTTCATTCGAGGTGAGTACCACCACCAGGCGAAGGTGATGGAACGTGCGATCCAGGAAGCCTACGAAAAGGGCATCTTCGGGGGCAAGGGCCTCATGAACGGCGCGGTTGATCACGTCGTTGAGTGCCACCTGCACCGTTCTGCCGGCGCCTACATCTGCGGCGAAGAGACCGGCCTTCTGGAGGCCGTCGAAGGCAAGCGCGGCTGGCCGCGCATCAAGCCGCCGTTCCCGGCAGTCAAGGGAGTCTTCGGACGACCCACGATCGTCAACAACGTCGAAACCCTNGCCTGCGTCGGACCGATCATCGAACACGGCACCGACTGGTGGAAGGGCCATGGCTGCGAGAGCACCATCGGTGGTTCGCCGTCCTACGGTCCGAAGCTCATGGGAGTCTCCGGTCACGTGAACTGCCCCGGCGTCTTCGAATGCGATCTGGGCATTCCCCTTCGAGAACTCATCGAGAGCGACAAGTACTGCAAGGGCATGCGAGGCGGCAAGCGCTTCAAGGGTGCGATCGCAGGCGGCGTCTCGATGGGGGTCCTGGGACCCGATCAGTACGAAGCGGAGATGGATTTCGACATCGGCACCAAGTACGACGTGCTCGGTCTGGGCACCGCGTGTCCCACGGTCTTCGACGAGGACACCGACATGGTCGCCGTCGCCCGAAACATCGCACGATTCTTCAAGAATGAATCGTGTGGTCAGTGCACGCCGTGCCGTGAGGGTGCGGACTGGATGCTCAAGCTGCTGCTCAGAATCGAACGAGGCGGTGGTACCACCAAGGATCTTGATCTGGTCCTGGAACTGGCAGGCTCGATGGGCCTCACGCCCGGGACCACGATCTGCGGCCTTGCCGACGGCAACAACTGGGCGGTCCGCACCATCGTGAACAAGTACCGCGGTGAGTTCGAGGCTCGCCTCAAGCCACACCTCATTCCGGTGACGATCTCCAGCTGAGTGCGTTGCGTGCACTGCACCCGCGCATCCGCCTGTGTGTTCAGGCGGTCAGCTCTCGTTCATGAACCGGGTGCTGCTCGAACGGGTTGTCGAGACCATGCCGGCAGCGATTGGGTAGTTGGCTTTGGAAGCGTTTCGCAACCGAGCCTGATTCCCAGGCCGTTCCCTTCCGGGTCGGGTGCCACTGGTGGTAAAGCACTGCCTGGGTGATCGCAATGGTTGATCTGGCCCCCGAACGATAGAGCCTTCTGCCCAGGTCGTCATCCTCGTAACCCCATTCCATGTATTCCTCGTCGTACCCGTTGATGGCCAGCAGGTTCTTCGCGCGAACCGAAGTATTGGCACCCAGTATCTTCGGTTTGTGTGCTTTAGTCAGTCGGAACTTCCTGAGCAACTGGTGGGTTCGTGCCTTGCGTTCCAGCTGGCTCATCCTTTCGCGCTGTTCCCGGGTTGGTGCGGTTCTGAGGAACGCATGCATGGTTTCGTCGGAAGGAATCTCCTTGGTGGTCTGTTCGTCCAGCAGGATGTAGTTGCCCAGCACGAACTCTCCATGTTCCAGACGCTCGCCGTGGCAGCGCACGAAGTCGGGAGCCGGTATGCAGTCTCCATCCACCAGCAGCAGGCCGTCGTCTCCGGAGAGCCCGCGCTCGACCAGGGAACGTATTCCGTTGTTTCGGGTCTGAGCGAGTCGTGCTTCGGGGTGCCGGGCACGAGAGACCTGCGTCAGCGTGGTTCCGGTTTCTTCGACCACTCGCTCCAACAGCGTTCCAATCTCGGGGTCATCGGTGTCACAGCTCACGGTGATGGTCGTGGGGGGGCGCTCCTGACGGGTGTACCCCAGGAGCGTCTTGTAAAGGTGGCGTGTGGTGTGGGTTGGAATCACCACGTGCACGGGAATGGCCATCTGTGAACATCCTCTGCCCTGAAAAGGGGGGTCGCATCCGAGAATACAGTCCGGAGCGGCATCCTAACATCCCCAGGTAGTGGCTTCCTGAAGCGTTTGTCCTCCCGTACCCGGTCCCCGTTTGGTCTGATCCGGGATGGGCCCTATGCTGTAGGTGGAGTATCCATGCCCACCCTCATGAATCGCGACGATGCCACATCCGATGATGACTCCTCCGGCGGTGAACCGTCGGAGCCTCCGCAGCCGGTCCCGGCTTCGGAGGCCGTGCCCGTGGACGTCATTGATCGAACCCGTCAACTCCGCGCAGATGAATGTGCATTCATTCAAGACGGCTTGATCCGCCTGTTGGGCGAGCTTCAGGCGGCTTGTGATCGGTGTGTCATCGAAGTTGTGGATGATCGGCGAATGAGCCTTCTGCACGGTCGTTGGATGAATGATCCCACGCCGACCGATGTCCTGACCTTTCCGATGTCCGCACCCGACCAACCGATCGACGTGGACATCGCGATCTGTCTGCCGGAAGCCGAGCGGCGCAGCCAGGAACTCGGGCACGACCGACTGCGCGAGCTGCTGCTCTACGGCCTGCATGGAATTCTCCATGCACTCGGTCACGATGACCACGAGCCGGCGGACTACGTCCGCATGCACGCCGAGGAAGACCGCCTTCTCGAGAAGATCGGCCTCGGAGGTGTCTTTGATTCGGAAACTCCGCACCAGGAAGGGCCTCGTTCATGACCGGCTGGATCATTCTGGCAATCGTTCTTCTCTTCGTGCTGCTGTGCTTCCATGTCGCATTGCGAGAGGTACTGCTTCAGAGCTCCGATGGAGAGATCGAGCGAGAACTTGCGGGCAACGGTCGGCTGGAACGTTCCCGGTGGATGATCGGCCGTCAGCTGGATCTGGCGACCGTGGTGCAGTGGAAATCGACCGCCATTCAGTGTGCGATCGTGTTGCTGGTGCTCCTGGACCTGTGCGGATTCGGGCAGGTCGATGTGCTTTCAGTGGTACTCGGATTCTTCATCAGCCTGGCGCTGGTCTGGCTCGCAACCGGGGTCGTCGGTCTCTCCATCGCTCGGCACGTCGGAATCGCACTGGCGCTTCGCCTCGCCGGTCCGCTGCATCTGGCGCTCTACATCCATCGTCCGTTGATCGCAACCGGACGCTTCATCGATGAGATGGTCCGGCGACTGACTGGTGCAAACCTCAAAGAACGTGATGCTGAAGAGGAGCTGCTTCGCACCGTCGAAGAGTCTCAGCGAACCGGGGGCCTGGATCATGTTGCCGCGGAAATGATTGAAAACGTGGTTGAATTCGCGGACACCGACGTGAGTTCGGTGATGACTCCGCGAACCGACATCGAAGGCATCGAGTACACCGACGACCTCGCAGCGATCCGTGATTTCATCGAGCATGCGGGTCACTCGAGAATCCCCGTGTTCTCGGACAACCTCGATGCAATCGAGGGGATCCTCTACGTCAAGGACCTCGTGCAGTACCTTGGAGAACGAGCTGCGGATTTCAAGTTGCGTCCGTTGCTTCGTGAAGCAATCCGGGTGCCGGAGACCAAGCAGGTCGGTGACCTCCTGCGTGACTTCCAGACCGCTGAGATTCACATGGCGATCGTGATCGATGAATACGGTGGCACCAGCGGGCTGGTGACCATCGAGGACGTCCTCGAGGAGATTGTGGGTGAAATCCACGACGAACACGAACCCGATGACGACGAGGAGGCCACCTGCCTTCAGGTCGAGAAGGGGATTTGGGATGTCGATGGGCGCTTTTCACTCCAGGATCTCGATGACCACCTGGAGATCGACCTGCCTGAGGAGTTGGAACCTGAAACCGTCGCGGGGTTCGTCCTCGAGCATTTTGGCAGGGTTCCCGACACCAATGACAGTTTCACGGCGCTGGGCCATCGTTTCTGCGTCCTCGAGGCCTCGGACACCCGAGTTGAACGGGTTCGGATCGATCGTGCGCCCCACGGCGATTCTTCGAAGCATCCGGAGTCTTCCCGCGAGGTGTGATGCGATTCGCGAACACGGCTGATCGGATAGACTGGGTTCATGACCCTTCTGCAGGCGAAAGGACTCGTCAAGAGTTACGGAGGTCGACGAGTCGTCGACGGGATCCGCTTCTCGGTTGACCCCGGGGAGATCGTCGGTCTGCTTGGTCGCAACGGTGCCGGCAAGACCACTTCCTTCCGCATGGCCATCGGCATGATCACTCCCGAAGAGGGATCGGTTGAATTCAACGGTGAGGACGTCACTCGCAAGCCGATGTACCAGCACGCCCGGCTCGGGATGGGTTACCTCAGTCAGGAGCCAAGCGTCTTTCAGAGACTGACCATCGAGCAGAATCTCATCGCGGTGCTGGAAACCACTTCCATGAACTCTGCTCAGCGCACCGCCCGGTGTGGCGAGCTCATGGAGCAGTTCGGGCTGGTCCACAAGGCCAAGGAGCAGGCTCGAACCTGTTCCGGGGGAGAACGACGCCGACTCGAGATCGCCCGCGCACTGATCACTGAACCGAAGCTGGTCTTGCTCGACGAGCCGTTTGCGGCCGTCGATCCGCATACGGTCGAAGAACTTCAGGCCGAAGTCCGTCGCCTCGCCGCTACGGGAATCGCGATCCTCGTCACCGACCATAATGTGCAGCAGACCCTGCGAATCTGTGATCGTGCCTACATCATCCACAAGGGCGCCAATCTCAAGGACGGCACACCACGTGAGATCATCAACGATGATGATGTTCGATCCGCCTACCTTGCCTCGACGTTCCGAGGGGATGAGTTTGATGGCTGAGTTTCGTCAATGCATTCTGTCTGGACTGCTCTTGCTGCCGCTGGCCGGGGGGTGTGTCAAGAGAACCGTGGAGATCACCTCCACGCCCTCTGATGCACTGGTCTGGGTGAATCACGTGGAAGCGGGGCGTACGCCGTTTTCCTTCGAGTTCACCCACGATGGGACCTACGACGTGCGCGTTGCCCACGAAGAGTGCATTCCGCTTGCCACGCAGGCGTCGACCGAGGTGCCCGTCTGGGACCTTCCTGGTCCCGACGTCGTTGCCGAACTGATTCCGGTGCAGATGGAACGGGTCATCGAATGGCACTTTGAACTGCAGCCTCTGGTCAGCGATCCTCAGGCGCGCATCGCTTCGGCAATGAAGCTTCGCGATCAGTTGGAAGCCTTCGGTCTGACGCACCATACGACGCCACGCGTTGTGGACATTCCCGGCGACGGACTTCCCTCCTTGTTCGGTGGTCCAAAGCTCCCGCCATCTGATTCGCCAAGTCGACCTGGCGTTGCCCCGCCGCCTGCCTACTCCCCCGACAGGGGCGGCCAGATTGTCAACGAATAGCGTGGCGTGGTCGCGTTCAGTGGCCTTTGATGCCGCCCGGGGGGCTCCCTTTGGAGCGCCAACGAAATTGCATTCCAAGTCACTGCAGTGCAGTGACTTGTGAGATTCCATCCGGAAGGATCGAAATGCCCATTGACCATCCTTGGGGAGGGCGGATACTCTCTTCTTTGCCACAAACTTCTTCGTGGGCTTCGGCCCATGTGACCTCACCGTCCGGATTCGTCGGAGCATCCGGGCGGCGGTCTTTTTTGGGCCCTGTACCCAAGCCTTCTGACTCGATCATGCATTCTTCTTGCGCTTATTGCGTCGAAAAAGCACCTATCATGTGCTCCACTCCCTCGGTGTGCCGTGCCGGTGGCTGAGGTGCGCTCGTTCTGCGACTTGCGGGGGGCTCCAAAGCATCTAGGGTGCTGTCTGTCCCCCTTCTGGAGCTTGCTGATGAATCGCCTCTGTGCCACGTGTGTGTTGCTTCTGATCGTCCTGGCGCACGCCCCGGCTCGCGGGGAGGATCTGGTCCTCGTCCCGACTCGCTCGGTCTTGTTGCTCGATCTCTTGGTGGAGCCGTCTGTCGTGGCCTCCAGCACCCAGGAGCAATCCAATGCGTCCTCCGGTGCCGCCTCGGACTCCTCCTCGGACCCCTCCTCGGCCTTGGTGTCTTCCGGGAGTGCTTCGGAAACTGAATTGATGGGTCTCAGTCCCGCCACCCCTCGTCGCGGCCTGCCCTACGCCACCCAGGGGTCCGTGGCCTGCTGGTTCGAGGTGGGTGCCGGATCGAACTTTGATGGTGGATGGATGGCCCTGGGCGGAGTCGGCGTGGAGTGGTATCCGGTGGACGGATTTGCCCTCGGGTTCCGGGTGGATGGTGTGGGTATTGAGTTGAACGACACGCCCACCACCGGTGGTGGGGGTGGCGCGCTGCTCTTGCGCTGGCACGTGTATCGACAGGAGACCTGGTCGATCTACCTTGATGGCGGCTGTGGTTTGGTTTATTTCGCCGAGGAGGTTCCCTCGGGGGCCTCGCGACTGGACTTCAGTCCACAAGTCGGTGGGGGGGTTACCTGTGCGGTGTCCGAGCAGGTTCGATTGATGGCGGGTCTTCGCTGGTACCACCTCTCCAACGCTCAAACCAATTCGACGAACCCCGGAGTCGACATGCTCGAAGCGTACGTCGGGGTGACCTTCCCCTTCTAGGCTTCAGCTGTTCGACGTGGCTCCTGACCGGGGTTCAATAGCCGTTGGGGTGGGCGCGGAACCAGTTCCACGCGGTCTCGATGGTGCGGTCGAGGTCGGTGAATTCCGCGACGAATCCAAGTTCCTTCTGAATCTTTCTGGGGTCTGCGGTCAGTCGGGGTGGATCCCCGGGCCGACGTGCACCCAGTGTCACGGGGATCGGATGTCCGGTGACTCGGCGACAGGCCTCGATGCATTCACGCACGGAATAGCCGTGTCCCAGGCCGATGTTGTAGATTCGTTCATCACCCGGTTCCAGGGAGTCCAGTACCTGGAGATGCGCATTCACCAGGTCGATCACGTGCACGTAGTCTCGAATGCAGGTTCCGTCGGGGGTGTCGTAATCGTCACCGAAGATCGTCATCGCGTCTCTTTTGCCGTTGGCGACCTCCAGACAGATCGGAAGCAGGTGGGACTCCGGGCGATGGTCCTCGCCGATGCGTCCTTCGGGGTCCGAGCCCGCGACGTTGAAGTAGCGCAGCGCGGCAAACGCGAAGGGGCTGCCGTGCTGTCGAGCCTGGGCGGCGTGATCAATGAGCATCCGTTCGACCATCAACTTCGACCAGCCGTAGGGATTCACCGGCATCTGGCGACAGGTTTCAGGAATTGGAATGAATTCCGGGGGTGGTTCACCGTAGGTTGCACAGGTGCTCGAGAAGACGAACCGCTG
>NHEC01000075.1 GCA_002171655.1 Planctomycetes bacterium TMED75
CCAGGGCGCCTTTCGGTTCTTTTGGCCCACCGTCGAATCGTACGTGGGTACACTGCATGCTCACCATTGTCACCTAGTGGAGCCATGCATGACGACCAATCGCCAAATCGGACTTTTCTTCCTGCTGCCTATGCTTGCCATCATCGCAGGGTGCGGCGGAACGAAGCACCAGAACCAGACCGCTGCGGATTGGAGTACTGGCAAATACGTCACCCCTGAGGACAATGCTTCACGATCCGACAATGCAGCACGAATACTTGATCGCGGCCCCGAGAAGACCGATGTGACCATGCAGGTCGAAAGCGTTCGAGTCCCGGTCCATGCACAACCGTCACTCAAAGCCCGAGTGATCGGCAGTCTTGATCGAGGCGATGCAGTGACCGTTCTCGAGTGGTCACGCTTCTACAACGCCCCTTCAAGCGACCTTCGAGTTGAACATTCCAACGGTGAGGGCGTGCCCACGTGGGCGAAGGTGTCCAACGCAAGAATAGAAGGCTACGTCACGGCGAGAAGTCTGGTCGATCCATCGCGATTCGCACCCGCCAACAGCATTGCGCCAAGCGGGAATTCGCTTCGATATGGCAGTAACGGTACCCCGCAAATCGAGGGCGCCGACTACGAATCCTTCGAGCTGATCCTTGAACGAGCGCACCATCCAGCCACCACCTATCGTCAATCACAACTCGTGTTGGACGGATCCGATCCCGCAGGGCTCGAGCAGGATCGCATCGACGGCTTTGCCTCAGTCTCGCTTGAGGAGCACGATGCAGAGCGAGACATGATGCAAAGACGAGTGGAAAACGTGGTGCGTCCACTCGGGCCTCTCGACCAGGAATTACTTGCCTCGGATTCAGAAGGTGCGTTCATCGACCAGGCCATGATTCGAAAGCACCTGATGGGTCTTTCCAGGCAGGCATACCTCGAGTCCGACGGCCAGGACCCAGACCTCGAACTGATCGTCAGTCGAGAACTGGGAGCGAGCATGCTTTCATCGGGGGCAGCACTTCCCCAATCAGATCCCAGATCGATCATTGTCAACGCCGTGGGAAGCCAGTTGGCAGCACAGTCCTCGATTCCTTATCCGAGTACGGGATATTTGTTCGTGGTCCTGGATAACGACGGGGTTGCGGAAGCCGTCGCAACTCCGATCGGCATCGTGTACATCACCAGCGGGATGCTGAATGAACTTCAGAGTGACAGCGAACTCGCCCTGGTGCTTGGCCACGAGATTGCACACGTCGAAGCCGGCCACGGCTTGGGCCGTGCGGTCAGCGACCACCTGGGACGCCTTTCAGCTTATCGCAGAATCCTGGCTCTGGAAGCTGCCGGTGAACTCGATGGGCATATCGAATGGGTCCTCGCAGAAGTTGAGATTCCCGAGGATTTCAAGCAATCGATCCAAAAGGAGATCCGCGTGGAACTGCTGGCCGAGGCCAGATCCCGATACACCGCGGGGGTGCAGAATGCGATCAGTGAACTGCGCTATGGATCGAATCGTGACCTCGAAATTGCAGCGGATGCTCGAGCCATGTCCCTGGCATCTGCGGCGGGCTACGATCCCAGCCAAATCAGCCCGCTTCTCGAGCGCTTTGATGCCAACACGCTGCCGTATGGCGGTGCGCAGTATCCACGCGCGCGGCGACTGGCGGCCATTGAGATTCTCGAACAACTCCCGCCTTCCAACAGAGTCGACGGGACTGTTCTGATCACCTGCCTCAGCAACGACCAGACCCACGAGGAAATCAGTTTTCGAGCCATGCCAGCACTCACCGAGGAGCGTGCTTCGCTGCTGAGCGAAAAGACCGTCCTTCTGGAATTTGAAGCTCCCTCCGAACAGAACACCCCACCGCTTGGAGCAGGCATCGCCTTGGCCACACTGGTGGGCGAAGAGACCACCGAAGAGGCCGCCGCCGCAGCGACTCTTGAAGCGGCTCCCGAACCGCCCACGGAGGGTGCCATGGCCGATGCTGGCGATGTTGCATCAGGCACGAGCGAGGGAGAATCAGAGCAAGTCATCCTGGTCGATCTGATGGATATGGAAGACCCCGAACCCACCGCACCGGTGGAAATAGTGGCCGTTGAATCGGACGCGACACTGGAACCACAGGAACCGACAACCAACGAGGTGCCCATGGAGGTTCTGGTGGTGGCGGCACCCGTTGCAGAAACGATTTCGGAGCCAGTTGCGCAGCCGGTTGTCACAGCGGTGGCGGAAGAGCCCGCGGACACCAACGAAGCTCCCGTCGCAGCCAGCGAACCGGAGGAGACTTCACCGGTGCAAGAACCGATCGAGGGTGACTCTGAAGCTCAGACAGAAGAAAACGTTGAAGAAGAAGAAGAAGCCGCGGCAGCAGCACCCGAGGTGCGCTTCGATCCAGAGCACTTCACTCGGTTTGTTTCGCGACGTGAATTCAGTCAGGCGGCAACCCCGACGGAACAGTCGATCTTTGCCGCCTTCATCAGCCGGCACTCCAACCTTGAGACAAGCTTTCTTCGTTTTTCAGTGCGAGGTCATTGCGAACTGTCGATCGACGGCCCCTTCAGCGACGACACCCGAGCGTTGGTGATTCCGGAAACCCGGAACCTGAATGTCTGGTGCGTGCGAGACGGGGCGAAGCACCGGATGGCGGACACTCATGGGGCGGCCCACCTGCTTGAACGGGCGGACAGCTCCTTTTCCCTGGTCAATCGTTCCGCCAAACCCATTGAGGGTTGGGTGGTGATCGGACGTTAGGAACCTCGCGGTCAACGGATCATCAGCCAGCGCAGCTGGTTGGACTCCCGAACGATTTCGAGTTGGGTGAACTTGAACTGACTCGACAGGCTGGGGTGCAGCCTGATTCGGATTCCACTCGAACCAAAGGATTCCTTGACCACATCGGAGCTGTAGATTCCAAAGCCGACACGGTTGAGAAACTGCATGAGTTCCGAGCGGTTCTCGTCGCAGAAAGCGGCAAAGTCTTCAAAGTCACCGCCGTCACGAGCATACGCTTCCCGAGTGGCGTTGGAGAGCACCTGGTCCCAGAGCAGCTGGTATTCACGCAGCCGAATGCCTCGCTTGATGTGAGACAACACGTGCTCGGGTGAGTACGAGGTCAGCATGAGTTCACCGGACTCGGTGGCAGTGCGAATGCTGATCGGCTCGGCGGAAGGCGTACCGTCCCTCTCCTGCCGTTGAGAACTGGGGGCCGGTGGCGGTGTATTCTTCGAGTCACTGAAACGGAGGACCGTACCGTCCTCGAGCACAACTTCGTCGAGCAGTTCGGTTTCTGAAGTCTGCTTGTAGAAACTCGGACGCTCACGGTATTCAATGCGATAGGGCTCGCATGCACCGAAGTTGAATGCTCCGAGGCAGAGGACCAATACTGTCCAGCGACCGCTCACCTAGGGCCTACCTGCGCCAGCGGCCACCGGCTGGCCGTCTGAATTGAACGGTGCGACCCAAAGCTGGGAGCTGCCACCTTCGCGCCTCTGTGAAGTCCACATCATCATGCGACCGGTCGGGTCGAATACCGGAAGGACATCGGCACCAGGTTGTGTCGTGACCCGCCGGCCAGCGGTGCCGTATCGACTCACTCGGGGGGTGGAGGAAGGATCATCAGCTGCATCGATGATGTAGACCTCGTAATTTCGATGCCCCTCCTGACTCGTGGCGTACACCAGATACCGACCACTTGGGTGCCAGAAAGGTGCCCAATTCACGTGCGCATTGTCCGTCACCTGGAACTCTCTGGCCAAACCGGTGATGTTGCCCTCATCATCGAACTCAAGTTCACCCACATAGAGCTGGAGGTAGTTGTTGTTGTGCCGGTCGGATCGATAACAGATGCGACGACCATCAGGGGAGAAGAAGGGGCCACCGTCGTACCCCGCGGCGGTCACCAAAGGAGTCACGATTCCACTGGACAGATCCTTGACGAAGATGTCGCCCTGACCAGATTTCAACGAGCAGTACAAGAGGTACCGCCCATCGTTGGAAACCGAGCATTCAGCCACATAGGCAGTCCCATCTCCCTCGACGACCTCCAGAGATTCGGGGGTACCGTCGTAGGTCCTCAGATCGAGCTTCACGATCCGCATTTGCGGAGGAAACATCCACTTGTATCGTCCACTGCGTTGGTAGCCCGGACTCTCTGATTCGGTCGGAGGGTGGACGGTGGAAGCAAACCAGAGCACGTCGGGATCCTGTGGATCAAACCAGCCACAGGTGTTCGCACTGCCTGGAGGCGACACCCGACGAATATTCTCAAGCCGCGGGGTACCCGAAGGATCAACGAAGTCGGCAAGGTACATCGCGTAGAAAGGCTCAACCTCTTCGCCTTCACGCGCAGGCTCGACTGCCTGAAAGATGATTCGCTTGCCATCAGGAGAAAAATAGGCCTCACCCGCCTTGGCGAACTGCTCCGAGGTGGTCAGTTCATAGGGAGTTCCCAAGAACTCCTCGGCCTGCAGGGTGTCGATACCCAGCAATGTGGTGAGAAATACGAGCGTGGTTGTTATGGTTGAGATCATTTTCATGGGGTGGTCAATTCTAGCCATCAGGAGCATTTGTGAACCAGGATCTTCCCGCAATCGTCTTTCAAGATGAGTTCATGGTGGCTTTCGACAAGCCCACAGGCCTCCTTTCCGTCCCCGGGATCGGACCTGAAAAGGCAGACTGCTTGGCTTCCAGGGCTGAAAATGCCATTTCAGGAACGAGAATCGTCCACCGGCTAGATCGGGACACCTCCGGGGTGATCGTCCTGGCTCGAGATGCGGACACCCATCGGGAGCTCTCTCGTCAATTTCATGACCGGGAGACCGACAAGACTTATTTCGCGGTGGTTGCCGGGACGGTGCTGGGGGAAGAAGGGCTGATTGATGCTCCACTCCGCAAGGACCTTGACCGTCCACCTCGCCATCTGGTCGACCAGGTCCAAGGAAAGTCAGCCCAGACCCGCTGGTGCGTAGAGGCGAGAGGATGCGCCCCCGAACGGACCTTGTTGAAATTCGAGCCACACACCGGACGGACCCACCAACTTCGAATTCACGCCTGCGTGCTCGGACATCCGATTCTGGGAGATGATCTGTACGCGCCCCCCGAGACGGTTCAGGCCGCGGACAGACTGATGCTCCATGCCGCGGAGTTGGTGGTCACCCACCCCCGATCGGGAGAGCGGATCCAACTGGTCGCGCCGGTGCCCTTCGCACTCTGAGTCAGGGCGCCTGATCACGAACGTAGGGCGCTTCATGGAATTCGCCTGCCATGCTCATCCAGAATGCGGCGTCATCCTCGGTTCCGGACATGCCATCGGGACCACAGGAGATGATCTCGACGAAGAGAGTTTCAAAGGGATCGCTCTCGGGATTGGATTCCCCACCGAAACGAAGGGTGCAGGGAGTGCCCCACCCGTCGACCAGTTCGGCATTGTCGATCTCAGCCATCAATGCCGGTGTCGAATCAAATGGTGTTCCCCCGCCCTCATCCTCGGACCAGGCCACCAGAATCTTCCTGGCGACGTTGAACGCGGTCTGCATGGTCTCGGACCGCGCGTTTTCTGATCGGGATTTCTGCATCGGGTTGCGGGAGTCACGAGGCGTCTGAATCTCGAAGCGACCCTCAATCACATCACCTGGATAGGCGTTGTTGGTGCGATCGATGTCCGCGGTACTGCGACGTGGGTCGAACCGAACTGCGGCCAGGGGCTGTTCTGAAAGGAACAGCTTTGAAAAAGTCACCGGATTGCGCTTCCAGACCTCAGCGGGAAGTTGAATCGATTCGGTCCGACCATCTTCCCAGGTCAGTTCCAGAGGGAGTGGCGTGACGGCTCCACCGTGGTTGCGAAAACGGACCACATTGAAGTGAAGTGGGCGATCCTGAAGCTGCTCGACGACCAGTTGATCATCTTCCTCGAGATTTTCCATGAAGCGGCGGTAGGTACGGCGATCGGATTCGGTGACGTCAAGCTCATCAAATCGGTTGTAGAAATCAAGCAGTTCCGGATAGAGATCGGTGCGCTTGGGAAGCGGCGCATTGCGCAGTTCAGAAAGACTCAACGCCTCTCCATCTCGATCCGCCATCTGAAGCCCCTTCGCCAGCACCGGATCTCGCGGCAGCACCGTGAAGTCGTAGATGCGTTCCACTTCGACGTCCACGTGATCGGTTGAATAGAACCAGGCCCTCCAGAACCAATCGAGGTCGGTCCCCGCGGCATCTTCGAAGGACCGGAACAAGTCGCCGGGTTCGGGTCGCTTGAACGCCCAACGCCGAGAGTATTCACGCATCGCGTAATCAAACTGCTCGCGGCCGAGTACGGTTTCCCTCAGGACGTTCAATGCGGTCGCAGGTTTCGCATAGGCGTTGTTGCCCCGTTGGATGATCGACTCTCCGTGCGTCATGATCGGCCGCTGATTTTCGGAGCGCATGTAGTCGACGATCGCCTGCGGTTCACCCCGACGGGATGGGTAGTCCTCCTCCCAGAGTTCCTGTGCGAGGTACTGCACGAAGGTGGTCAGCCCCTCGTCCATCCAGGTCCACTGCCGTTCATCAGAGTTGATGATCATCGGGAACCAATTGTGCCCGACCTCATGGATGATGACCCCGATGAGCCCGTACTTGGTGCGAGCCGTGTACGTACCGTCCTCCTCGGGGCGAGGGCCGTTGAAACAGATCATCGGATATTCCATGCCGCCGACCGGTCCGTTGACGCTGATGGCGGTCGGATAGGGATAGGGAATAGTGAAGTAGGAGAACATTTCCACCGCATGCGCGACCGCCTGGGTCGAATAACGACTCCAGAGTGGTTCCCCCTCGACGGGGAAGAAACTCATGGCGAGAGTGGTTCGATCGGTTTCGGGGACCGGAACCCCCCAGGCATCCCAGGCGAAGGTGGGACTCGAGGCCCAGGCGAAATCACGGACGTTCTTCGCGGCGAAACGCCAGGTCTTGGTGCCCTCGGCGACTCGCTGCTCGTTGACCAGTGCTTCCTCGGGAGTGATCACCAGGACCGGCCTGGGTGCGGTGATCGCTTCCTGCAGCCGACTGCGCTGTTGCTGATCAAGCACCTCCGCCTGATTTTCGAGCACCCCGGTGGCCGTGACCACATGGGTGTCCGGGGCCGTGATCTCGACCACGTAATCGCCGAATTCCGTGGCGAACTCGCTGGAACCCAGGAACGCCTTGTTCTGCCAGCCATCGTCATCGGTGTACGGACAGAGACGAGGGAACCATTGGGCGATCTCGTAGATCGCGTGACCGTCATCGAACAGTTCGTAACTGGACCGAGCCCGTCGAGTGGTATTTCGAACAATCGGATGATTCCAGTCGACGTCAAAGGTGAATGTCCCTCCCGGGGTCAGAGGTTCGGGCAGTTCCACGCGCATCACGGTGTCCACGATCGAATGTTCGAGCGCCTGACCGTCGGGAAGCGTGACCGATTCGATTTCGCAGCCACCCTCCCAGGACTGGAGCGCAAGGTGCTGCCGCAGACTGCGGATCGACTGCGGTTGGGTCAGATCCGGTGCAGGCTGAGAACGATTCCCAAGGGAATCTCGACGGAAACGATTCTGATCGAGCTGCAACCAGAGGTAGCGAAGCTCATGGGGACTTTGGTTGTGGTAGGTGATGCGCTGTGCACCATGGAGCGAACGTGTCTTCTCTTCGAGTCGAACCTGAATGTCATAGTCGACCTTCTGCTGCCAGTAGCTGGGTCCCGGTGCACCCGAGGCGAGGCGTGCCTCGTTCGGAGTTGGCAGGATCTCATCCAGTTGTCGAAAGACATCGGGGTGGTCCAGCCGTTCGATGACAATCCAGGGCTCGTCGTGGTACTCGTGCTCCTCAAAGAGGATGGGGGGGTGAACAACAGTCGATGCACCCATGAGGCTGGTCGACACCAGTAGGAGGAGTGTTTGAATCATGGTGCAAGTGTAGGTCCAGAGCAGCAATCTGGGCGAAACTGGCCGACTTGGCCATTTTCGGGGATGCTGAGCGAATGGAAACGCGCGAAATCCACATCTTCGGAGTCCCCATCGGGATCGGAGGCGGCCAGACCGGAACCTCCCACGGTCCGCGTCACGCCCGGGAAGCCGGTCTGGTGGAGATGCTGAGAGCCCAGCTGGAGCACGTGCTGGTGAAGGATCTGGGGGATGTGGTGCTCGAGGGAGAACCTGGACGAAGTCGCCTGCAGACCGCGGCCGAGTGGTCCAGTCTGGTTCGGGACCAGACCTGCACACTGGCTCGCAACGGAATCATGCCGGTGGTCATCGGTGGTGACCACTCGTTGGCAACGGGTTCGATCGCCGGAGTCACCAGCGCACGACGAGAAGCGGGCCATCCGGCACCGGGAGTTCTCTGGTTTGATGCACACACCGACATCAACACCCACGAGTCGACTCCCTCAGGAAATCCACACGGGATGAGTGCCGCAGCCTTGACCGGATTTGATGTGGAGCATCTCAGCACGGTGGTCGGTGCTGATGGACGGATCGAACCCGACCGACTTGTCTTCATGGGAGCTCGAGACATCGATCCCGGAGAACAGGTCCATCTGGAGCAGGCCGGCATCACCGTGTTCTCCTCCGAACAGATACACGATGAGGGAATCGACTCGATCATCAGCCAGGCACTTGAGATCGTCTCCCCCGATCACGAGCCGTTCTGCCTGAGTTTCGATATCGACGTGGTTGATCCGGAACACGCACCTGGTGTCGATACCAGAGTGAGTGAAGGCTTGGATCCGGAGCAGACCAAGCATGCGCTGGAACGAATTGGTGCCCACGCCCCACTGCTGCTGGTCGATGCGGTCGAATTGAACCCCGAGACCGACCGAGACAATCAAACCGCCCAGCTGCTGGTCGCCTGTCTGAACACCCTGCTGAGGGCAAACGTCGGACAGCTGCTCAAGGACTGACGTCTCCGTCCGGGGCCGCGAGTTCTAGCGCATCGATACCGAGGCCGTGCGCTCTTGAACGCTTTGGTCGGCCGAATCCTCTTGAGCCGCCAGATAGCGGCCCAGCGCCATGACCGGAAAATACAACCGATACAGGTGGTAACGAAGATAGAAGACCTTCGGGAAACCAGTCCCGGTGAATTCGGTCTCCGACCAGGAGCCGGCAGGATCCCGATCGGGATTTCGCGCGGGGTCCGCTGCAGCCGACGCATCCAGCTGGGTGGCCGCAAGCCATTGGAGTGCTCGCAGGACATCGGGATCTTCGGATCCGTAGACCGCCAACAACGCCATCGCCCCCCAGGATGTCTGACTGGCCGTCGAAGGCCCCTGACCCATGAGACTGGGATCCACATAGGAGTTGGCGCTCTCACCAAACGAACCATCAGCCTGCTGAACGCTCTTCAACCACGCGCCCGCTCGCTGGATCCATTCCTCCTGCGGATCGGTCCCGCACATGATCGGCCCCACGATCGATTGCCAGGTGCCGTAGATGTAGTTGACCCCCCACCGACCGAAGAAGCAGCCTTCGGGTCGCTGGCAGTTCTTGATGTAATCGACACCGGATCGGACCGCCGGATGGGACGCATCAAGCCCCTGCCAGTGCAGAAACTCCAACGCTCGGCCCGTGATGTCCGTACAGGACGGATCCTGCATCGCGTTGTGGTCCGCAAAGGGGACGTACTCGAGAATCGGTCGCTCGACGGTGCGGTCGAAGGCCGCCCAGCCACCGTCCTGATTCTGCATGGCCAGCATCCAGTCGAGGGCACGCTTGCTTGCCTCGACGTTGGCCTCACCACCGATTCGGTGCAGGGCCTTGCCGACCATGGCCGTGTCGTCGCAATCCGGATACCAGGCATTGTGGTACTCGAAGTACCAGCCGGTGAAAGGGACCGAACCACTGACGTTTCGAATCCAGTCACCCTGGAAGCTGCACTCCTTGGACCGCAACCAGGCCGAAGCGCGTGCTGCAGGTTCGTCCGTCTGATCGAAACCGCAATCAGCCAGGGCGTAGAGGGCGATCCCGGTGTCCCAGACGGGGCTGAAGCAGGGCTGGATACGGATGCGCTCGGGGGTGTCCTCGATGAAGAAGGCATCGAGTTCCTCCTCGGCACGCCGAACCAGGGGATTGTCCCGCTCGTAGCCGAGGGCCTTGAAGACCACCTGGATGTACACCATCGGAGGAAAGATCGCGCCCAGCCCGTCGGTTCCGGCATCTCCGTCCTGGCCGGCACGTTCGAGAATCCAGTCCATCGAGCGTTGAATGGAATTACGCCGAAAACCGGTATTGGAGATTGGATCGTGAATCAGCTTCAAGGCAGAATCCACAAGTCGAAAGAAGCCGGACCACAGACGCGGAGTTTCCGAACGCATCGTCAGTCGGTGGCGCTCCTTTGAATCGACGTACAACTCGTCGATTCCCTGTGAGTCGTCGAGTCCACGGGTCGGCCGCAAGGCGGTGACGAGCGCGAGCGGCAGAATCATCGTCCGGGTCCAGGCACTGACCTTGTCCAGATGAAAGTAAAACCACCGCGGCAGACGAACGATTTCCGGGGGGATTGCGGGGACCGCGCTCCACGAAATCTGGCCGAGACAGGCCAGGTAGAAGTTCGTGAAGGAATTGCATTTCTCCGCACCGCCATGCGCACGAATGCAGGCGATTGCGCGGGTCATGTGGTCGGATCGGGGGTCATCACCCATGAGTTTCAGGGCGAAATAGGCCTTGACACTGCCCGAGACATCCACGTCGGACCCCGGGTACTGGCCCCACCCTCCGTCCGGCCGCTGCTGGTCACGCAGTTTATTGGCAATGCGAGAAAGTACCATCCAGCCATCACGGCCATCGAACATCGTGGAATGTTCCTGCTCGATGATCCATTTCATCAGGATGTATTCGCTTTGAAGGATCGAATCACCTTCAAGCTCGGCACACCAGTGTCCATCCTCGTGCTGAAGAGACAGCAGAGCATCGATCGCACGATCCCGAGTCTCCTTGAGTCGTTCGAGTTGAATCGGATCGATCACCATTTCACTTCACCTCGGACATCTTCACGGGTCGACGCTCTCTGGCACTCAGAGTGGCGGCGTGGAGCACCCTCTGAGTGATGTAGGCATCCTCGAAATCGGGAAGCGGAACCACCGAACGGCGGCCGCCGAGGACCCGAAGAATGTCCGAACACATGCTGGTGAAACAATGTTCGTAACCGATGAGGTGGGCGGCAGGCCAATAGTTGGCGACGTAGGGATGCGCGTCGGAATCGGTACACATGATCCGGTTCCAACCACGCAGGCCGGGATCGAGGGTGTTGTCCCACCATTCCAGAACGTTCATTCGTTCGAAATCGAACCGAATCGAGCCCTTCTCCCCGTTGATCTCGATCTTGTTCGCATTCTGATTGCCGGTAGCGAGCCGGGTCGCCTCGAAGGTGGCCACCGCGCCACCCTTCATGCGCCCCATGAACGTCAGACAATCATCGACCGTCGAGCGACCGGTCTGCTTCTTCCGTCGACCACCCTTCCCGGAAATGGCGGCACCGTGTCCCTCAGGAAGCACTCGCTCTTTGATGAAGGTCTCCTCGATGGCTCCGGTCACTTCAGTAAGCTCATCACCGGTGACGAATCGAGCCATGTCGACGATGTGGGCATTCAGATCACCGTGCGCACCGGATCCTGCTTCCTTGCCGACGAATCGCCAAAGCAGAGGAGTCTCCGGACCACCCCAGTCCTGGAGATACTGGGCACGAACGTGGAAGATTCGACCCAGACGACCTCGTTTGACCAGTTGATGCGCAAAGGCGACCGCCGGACATCGACGGTAGTTGAACCAGACCCAGGCATGGAGTCCTTTGCGAGAAGCCTTGCGAGCCGCATCACGCATTCGACGGGCGTCCTCGAGGGTGCCCGCCATCGGTTTCTCGCAAGTCACATGTCGTCCTGCGTTCAGAGCCTCGATCGCCATGTCGGCGTGCATGTGGTTGGGGGTGGTGATGTCGATGAGATTGATCGAGTCATTCTCGAGCATCGAGTGCCAGTGGTCGGTCGAGTTGTTGAAACCCCACTTACGGGCGAAGGTCGATGCCTCCTGAGCGTCGGTTCCAGCCACCGTCTCCATGGAAGAACAGTGCTTCAAGGAAAAGAACCGGTTGACACCACCCCAGGCGTTGGCGTGAGCACGCCCCATGAAGCCGGTTCCGACCAAGCCGATGCCTACATCTTTTGCCATTCTCGAGTCATCTCCGAATTGGGGACCTGAAGGAATCATCCTATGCTACAACGAGACGCGTACTGAACCGGAAGGGAATCACATGCAGATTGTTCCGATCCTACTGGTAGTCGCCGTTCTCACCGCGGGTAAAACTGCAGGCAACGGTGGATACGGCCCGGAAACCTCCAACCCCGTGCAGAAAACCGCTCAGGAGTTTCCCGAAGACTGGTTCTTCGGGAACACAAGCCAGAGGCGATTGCACCAGAGGATGGCAGGCCGTAAACCGCCCCCCCTTCGACTGGCGACCAGTACTGGAAAGCAAGGACGACTGCCCGACACCAAAGGCAAGGTGGTCGTGGTTGATTTTTGGGCCACGTGGTGCGGCCCCTGCATAAAAGCGCTCCCTGAGAACGTACGTCTCATGGAAGAATACGCAGACGAAGGACTGGTCATCATCGGAGTCCACGACAGTCGACGCGGAGTCGATCGAATGGAGGGGGTTGCCGCTGAACAGAAGCTTGAATACCCGTTGTTCGTGGACAAGAGCGGTCAGAGCACCAAGAGTTGGCGGGTGGCGTTCTGGCCCACCATCGCAGTGATCGGCCGGGGAGGAAAAGTACGAGCAGTCGGCCTGAAACCACAACGCCTCGAGGAAGTGGTCAAGAAACTCCTGGCTGAAGATGTCGCAGAGGACTCTGGAACAGAAGAGGGCTCCGGCACGAGCGAACTCGCAGCGCCGGAGGCTGGACCNGCCGCNGCACCACCACTTTCCGCTGGCTTCTATGAGAATGACCTGCCCCGCCAGGACCTTCTCGAAAAACAGTTCGCCAACCGACCACCCAAACTTGATGTCGCTCGGTGGATCAACAGTCCCCCGCTGACCATCGAGGGTTTGAAGGGCAAGATCGTGGTGCTCGATTTCTGGGCGACGTGGTGCGGACCATGCATCGCTTCAATTCCAAAGAACAACCGTCTCTCGGAAAAGTATCGGGATGAGATGGTGATGATCGGCGTGTGCCACGATCGGGGTGCGGAATCGATGGCCAACGTGGTTCAGAACAGAGGGATCCGATACCCGGTGTGCCATGACGTCGGCAACACCACCATTGACAGCTTCATGGTCAACGGTTTTCCCGATTACTACATCTACGACCAGAAGGGACGCTTGAGAATCCCGGACTGCAGAAACGGTTCCGTGGAAGATGCAATCAAGGCCTTGATCGAGGAAGCCAGGGCCGAGGACACATCTGAGTCCTGACCAACCCCAGACTTGGAAATGCCGGAAGAGTCAGATCAGGCGGGAGTGAACAGGGTCCCGGGCTCAAGGTAGAAATTGAGCAGATCGCCGGGCGCGAATTCGGAGGCGCTCTGCCCGGTGGTCGCGGTGTCGAGGGTGATCCACATCGGAACCACCACATCCATCAGCAGACGATCATTGGGCTGGTCGACCTGGTAGACGGTGCCCTGGACGATTCGGGGACGGCCGTGGACCGGCTCGATGAAACGCCCCCCCGCCTCGGCACGGTGCATTTTGAGTGCACGGCCCTCGATGACGCCTCGAATGCGCCGGTTTCGCGAGGAACGAGGTGCGGGAAACTGAGCCCCGCTGACGGTGGGCGTCAGCTCGATGAGATAGTCGGTGCCATGCACGCCGAGGACCACGTGATCTTCGGTGGGGTCCGATTCAAGAATGAATGAAGCGGTTTCGTCGGTAGAGTGTGCTTCGGTCAAGGGTAGATCCTCCGGATGGTGATGGTACCAACTAGGCCACGGGGCGGCTCAGGCTCGGATCGAGTTCGGGTCGAGATCGCCCGAGGAAATTAGCCAGAAGTTGCGGACCGGCCACGGTCAGGAAGCTTTCGGGATGAAACTGCACTCCGTCAAGGGCGACGGTGGACTCGAGGGAGCGAATACCCATCACCGTCCCGTCCTCCAGCCAGGCGGAGATTTCAAAGCGGACCGGGTCGATGGTGTCTCGATCGATGATCAGCGAGTGGTACCGGGTGGCATCGAAGGGGTTGGGAAGACCTTGAAACAGACCTCGACCGTCGTGGTGGACCGGAGAGGTCTTTCCATGAACCGGTATCGCCGCCCGGCCGACGGTCATTCCCGCCATGGCTCCGATGGTCTGGTGCCCGAGGCACACCCCCAGTACGGGTATCCGCCCCTGCAGTCGGTCGAGAATCGGCCGGCAGTTGCCGGTCTCTTCGGGAGTGCAAGGACCGGGAGAGATGATCAGACGCTCAGGATCGAGTCGGACCGCTTCATCTGCGTCGAGTTCATCGTTGCGAACCACAAGGACCTCGAGCGAGGCATCCAGTTCACCGATTCGCTGCACCAGGTTCCAGGTGAAGCTGTCGTAGTTGTCTATGAGGAGAATCACGAAAGAGAGCGTATCACGCCGCGTCCGACGCAGTACCCGCCACCCCATCCCTGGTCACCAGGAAGAGCTCCCGAGTGATCGGGTAGGGCAAGCGCCGGAAATCCGCCCCGATTCGACTGCGCAGACGATCCACGAACGGCCCGGGCCCCGCACTGATCGCCACGAAACAATCCCGAGCCGGTGTCGCGACCAGGAAATCCCCGTCAAGCTGGGGTGCGAGTCGATCGTAGAGCTTGTTCAGCAACAGACGAGCCGCATCGTAGCCGTCGTATTGGGAGACGGTCGCAGCACGGCCACCGTCCGAACTTTCGATGAGCCGGACTTTGAGTTCCGGGGCGTAGCGCGCCAGATTTCGTCGGGCGAGCGATTCCAGTTCATCCGGTTGGATTCCCCATCGAATCATCTGCTCGGTGGTGATCGAGACCGTCACTTCAGGGAGGTCGATGACGAAGACGATCACGGTCCCGTTGACGTAGGGAATGTGGGCGACATGCTCTCGATCAAGACGATCGAACACACTGATCGGTTGAATGCGGGGCATGATTTTGCCTCGCGCAACTTCGAAGGGAAGCGGCATGTTGAGCATCAGATCGCCCTCGAGAATCTTCTCAAGATAGTCTTCGACAATCTCGGTACCACGGGAGGGATCACGCAGCACCATGCGGTAGAGATTCTCAAGCCCGAGGTGCCTGCCGCCAACCACCATGTCGAGGGGCCCGACAAGTTCGGCGTGACGATCAGGAAAATGTCTCTGGAGCATCTTGGCGACTTGTTCACCAAATGCTTCCGGTTCGCGTGGTAGATGTGCCATGTGACTCTCCCTCGCCCTCTTGATTTTAGGCGTGCTTCGAACGTCGAGACGCAGGAATCCCGGGAACCGTGCTCCCGCGACAAGATCGGACACTTCTGTCTTCACTGAAAGAACTGTCGGCGAACTGGGCCGGTTGCTTTGGAAGATACTGAGCAACAAGGTGGAAAAGCCGAAAAAACCCCCTTCAGCAAGCCCCAGAGGCACCGGATACACTCGTGTTTTCTGTCCCGAAGCCGCCAGGAGGGATCTCCAATGTCATCGAGCGATTCAAGCGAAACATCGTGTGAACTCTTGAACTGGTTCGACCACCCCGGTCCCGATCGGCCTTTGCTGTTGATTGCCGGCCCGTGCGTGCTCGAAGACATGGAGACCAATCTTGAAATCGGTCGATGCCTGCGGGAGGCCTGCGGGGATCTCGGCATGCCGTATGTCTTCAAAGCCAGTTTCGACAAGGCCAACCGCTCAAACATCGATTCCCCTCGTGGCCCTGGCTTGAATGAGGGTCTCGAGATGCTGAGCGAGGTGGGAGAGTTGATTGGAGCACCCACCTGCACCGACGTCCACCTCCCCGAACAGGCTGAGCAGGTTGGTCGACACGCGACACTGCTTCAGATACCAGCGTTTTTATGCAGGCAAACCGACCTGCTGACCGCGGTGGCCGAGACCGGTCGACCAGTGAGTGTCAAAAAAGGCCAGTTTCTGGCTCCGGAGCAGATGAGCAACGTGATCGGAAAGCTGCATGCAGCGGGCGGTCGACGGATCATGCTGACCGAACGAGGGACCTTCTTCGGGTACGAACGTTTGGTCAATGACTTCATAGGACTGGGTGATCTGATGGAACTTGGGGCGCGACATCAAGCACCCGTCTGCTTTGACGTGACCCACTCCACACAGCTCCCCGGCGCCTCCTCCACCCAGACCGGTGGACGGCCAGACCGAGCAGAGCTGTTGGCCAAGGCAGCCGTTGCGGCCGGAGTGGACGCCCTCTTTGTTGAATGCCACCCGGATCCCCGGAAAGGGAGAAGTGACTCGGCCACCATGCTCCCACTCAAGGAAGTTCCCGCGCTGCTCAAGAGGGTTGTGGCGATCAGACGAGCCCTGAAGTCGGGCTGAAGACGTGCTCTGTGTGGAATTCTTCGTGAAAGAACCGCCCGGTGCACGTCATCGACGATATGGTCAGAAGTAAGGAATACCATTCATGGAACACAAGTGCGACCTCTGCGACAAGCCTGCCCAAGTCCATGAAGTGCTGATCAAGAACGGCCAGAAGCATGAGATCCATCTGTGTCCGGAATGCGCGAGCGCACAGGGCTATGGCGGAGCTGCTGGACAACTTCCAGCGAAGATCGCGAAGAAGATTCCCACCGGCGAAATGACTCCGGAGCGAACCGCCCCTGCGTGCGAGAACTGCGGCCTGACGCACGCCGCATTTCGTCGACATGGCATTCTGGGGTGCCCGGGGTGCTACCAGGCATTTGAAAAGCAGTTGGAGCCCCTGATCAGCCGAGCTCAGGGTGGAGCCACCCACCACTGTGGCCATGTGCCCGACCAGCAGAGTGGCCACTTGGATCGGCAGCTGCAGAGAACTCGACTACTCAAACAGCTCAACGAAGCGATCGCGACCGAGCAATACGAACGCGCAGCAAAGATCAGAGACACGCTGCACGGCCTCAGCGGACCACTGCTGGGGGAACAGGACTGACATGAACGATCCCATCGAACCCACATCCTGGCTTGGTGATTCCGGGGACGACTGTGACGTTGTGCTTTCCAGCAGGGTCCGGCTGGCCCGCAATCTCGCGGGCGTACCCTTTGTGGGCCAGGCAAGTGATCCTGACCGCAACGAGGTGGTGGGGATCGTTCGCCGAAGTCCGGTCTTTGCCGACCATCCTGACGGTTTGAGCTGGCTGGAAATGGAGACACTGTCCGACCAGGAGCGCACCATGCTGGTCGAACGCCACCTGATCTCACACCAGTTCGCCGATGCCCGATTCCCCCGAGGAGTCGGCCTCTCCGCGGACAAACGCCTCAGCGTGATGGTCAACGAGGAAGACCACATCCGGATGCAAAGTCTGGCACCAGGGCTTGCCCTTCGAGACGCTTTCCAGCGAGTGGCCGAGATTCGCGATGAACTCGAGTCGACTGTGGACTTCGCGTTCAGCCCACGATGGGGTTTTCTCACTGCCTGCCCGACCAACGTCGGATGTGGAATTCGCTTCTCCGTGATGCTGCACTTACCGGGACTCAAGATGACCGAGGAACTCGGCCGGGTGCGGCAAGCTGCCAAAGACCTCCATCTGGCAGTACGCGGTTGTCATGGCGAAGGAAGTGAATCGAGTGGAGACCTCTTTCAGATCTCCAATCAGATCACCCTGGGTGACTCCGAAGAAGAACTCCTGGATAAATTTCGTGATGACGTGGTTCCTCTGCTGCTCAAGTACGAACGAGCATCCAGAAAGCTGATTCTCAACGAAAAACGCACGATGCTCGAAGACAAGGTGCACCGCGCACTGGCCACGCTTCGTTCAGCACGGATTCTCGGGCTCAACGAAGGAACCAGGCTGCTGAGCATGCTGAGACTTGGCAACAGTCTCAAGATCATCGAGAAGCCGGGTCTCAAGACAATCCACCGTCTGCTTTTGCAGGTTCAGCCCGGACACCTCAGCTCGATGATGGGCATCGGACTTGATGAATCGGAAGAGGACGCACGGGTGGTGAGAGCGAGCCTGGTGCGTCAGGCGCTCGAAGACGTCCTCCAGTAGCGCCCGTCGACGCGGATTCAGTCGCTTCGAAGAGTCAATTCGAGGGTGTCAAGGAGTCACAGAACTTGGCGAAAGACATGTCCCGTACGGACAGTCCACCCGCATCGTGGGTCGAGAGGGTCAGGGTCACCTTGTTGTATCGAACAAGAATGTCCGGATGGTGCTGGGACTTCTCGGCGTGCTCGGCGATTTGGTTCACGAACCTCATCGAGTGACAGAAGTCTTCAAAGGTGATCGTCCTCTGGATGGAGTCACCATTCTGTGACCATTCCGGCAGTGAGGCGAGCCCTTCGGCAACCTGTTCCTCGGTGAGTTTTTCGACGTTCTGGGTCTGGTCGGTCATGAATTGATTCCCGGGGAGTGCCTTGAGATCCTGAAGTGTCTGTACTCCTGGATGTCTGGAGTCGTGAGGCAGTATAGCGAGCAAGGCGTAAAAAACGACCTCAAGTGCCCAGAACCCTTCCGGCCCGTTCCGGCTTCTGGTGGGTGCGGTATCGTCTGGGCACCGCATGGCACCTGATCTCCAAACAACCCGGCTGGCACCCTCTCCCACGGGCGATCTGCACCTGGGCAACGCACGCAGTCTGCTCCTGTGCTGGGCACTTGGAAGAAGCCTGGGATGGAAGGTCATCCTCAGAATCGAGGATCTTGACGGCACCCGATGCGACCCGCACTGGGAAACTCTGATTCTGGAGGGACTCAATTGGCTGGGAATCGACTGGGATGGTCCGGTGCTGAGGCAATCAGACGAACCCCAGCGGTACGAGCAAGCGATGCAACGGTTGGATGCGAAGAATCTGGTCTTCACCTGTCCGAGATCACGCCGGGAGGTGCGAGCCGCGGCGGAGGCTGCTGGCGCCCCACATGAAAGTGGCCGAAAGACGATCTCGACCCCGGCCATGCGGCCCGATGATCAATCGAGATTCACGTTCACACCGGGCGACTGCAACCATCGCCTGGTGATGGAGCCCGGCGAAGAGAAGGTCCAGGACGAATGTGTGGGTCGGCATTCATTTGAACTGTCAACGCAGTTCGGAGATCCCATCGTATGGACCAGGGAAAACACACCTTCCTACCAGCTTGCAGTGGTGGCGGACGACCTCCAACAAGGCATCACCGATGTGGTTCGGGCGGCAGACCTTTTGCCTTCCGCGGGGCTCCAGCAAAGGATCGCTGAGCGGATGCAGGGGTCGCACCCCCGGTGGTGGCACGTGCCGCTTCTGCTCGACCACGACGGGCGCCGTCTGGCCAAACGCGACGGAGACCACACGCTCTCCGCCTGTCGCCTGCGGGGAGTTTCGCCGGAACGAGTCATCGGCCTTCTGGCACGAACCTGCGAAATACAGGAAGATGCCGACCCAATGAGCCTTGAGCGTTTTCTCAGTGCCTTCGACGCGGACCAACTGTGTGAATGGGCGGGTCGAATCGGAGTCGATGGAGAAACGCGACTGCGTGCAGACGACATCACCAAGTTGATGGAGATTCCATGAACACCTTCAAGACTGCTGCGATCATTCTGCTTCTCACGCTGCTCAGCGGTTGCGGGTGTGAAAACGGACCAACCGAAACCATCCAGATCGCCGGGCAGCCGTTCGTGCTCGAAGTCGCGAGTGACGAGGCAGCGATCGCCCGAGGAATGGGTGGACGGGACCAGATTCCTCCGGACGAGGGCATGCTCTTCGTCTTTCCCAACAACTTGCCGCGCCGATTCTGGATGAAGGACTGCCTGGTCGACATCGACATCATGTTCCTGGACCCCCTGGGTCGGATCACGTCGATCCACATGATGAAGGCAGAACCCCCTCAGGATCCGGAGGAGACCCAGGCCGCCTATGAACAACGCCTGACCCGCTATCCCACCAGCCTGGGGGCGAAATACGCCATCGAGCTGAGGGCCAGCAGAATCAAGGATTTGGGCCTTGAAATCGGGGATAAGGTCGACTTACCGCACGATTGCCTCAAGCAGCGCCTGGAGTAGGACGATGCAGGAATCAGCCCCCAAGGATTCCTCAGATGCCCTCAACCAAACCAATCCTGCTGATCAGCGCTCCCGACGTATTCGAGCAGTCGGAAGTGACCCCAGCCGCGCTCAGAAAACACTGGTGCGTTGGACGCTTTCCGGGTGCTCTCTCAATCAGGGTTGACGAGGTGGGCATGGACTTCGACCTGAGCGGGTTCTCCACCGTGCTGATCGACTCCGGCACCCACTCACGAAGTACCAACAGGGCGATCAAACGACTCATCCACGTCGCCACTGAGCTGAATGTGCCGGTACTGATTCTCGGATCGGAGCAGGAGGTGGCCGGCTCGAGTCTGGACAGCCTCGCGATCCTGGCAGACGGCACCGCTCCGGAACACCTCGCGCCCTACCTGGCGGGCTTGATTCATCGCAACCAGCGAGTGATCGAATTGACCCGAGAACAGGAACTCACGCAACGACTGGTTGGAAACGTTTCCAAGGAGATCGATCTCATCGACGAGGAGCTTCAATCCGCCTCGATCGTTCAACGAGAGTTCATGCCGCGCTCGATGCCTTCGGTGGGGAAGGTTTCGGTGTCCGCACTCTGGCGTCCCTCCTCATACGTGTCAGGTGACTTCTACCAAGCGGTCCGCCTGGATGATCGCCGGATCGGACTGCTGCTCGCCGATGCGGCGGGGCATGGGGTTGGCTCTGCACTGATGACGATCGTGATGGCCCGGGCATTCATGCCGCTTGAGGGTGATGCGGTGATTGATCCGGCCACGGTCATCAGCAGGATCAACCATGCTCTGGTCCAGATCAAATGCGGCCGAATGCAGTTTGCCACCGGGGTCTATGTGATTGTGGACTGCGTTGACGGCTCGCTTCAGTACGCGGGAGCAGGACATCCCCCACCTTTCTTGCTGGATGAACAACGACTCGAACCCCTGGACATGAACGACGCTGGACCCGCCATGGGTATCTTCGAGGAAGCCGAATACGAGGTGCTGGAAGCCAGTCTGGATCCCGGCCAGAACCTGCTCATGTATTCAGATGGCTTTGAACAGGCTTTTCCGCTGCCAACAAGCTCACTGAATGATCTTGAGACTCCCACCAACGCCTACATGAACGTTTTCAAGAGCCTCTCCCACCTGGGAAGTACGGAGGAGATGGTCGAACGGCTGGAACAGGCGATCGAATCCCGGCGGGGCTCGCTGCGCCCCATCGACGACGTAACCCTGGTCTGTGCCCGGCGCGCCGCGGGCAGCCGGGCACGCTCCACTGCCGCCTGAGGGGAAAACTTGCTCACCGCAGCAGTCCCGCGGCCTCAAAGGGCGTATCCTTCGGGGATGTTCACCGGACTCGTACAGCACATGGGAAGACTCCTCAAACGCCAAGACCAGCCGGAAGGTGCACGTCTCGTGGTGGATACCGGCGACTGGGATCATCATCCGCAGACCGGGGATTCGATCGCCATCAACGGATGCTGCTTGACGGTCGTCGAACACGAACGCACTACGCTCTGCTTCGACGTCGTCCAAACCACACTGGCGCTCACCACCCTGGGAGGGCTTCCACTCAACACTCGGGTCAACCTCGAGCATGCGGCCACCCCAAGCACGCTTCTGGGCGGCCACATCGTTCAGGGGCACATCGAGGCAACCGGACAGGTCGTCTCGAACCAGGCGCACCCGGATCGAGGCTGGCTGCTGGTCCTGGAAGCACCCGATGTCGTCGCGGGTCACCTGATTGAAAAGGGCTCGATCTCAATCGACGGAGTCTCGCTGACCATCGCAGGGCTGAAATCCAACCAGGTTGAGATCGCCTTGATCCCGGAAACGCTCAAAAGAACCACCTTGGAGGNGACTNCAGGCNGGNGATCTGGTGAATCTGGAAGGGGATTGCCTGGCCAAGATGGTCGCGCATCTTCTGGCCCGTGGGCAGACCCCCCGAGGTTGACACCCCCCCCACCGGTTCCAGATACTGAGCGACTTGACCAAACCCCGTCCCCCCGCCCACAGGCAATCCAGGAGTCAGCACGCATGCCACGATACGAGTCACAGACCAGTACCCCACGGGGAACCACTTCGTATCGCACGATTGTCACCAGTTCGCTCGTGGCACTTATGGTGGCGTTCGTCATCGCATTCGTCATGAGCTCGATGTCGGGGTGCAAGAACCCCAACCGTGCAAACCGCTACCAGGCGCCGACCTCGACGAACATGAGTTCGACAAGCACTCAGTCGACACCGAAGAAGGCTGCTGCCTCGCGAGAAAACACTCCCGCCTCCCCTGCGAAGNCAACTGCTGGCAGTTCCCGGGACAGAGTGCAGCTGGTGGACGCGGAGACTGCCACTGAGATGAAACTTCGAAGCTCATGGCAGCAACGAATCCCCTCTGCCGGTTCCGGCGGCGTCAAGAAGATTCTCACTGCGGGTGGCGACATCGTCGTGATCGACCAGCGCAACGCCATGACCGTGATCGAAGCCAAAAGCGGCAAGGAACTCTGGCACGAAGCTCCGGTTCCACCCCGAGAAGTGATCTTCGGAATCGATCGTTTCTACCTGGACGACGAGGACCTGCTGCTGGTCACCACCGACACCGATCTCTACATCGTGGGAGCGGACACCGGACTTCAGATCACAAGACAGAACCTGGCCCAGATCCCCTCCACCGAGGTCCTCAAGGTGGGTGACGACATCGTCTATGGAACCGCCAGAGGCCGGCTGGTCTGGCACAACATCACGGTGGGCTATGAACTCAAGGCCAACGGGCTTGGGAGCGGGATCGCCGGCGCACCGGTTCAGATCGGGAATCGAGCGGGCGCCACAAGTCTCGAGGGTAAAATCGGAATCTTCGATGCCACCAACGCACGTCGAATCTGGACGCGCCAACTCAACGCTGGATTCAAGTTCGGTCCGGCGATGACCCCAAGCGCAATCTACAGTGCGGATCAAGGCCAGCGAGTCACCTGCTTCGACATCGATTCCGGCCAGGTGATGTGGAAGTACTTCTCGGACACCCCGCTCTCCAACGAACCGCAAGTCTTCGATGACCGGGTGATCCAGCAGGCGGGTGAAGGCGGAACCCTCTGTCTGGAGTCGATGCCAGCCAATTCACCTCAGGGAAAGCTGATCTGGCACAACACCAACCTCTTTGGCGACATCGTGACCGTTCTGGGTGACGACCTGGTGCTCTGGGATGCAAAAGACCACGTCCTGAGCAGAATCGACTCTGGAAACGGTTCGATCAAAAAGTCGATCACCCTTCCCAACGTCGATCGAGTCCAGGTCGCACGGGACGAGACCAATGGAGATCGGATGCTGCTGGTCTTCAATCTGGACGGACGAGTCCAGAGGCTGGATCCTCGACGGTGAAGATCCGGCAGCGCACCACCTGTTCCGGTCCAGAACGTCCTGCAAGGAGCTCGCGATGACAGATCTCGCGCCAGTGCGTCGTGCACTGATTTCAGTCAGTGACAAGACGGACCTCATTCCATTCGCCAGAGCACTTGCGACCATGGGAATCGAGCTGCTTTCGACCGGCGGAACCGCACGTACCCTCGACGAAGCCGGCGTCAAGGTCAGGACCGTCGAGTCGATGACGGGTTTTCCGGAGATGATGGATGGACGGGTGAAGACCCTGCACCCACGGGTGCACGGAGCGATTCTTGCTCGTCGGGATGTAGCCTCCCACATCAGTGCACTGGAAGAACATGGCATCGAAACCATCGACCTGGTGTGCGTCAACCTGTATCCGTTCGAGCGAACCATTCGCGAACCTGAAGTCACCACCAAGCAGGCCATCGAACAGATCGACATCGGGGGACCCTCGATGCTGCGTTCCGCCGCGAAGAACCACGACCATGTGACGGTCGTGACCAGCAGTGGCCAGTACGATCGGCTGATCAACGAACTGAAGTCCCAGGACTGCCACACCTCGCAGACCCTGCGAGCGGACTTTGCGGCAGCTGCTTTCAGCCGCACCGCCGAATACGACGCGGCAATCAGCGCCTGGATGGGACATCAATCAGAAGCACGTTTCCCTGATGTTCTGCAACTGTCGTTCACCGCACAGGAAAGTCTGCGCTACGGAGAAAATCCACACCAGCGCGCGATGCTCTACGCCGATCCCGCACCCAGCGGTGCAGACCTGGCTTCGGCCGAACAGTTGAGGGGGAAACCCCTCTCGTACAACAACATCCTTGATGCGGCCGCCGCCATGGAACTCGTGCAGGATCTCAGGGATCTTTCGCCCGATGCAACCAGCGTCGCCGTGGTCAAGCACACCAACCCCTGCGGTGCGGCGGTGCGAACCGACCCCGTCGAAGCGTTCAGCCGAGCTCATGCGGGGGACCCGATGGCCGCCTACGGAGGGATCGCCGCGATCTCCAAACCCGTTGAAGTCCCTCTGGCACGGTGCATGATCGAGGAAGCACGGTTTCTCGAGGTGGTCATCGCCGAGGGCTTCACACCGGAAGCGGCTGAACTGCTCGGAGACCGATGGTCGAACATCCGCCTGCTTGCGACCGGAGATTTACGTCGACCAAGTCGGACCGAAATCATGTATCGAAGCATTCCCGGTGGCCTGCTCGCTCAAGAACAAGATCGGGCTCCAGTGCAGCCAGATGACTTTCGCCACGCGGCTGGTCCCGCTCCAAGCGAAGAGATGCTGGCCGAAGCCGGCATGCTCTCGACGGTGGTGAAGCACCTGAAGTCCAATGCGGTGTGCATCGGACGAGGCGGGGCATTGCTGGGAGCCGGAGCGGGCCAGATGGATCGAGTCGCTTCCTGCAAGATTGCCATCGAGAAATCAGCCGCACGCCTCGGAAAAGGCGAAGACACGGTGGTGGCGGCCAGTGACGCCTTCTTCCCGTTCTCGGACGGTCCGGAGCTCCTGATCGACGCCGGCGTCCAGTGCCTGATTCATCCTGGCGGATCAAAAAGGGACTCCGAGACGTTCGAGCTGTGCGAGCAACGAGGCGTGACCTGCCTGCTCACCGGGGTTCGCCACTTCCGGCACTGAACTCCCCGAAATCAGTGTAAAACAGGGATTTAGATCGCCAAATACTCTCAAAGCAGGGGTATAGTGATCCCAGCACNCAGAGAGAGAGTGCCTGAACAACCAAATAGGGCAGGGAACAGGGAGAAAGAGATGACATACCCATGTCTCGACTCCCAATTGCATCATTCNGATGCGTGATGACCAGTGCAGTGGTGGGACTTGCAGCCACCGGCGCTGTGACCGCTGATGTCTCGGACTTCAATACGACGCTCACTCCTCTGAGTGGGTCGGCGTTTCAGTTGAACCAGACCTTCAGCATCCTCTACGACCTNGATGTCGTCCACCTCGACACCAACCTCGACAACGTACCNGACNNGGACGTGACCTTCGGGGCGGGNNACTANCTCGGCGACTANNTGGATCCGGAACACTACGTGCTTGATTTCGCCCTGCCCGGNAGTGGCGACGTGCTCAAGCCCTACTTCATGGGAAGCGAGCTGACCGCNGCNGCCAACGTGGACTGGCGTCTGTCGTATGCGACCACCCCTGGTGATGTCAGCACGATCTACAGCACCATCCTTTCGGGTTCTGCAGACTACATCGGTGGTGGACTCATCCTGAACATCACCGACGGCCTCGANTGGCCGGTCAATGGCTGGACAANTCCCGATGTGGGCATTCCGCTTGGTACCCACTGGGCGGCGGACATCGCCGACTTCGACAGCTTCACCTTCACCTACCCCGGCCAGGCTGGCCCGGCCACACTGAGTGCCAACGTGATTCCCGCTCCGGGCGTCCTGGCCCTCATGGGACTGGGTGGACTCGGCCTTCGCCGACGACGCGACTGAGTGACCCCGACGGTCCCAGGACCGCCGCCAACTCGATTCACACACAATCAAGGCCTTCGGTCGACTCTCGACCGGAGGCCTTGCTACTATCTGGCAATCGCTGAAAAGCCCCACGGCACCACTTGAGAAAGTCACCCATGGCCGCCAAACCAGTCCTCGATCATCCCAGCCTCCCCCACGTCAAGGAAGCGTTTCCGGACGCCGGACTCAAGGCCTCTGAATTCCGGGGCATGACCACCATCGTCGCCAGCCCCGAGAAGCTCCACGACCTCGCACGTTTTCTGAGAGATTCGCCCGAGTGTCAGTACGACTTTCTGTCGGAAGTCATCGGCATCGACTACCTCGACTACCCCGCCCCCATGCCTGGTCGATTCTCGGTGGTGTACCTGCTCGCCAGCACCAAGTTCAATACCCGCCTCACACTCAAGACCTTCGTGGACCCCACCGTCGACACCAGCGGCATCGACTTTGATCCGGCACTCGAGGTCGATTCGGTCACCGATATCTGGCCTGGCGCGGAATGGCCCGAACGCGAGGTCTACGACATGTACGGCATTCGGTTCCGCAACCACCCCGACCTCAGACGAATCCTCACNTGGCGTGACTTCCCCGGACACCCNCTGCGCAAGGACTACCCCNTGCGAGGCCGAGGCGAGCGCGAACACTACCAGACCCTGAATCGCGAATCCCGCTGATCCCCAGAAGACGAAAAGAGAGCACCAGAAATGCCCAAGGCAGTCGTACTTGGTTGTGGCAAGGTCGGTTCCGTAATGGCCTGCGACCTTGCGGAGACCGACGGTTGGAACGTCCTCGCGGTCGACCCGTCCCCTGAATCACTTGCCCAGGTCGAAGGGCGCGCGGACATCGACACGCGGCAGGCGGATTGTTCCGATCCGGCCGTGGTCACCGCGCTCGCCGAAGAACACGACATCGTGATCGGTGCCCTGCCCAGTTCGATGGGCTACGCCGCGATGGAGACCGTGATCCGCACCGGCACCCCGCTTTGCGACATCTCCTTCATGACCGATGATTTCCTGGATCTCGACGCACTCGCCAAGGAACACCAGACCACGGTGATCGCCGATTGCGGCGTCGCCCCCGGCATGAGCAACATGCTCTCGAGCTGGGGGGTCTCGAAGCTCGATCGGGCGGAGAACCTCGAGATCCTGGTCGGTGGCGTGCCCCGGGAACGCTACGCGCCCTGGGAATACAAGGCCGGCTTCTCCCCCTACGACGTGATCGAGGAATACGTGCGCCCCTCCCGAGTGGTCGAACACGGCGAGATCGTCATCAAGGAAGCGCTCTCCGAACCGGAACCGATCGAGTTCGCCGGCGTCGGCACCCTGGAAGCGTTCAATACCGACGGTCTGCGCTCCCTCGCCGAGACCCTCGACGTACCCCACATGCGTGAGAAGACCCTCCGCTACCCCGGACACATCGCTCTCGCCTACGCGTTGCGGGATGCCGGACTCTTCAGCGAGGAACCGGTCGAAGTCGACGGCGTGATGGTCCGACCGCGGGCGCTGCTCGCGAAGCTGCTCTTCCCCAAGTGGACCTACAAGCCGATGGAGGAGGACCTCACCGTGATGCGGGTCACCGTCGAAGGCGACCTCGACGGCGTTCCGACCCGGTTCCGCTGGGACCTCTTCGACGCNCTGGACCCCGAGACCGGNTTCTCNAGCATGGCNCGGACCACCGGCTTCACCTGCACCGTCGTNGCCCGGCTGATGCTCGACGGCACGATCACCAAGCACGGTGTCTTCGCACCGGAACACATCGCCACCGANGAAGGTGTCCTCGACAAGGTCCTCGCGGGCCTCGCCGAACGCAACATCAACTACGAAGCGCGNCTCGAATCGCGCGACTGATCCACCGCGAACCCGGCAACGGGTCNGCTNCNTTCGGNACGCAAGGAGGCGTCCCGTGCCCGGAGAGACGATCCAGCACCGCGAATTGAAACGACTCGCCGTCGCCTGGNTGCGACGCCTGGGCTGCAGTGCGGTCGCGNTGGAAGTNCGCTGCCCGCTCTCCCGGTGGCGAGTGGACGTGGCGGGGTGGTTCGAGCGGCCCACCGACCGACCGAACCCCCAGGGACCGCTCTTTGAACACGCCTCGGAAGACCGTGGCACCGCCCGAGGCCGGACCATTCTCATCGAGTGCAAGCAGTCCCGTGCGGACTTCCTCCGCGACGATGCCGATCAGTCCACGCTGGTGAAGACCCGCGAACACCTCGAACAGCGGCGGCTGGAGATCGAGGAACAACGCGTCAAGCCACGCGAACCGCACCTGCGACAGGGCGGCAGTGCACTCTTTCCCGAACTGGAGACCTGGGACTTCGCCGCCAGCCGGATCGACTCCTACCGACGGGTCGTTCGGGAACTCAGACGGGTGGAGAAACGACTCCACGGCGANACCAAGTTCGGGTTGATGAGCCGCTATCGACTCGCCGACCACCTCTACCTCTTCACTCCGAGCGGNCTGCTCAAGCGGGCGGAACTCCCCCGCGGGTTCGGACTGATCGAGGCCAGCGCGATGCGACTGCGGCATCCGATGCCACTGGATGCTGAAGCTCCACTACCAATCAGCGAACGACTTCCCGCTCCGGCACTTCGCAGCGAGTCGGAACACCGCGTTCGGTTGCTCCGAAACATCGCGATTGCAGCATCACGCAAAGCAGATTCGGCCGCCGCTTCCGACTGAAGCCGGCGGGGTTCCGAGGGGTGCCGGTGATTCCATCAAGGGATACAGTTGTTTGAATGGAACAGCATTCAGGTCGATGGCTTGCGATGAGTAAACCACCGGTTTNAGANGTATCAANTCGCAAAGAGATGTGATACAAATTCGNGGGGCTTGACATGAAAAACAGAATGTAATTCCGGAGATTGAAACGATGCAGAACCTCATNAAGGCACTGGCACTTNCNTGGGCAGGCATGGCCGTANCGAATGTCATGGGCGNAGGGGACGTCATCACCGTCTGCAGCAGTGGTTGCGAGTACACCTCCATCAACGATGCGATCGGTGCCGCGGAGGAGGGAGACATCATCCAGCTTTCGCCCGAGGTCTATNTGGAGGGTGCGCCAATCACGACCCAGGGCAGGTCATTCATCCTGAGGGGAGCGACCACGAAAGATGGAANTCCCGCCAGCATCCTCGACGGAGGAGGCANACATCGGGTGATCGACTGTGCAGACGGANTCAACCTGGAGGACCTGATCATCCAGAACGGCATGGCGTCNGAGGGAGGCGGCGTCCTGGTGACCGGCGGAGTGCATGTGACACTGACCCGATGCATCCTGACCGGAAACACCGCTGAATTCGGGGGGGCCATCCTGCTGAAAAACGGTGGTGGAGCGCAACTGGGAGAATGCACGCTTCAGAACAACACCGCGACCAGTCGAGGGGGCGGGCTCTACACCGAACCGAAATGCGACGATGTGATCCTGAACGACTGCACGTTCGCGAACAACTCCTCGGAGGCAGGTGGCGGAGCCGTGTTCCACGATGCCGGTCGACCCGTGTATGGCAGCTGTACGTTCGAATCCAACGAATNCGACAGNTCCGGCGGAGCCTTGATATGTGAGAACGGGACCGANCTGCTCATGGATTTCTGNACCTTCACCAACAACTCCGTGCAGTNNNGAGGGGGTGCAGCGTTCATCTTCGACAGCAATGCCACCTTCACACACTGCGAATTCAACGGGAATTCGGCGGCCCAGGATGGAGGTGCGGTANACAACTCTCGAAGCTCTCCCGCCTACAACGAATGCACCTTCACCGCTAATACCGCGATGNAGNNCGGCGGGGCCGCGAACAACTTCCAAAGCGATGCGACGTTCACCAACTGCACCTTTGTGAACAACTCCGCGACGGAAGCAGGGGGAATCCACCACAATGGGAAAAGCTCGGGCACTCTCGAGAACTGCACGTTTGAAGAAAACACGGCGACCGCGGGTGGCGGAGGGATCGTCTGCCTCTACGGAAGCAACCCCACCGTCAGAGACTCCACCTTCACCAACAACTCGGCTGGCGCAGGCGGTGGTGGAGCATCTCTTTACGACAGCGATGCCACCTTCAACAACTCTGAATTCAACGGCAATTCCGCGGCATTTGGCGGTGCGATACGCAACAATCTGAGCGATTCCAACATCACCGACTGCTCTTTCGTTGACAATACCGTCACCGAGGGAGGAGCAGGCTTGGCGAACTCCGCGAGCTCCCCCACCATCACCAACTGCACGTTCACCAACAACTCCGCGGTTCTGAGGGGGGGCGGGATATGGAACCAGGAATCTTCCTCGCCCACCATCACCGACTGTACGTTCACCGGGAACTCCGCAAACTTCGGCGGAGGTATCAGTAACCGAGCCGCGAGCAGTCCGACCACGACCGACTGCACGTTCACAAACAACTCCGCGACAACCTCCGGCGGTGGAATATACAACGGCAGCAGCAACCCTCTGCTCACCGGATGTACATTCACGGATAACTCCGCCGACTTCGGGGGCGGCACGTACAACACCAACAGCTCCCCCACCCTCACCGGATGCTCGTTCACGGCCAACTCTGCTCAAACCAGCGGCGGTGGATTGAGAAACAGCAGGGGCACTCCCGTCATCACGGACTGTACGTTCACCGGAAACTCCGCAGAGTTCGGTGGCGGCCTGTACAACGACGAAAGCTCTGCGAGCCTCACCGGATCCACGTTCACGGACAATACCGCCCTATTCGGTGGTGGTCTGTACAACTTCACGAGCTCTGCCAGCTTCACCGAATGCTCGTTTGAGAACAATTCTGGCCAGAACGCCGCCGGGGTGTACAACTCCAGAGGTGCTTCCACCTACACCAGCTGCACCTTCACCGAAAATACGGCGACCGGAATCGGTGGCGCCGCATACAACAACACCAACACGGGGTCGTTCTCGAACTGCACGTTCACAGACAACTCCGCAGATTTCGGCGGTGGCGCTTCGATGAACCAGAGCGAATCAACTTTCACCCAATGCACCT
>NHEC01000076.1 GCA_002171655.1 Planctomycetes bacterium TMED75
GGTCATTCGTGAGTTGAAGATCTTCCCAAATGGAGCCAGAGAAAAGTTTCCGATTGTTTGGCCTTCCTGAAATCCGGAATCCTAGATAGCGCGGGTCTTTAGCAAGCCGAATCAGCATTGGCCTAAATTCTGGCGTCCCAATATTAGGCATATTTCCAACTATGCCAACAAAGAGTTCCTCATGTTTCTTGGTAATATCAAGGTTCCATTGATTGTCGGTTAGTCGATCACCCGCCTGCACCACAATCACCTTCCTGACGCCATTAGCCTTGGCTAAAGGGATAAAGTTTTCAGGCATTGACTCTTGGAAGAGAGTCGAGTCATCTTTCGATGGCCAGGGAATGCCATCCTCGCGGTGAATGTCGAAAACGTGAACGTGCGTATCAACTACTTGTATACTGCTTTTTTTGAAAGAATTGCAGCCTATGCAGATTAATAGTATGGGAGGTATAGGCGTTAATAAAAAGATCTTTCGAAACATGACCCGACCCTAGTTTAATCTCGTGCAAACTGGCAAGGGCGATCTGACAAACCTTGAAGCTACTTTACAATCGCACAAACTAGCAAGGGTGAACGGTGTGTGAGATTATTACAAATCACGCACCACAATAAGACCCGAGAAGTGTTTAGAGATCAAGAGCTCTAATTATTTCAAAGGATAGGAACTCTCTTTTTCATCGAGCCGTTGAGAAATTTACCCAGCCAACGGTAACGCACTAAGTGCTCGTAGCTTAATAAAAGAAGTCCAGTGGAGACGATACAGATCGATCCGAACTTTAAAAAAGGAGAAACGGGCCAATCAGCGATGATAAACTGCATGCACATAACAAGCGGTAAATGCGAAAGGTATAGCCAGTAGGACGAATCCGAAAGGTAGCGAACCCAGGGAATAGGCCTGTCGAGCAGCTTTTTGAACAGACCAATGCATCCGAATATCATTAACCAAGTATAGGACGTCGAAATAAGGAGACCGAGGCAGGCAATGAACTTTGGTTCCAAACCCGTTTCCACATTTTTAAATCCTAAGACAATACCTAGCGGAAACATGAGGAACAAGGCGGTAGGCAGGCACACTTTCCAACATTCCCTCACCAACTTATCGGAGGAATCCTGATAGTTTAGTGCCCCAAACGCGAAGAATATACCGTAGTACAATAGGATGTGAGGCATGGGAAGCAGACTGCTTGAAGTATCAGGACCAAATGAACCCGGGGTCACCATCAGTACTTGGGGGATAAGCGTCAAAGGGATCAAGCAGAGGCGGTATTTCTGCGAAAGTCGCTTCCAATTATGCAGTTGCTTGATCCTAAGTAGGCGTACTGCTAGAATAAATACGGCGAACAATACAATAAGCCAACAAAGGTACCAAATGAACCACATATGGCTGAACAGAGGAAGATTGAATAGTACGGTTCCTGTTAGGCCGCGATAACGTTCTATGAAAGTTTTGGTTACATTAGGAGCTTCGCCCAGCATAGCGGCGATTCGTATGCGGCCATCTAGTACCTCACTTTTCTTTATATTGACTTTGGCCCAATTGGCTAGTCTTTGCGTCGCCTTCCAATTGTATTGAGTGAGGTCTAGAGGGGTAATGCCATCATCCCGTCGGATGTGCGGCTCGGCACCATTTTCAATCAGCAGACGGGCAATCTCGCTTCGTCCGTATAGAGCAGCAAAATGCAATGGGCTGCTTTCGTCGTTGGCCTGCCCATCTACCTGAGCACCATTTTTCAGCAGATAACGAACAGCGTCACTTTGGCCTCTGGAAACAGCAAGGATCAATGGCGTAATCCCTGTCTTAGGTCTCTGTGCATCAATACTAACCCCATTGCTCAGAAGGTGTTCTAGTTGGTTGATATTACCTTTCGATGCTGCGCTCCAAATGGACGGTTTGACAGTGCGGGCCTTGTCGTTCGCAATCGATATTGCGATTACAAGCGGCGTGATCGTAAAGACGGCGAGTAGGCAAGGTAGAAGTAAGCGTTTGCAGCGGTGGATCAGAAGCGCTTTCAATCCCCTTTTATGCAAAAGCATCGCTGTAAAATAGCCACTTAGCAGAATGAAAAGAGGCATACGAAAGCCGTGGATCGCTGCTATGAAAAGTGCAAAAAAAACGCCTGATTGGTTAGGTTGGTTGTCAAAACTTAAGGGTAAATAGGGTATTGCTGCGTGCAGGCCGATACCAAGCAGCATGGCAAAACCTCGCAATGCGTCTAAATCGTGACGTCGAATAACGGGTTGGCCGGGAGGTTCCTGGCTGCTCAGACCTATATTCATTATTTTGACCAAACCTAGTAACCGGGACAGAAGATAACCGAGTGCTTTAAATATTTCCTCCTACGGGGCAGATTTACTGACCCCTTCTATTCCAGATCCGTTTATTAAAACAAAAAAAGCCTATAATCGAAAGTAGTACCGCGATACGCCTCTTCCTCAAGTTATTATACTCACCATGCAGCAGTAAAAGAATCGGTGCACAAAACAAAAGTATAGCACCAACTATCTCGCGACTACCAACAATTTCGGGGGCCAAAAAGTAAGCAAACCAAGCAAAAATTAGCGTGGCATACGCCCGCAAAAGAATGATTGTTCTCGCATATTTATTCCCAGTCCAAAGCAAATAGGCACAAATGCCTTCGACGACGGCAGTTACTAATGACGACAACAGTAAGCTGAAAATCGAGAAACCCAACAAGTAGAAAACCACTATCTGATAGTCTGAATGCTTCGGGGGGTCCTCCTCTCTAAAGCTCTTCGACATCGCTCAGCATCTGGGTTGAGGAAGTCTACACCGAATAGCAAGGAGGAAAATACGATACCTTCTTCCCAACCGATTTGGAGGCTTTTGCAGTAATCTCGCGAGGTGATTTACGGCTTTCAAAATCGTTAGTGCCAGAAGGAGCCTCAGGCACTATTTTCTCCCTAAGTCGGTCTGGAGTAGCTTCGCCGTTTCGTAATCAACATCGATCCTTTCAATTTGAGAATTTGCTTTTTCGAATCCCCTCCTCACAAGAATTGTATTCCTAGGTCGTACCTCGCTACCAGATGCGTGTGCATGAAAAACGTGATTAAAGGCTAGCTTTTGCCCAATTTTTGAGATGAAGGATACGGAAACCATCCCCTACTCACCCATCAGTTTGGGGTTGGACTCCACCATTTCGCGTGCCATTTCCTGTGCTTCGACGATTTCTTCCGAGGTCATTTCTTCGACCAGGATGTCTATGTTTTCACGAGCTCCTTCAAATCCAAGAACCTCCGCAATTGGGAATACATTGGGCCCTTCTATAAATCGGATCGCAAATGGACTTCAGAGGGACGCCCAGAACTATAAATTTAGGCCTAGATTCCCCTCAACGCTAACTAGCTTGTCCATACGATTCGGAATCCCCTCAGGCCCATTTCGTTTTTCTTCCAAAACGAACCTTCCTTCGCCAAATCGACGATAAATAAAAACCCTAGGGTTTCGATTCGAGAAAGCCATCGAGCTGATTTCGCATCGTATTCAGCGTTTCAACAATCGCGGGCTTATCCGCTAGCCCGAGGGCTAGGTTAGTCAGTTCATGCGGATCGTTCTTCGTATCGTAGAGCTCTTCTTCGCCTGATGCATAACGTATATAGCGCCAACGCTCGGTTTTCAGGGCATGATGATCTACGAAGGTAGTCCAAGCAGGATGGTCCCAATCAGCATTTGCGTCCTCCAACAAGGGACGCAGCGAACGCCCATCCAAATCATGAGGAGGCGTCGATCCCGCATAGTCCATGACCGTTGGATAGATGCTAAGCAGCTCGACAGGTTTGTTGCATACGACGCCCTTTGGAATACCAGGACCCATGATTATAAACGGGACGCGCGTCGCCATCTCCCAAAGGGTCGCTTTACCCCAATGGCGTTTCTCGCCCAAGTGATAGCCGTGGTCCGAAAAGCAGATTACATAGGTATTGTCGCACAGTGTGCTCTCCAGCAGGGCGTCAAGCACCCGACCCAACTCGTGATCCATGGCCGAGGTACTCGCTAGGTAGGCTTGGACGATTTCCTGCCAATTGCCATTCGCCTCTACCCAGTCATGGGTCCAAAGTCCCGGCGCCTCCACATCTTGGGGACGCCGTTCTCGCTTGCCGAAATAGACTAGGTCTTCCGTATCGCCCTCCACTGCACCCCTCGGGAGACGCACGCCGTCTAGGGCATGAAGGTCGAACCATTCCTGCTCCGCATACATGGGCGTGTGCGGGCGGTAGAAACCGCAACCGATAAATACCGGCCTATCATGGGAATCTTGCAAAGCACCGATGGTCCGCTGAGCAATTTCAGCATCGTGACTCGCGCGGACCCCATTTGGAGGAACGCCCCAATCGGTTAACGTCCAACCTGCATTGAAGTTCACCTTGGGGTCTTGCAAGGGACCGTAAAAGTAGGCCTGAGAGCGCAGCCACTCACCTTCTGAACTTCTGACTTGATGATACAACTTACCGTATCCATAGCTTGCATATCCATTGGCCAGCATTGCCTGCGACAGCGTAACCACCTTTCCCACGCCGGGCTTTTCCCGAAACCAGCCAACGGGATTTGAGTGGATCCCTGTAGTCGTAGGTCTGAGACCGGTCCAAATCGCTGTCCTCGAAGAATTGCAAACGGGAGACACGCAGTGAGCGTTGGTAAAGAGCGTTCCCATATTCGCCAAGCGGTCCAGATTGGGAGTCGACGCGTTGGGGTGGCCATCCAGACAACCCACGTAGTCGTTCAAATCGTCAATGGCGATAATAAGAAAATTGGGTTCCGTCTCTTTGGCGCGAACGCCGGGCAGCGAAAGAGACAACAAGGCAACTAGGAGAAGAAACAGTCGGATAGCTCGGGACTGGTTTGGACTCATTAGCAGCGATAATGACTGAAGTGGAAACATCGATTTGAATTTTGAACATAAAAAGATCTCTAGAGCAAGTGAACCTCCAGAACGCCCGCCCGAAAGACAAGCTGCTCCCTAAAAAGGGCTGGATCGCCATTCAGGATCACGTTCAGGAGTTTTGGATTCTGAATATCCGGATCCGCGAGCTCTGATGGATTCGGTTTATATCCCAGCTCGCGGGCGACGTCCTGAATCCTCAGTCGCGTTTTCTCCAACAATTCGGGGCTGTTCCTCAACGCGAGCGAAACGGTCGGCTTTCCGACACCCGCTCTCTTGGCGATCAATTCGAAGGTAGTGTTCTCCGACATTTTAGGAGACAGACCGGAAAGATGACAAATTGAAAGATGTTTGAGGTAATGTCATAAGGGCGCTTCCCGACTCTACCGACCTTCTATGCTATGATGTCGTGCACGACGTGACCATGCACATCGGTCAGACGGAAATCACGACCTTGATGGCGATAGGTTAACCTTTCGTGATCAATCCCCAAAAGATGGAGACAAGTTGCGTGGAAATCATGAACGTGCACTTCATTTTCGGTAACGCCAAATCCGAACTCGTCCGTACTTCCATAGGTAAAGCCTTTTTTCACGCCGCCACCGGCCATCCAGATACTGAAGCATTCCTTGTGATGGTCGCGCCCAGGCGGGGTCATTTCTCCCGTCCCGGCATTGTGCTCCTGCACCATTGGCGTTCTGCCAAATTCCCCTCCCCAAATGATAAGCGTCTCATCGAGGAGCCCACGTTGCTTCAAATCGGTGATTAGACCCGCACAAGATTGATCGACCGCTTTAGCCTGCCAAGGCAAAGCGCCATAGATATTAGCATGGTGATCCCAACCTTTGTTAAAGACTTGGACAAATCGCACGCCTCGCTCGACTAGTCGCCGGGCAAGCAGGCAGTTCTTGGCGAAATCGCCACCCTGACCATTCTCGTCAAGGCCGTACATATCCAAAATGCTATCAGGCTCGCTGTCCAAACCTGCTAATTCGGGCACGGAGGTTTGCATCCGATAGGCTAACTCGTACTGGGCAATACGCGTCTGAATTTCCGGATCCTGATAACGATCGAAAGCGTGGTTGTTTAAAACGCCAATGGCATCGATAACATCTCCCCGTTCAGAAGAAGTGACCCCTTCGGGATTATCGAGATAGAATAGCGGTTTAGCGCCCGTACGGAATAAAACCCCTTGGTGCTTAGATGGCAGGAATCCGCTTCCCCATCCTGCCGGCCCAGAATTAGGCGGCTTATCTTTAAGTACTACATAGGAGGGAAGATTCGAGTTTTCAGTTCCCAGCCCATATGAAGTCCAAGCCCCGAATGTTGGGCGTCCGAATCGACCATGCCCAGTGTGGAGAAAGAGTTCGCCCGAACCGTGATTGATCTCGTTCGTCTTCATGCTTCGGATCACACTAAGTTCGTCCGCGACGTTGGCTAGGTGAGGAAACAGTTCCGACATGACGATGCCAGACTTGCCGCGAGGAGCGAATGAGTAGGGAGACTTGATCGCCCGCGCTTCGGGACTGATGAAGGCGAATTTCTGCCCTTTGGTCAGCTCAGAAGGAAGGCTTCTTCCATCCCACTTATCCAGCTCAGGCTTGGGATCGAATGTATCCATCTGAGAAGGACCACCCACCATGTGCAGAAAAATAACATTCTTCGCCTTGGGCGTGTGGTGGGTTCTGGACCCCGGATGCTGGTGACTGGGTTCTTGATGCTGGATGCTGGATGCTCGTAGCTCGCGGTTGAGTAGGTGCGACAAAGCGAGAGATCCAATTCCCAACGTACCTTGGCGCAGAAATTCTCTCCGTTTGATGCGTCGAAGGTGTTTAGAAATATCGGTCATGACTTGGTAAGCGTTTCATCTAAATTCAGAATAACTTGGGCCACAGAGAACCAGGAGTTGTGCTTGTGAAAAAGCTCCAGCAAGGCTGCCGTTTCGGCTTCGGAAGGTTTACGCGACACCGCAGTTCGAAAGGCAGCGACCACTTTGCTCTCGTCATCTCCCGACATGGATTCGAGCCAAGTTGCGAGGGCGTAAGCTGCCTCAACATAAGACGGATCATTGAGCAAGTTGAGAGCCTGGACAGGTGTATTGGAGCGGTCTCGGTTGACGGTGCAAACGGAGCGCTCCGAACCATCGAAATTCAGAAACATGGGATTGGGATTACCTCGCCGCAAAAAAGTGTATAGCCCTCTTCGATAGCGATCTTCGCCTTCGGAAGTCGGGTAATTAGTAACGTCAGCAGTAGAGATCTCTTTCCACAATCCTTCAGGCTGAGGCGGATAGACGGATGGACCGCCCATTTTGTCAGACAACAGCCTCGAAATGGACAGCAAATTATCCCGAATCAATTCGGCCGAGAGCCGGAAGCGCGGTCCTCTCGACAGCCAAACGTTTTGCGGATCCGATTGAATCTTTTCAGCCGCAACCGCTGAAGACTGCTGATAAGTTGATGAGATGACGATCGTTCTTATCAACTGTTTTACAGACCAATCATCCTCCACGAACTGTATCGCCAGCCAGTCGAGCAATTGTGGATGAGTGGGCAGCTCGCCTTGCATTCCGAAATCTTCTGGTGTATTGACGATACCACGACCAAAAATCTCCTCCCAGATTCGATTGACCACGACTCGCGGCGTGAGTGGGTTTTCCTCATCAACTAGCCATTGGGCCAAACCTAAGCGATTGACCGGCAATTCAGGATCTAGAGGATGCAAGCTCTCCAGGACACCGGCTTCGACCGGAGCACCCGGAGCGGTGTAATCCCCCCTTAACATTATGTGAGTCTGGGAGGGCATCTCAGAATCCTGCATAACCATGGTAGCTGTTTGCAGTTCGGCCAACTGTACCCGAAGATCCGCTACACGTTTTTCAATCAAGGCTTTTTCAGAGGAGGCTACCCCCAACACCTGGTCCAGCAGAATGTAGTGTCCCTCATAGGGACCACTCCCTTGGGCAGTGATCTGGATTTTATCGATACGCGTCCAATCCACCGCTGTGGTGGACCACGCGGGCTTCTTGAAATCGGCCAATGGAGCTACGATCTTGGTCCAAGCTTCAGATTCGGCGTCCATCGTAGAAAACCCGAAAACGCTTGCCTGCCTTCTGCCTGAATGAACCTGCAGGTTGAACTGACTAGCGATGTCGGTATTTATCCAGAAGGTAATTTCACTGTTGCCAGACAGATCTTTGGCTGGAAATGAAAAGCCTGTACCGAAGAAGCCCTTGGTCTCCGTCACCGGTTCCGCCACAATTTTGCCGGCAAACGCTCCTCCACCTTCTGGTACGAATTCGACCACGGAAGTGATCGCGGGCCTAGTTGCCACGTGCCTTTCAAAGGGATAGGGGTCTTCGAAGTCCAACAAGACTACTTCTTCACTGACTACCAAACTTGAGTCGTCTTTGCCTCGTTGAAGCAAAGCAGCGATCCGCTCCTCTTCCAAAGCGAGGTCTATTTCAAGCGCCTGTCCCTTTTCCCGGTCCTCTTCGTTTGCGTAAACCAATACATCGCGACCCGTGAAGTGTTTGCGAAACATACCGTCTCCTTGTTGGTCGAATTCTGGGATAGCCTTGTCGTAGAAAGCGTATAGCTGGTAGTACTCCTCTTGGGTGATCTCATCGAATTTGTGATCGTGGCATTGAGCACACTCCAAGGTAAGCCCTAGCCAGACAGCCCCGGTGGTGGCCACCCGGTCATGGAGTACATTGGCACGAACCTCGGGCACCTTAGTTCCTCCTGAAAAATTCGTAGGGACATTGCGATTGAATCCGGTAGCCACCAGCTGGCTCTTGGACGGCTCTGGTAGTAGATCACCCGCCAGTTGCTCTATGGTGAATTGGTCGAAAGGCATGTCATCGTTGAAGGCGTCGACCACCCAGTCGCGATAGGGCCACATGGTTCGCAAGTCGTCATGCTGGTACCCATTTGAATCGGCGTATCGAGCTAGATCTAGCCACCCTGACGCCCATTTCTCTCCGAACCGTGGTGATTGGAGCAATTTCTCCACGTGCGCTTTGTAGTTTTTCGCTGAGGGATTCGCCTCGAACGCGATCACGTCATCTGCCATTGGCGGCAANCCGATCAAATCGAGGTAGAGGCGGCGTAATAGTACAGCCGGTTCAGCTTTGGCTGCAGGTTCAAGACCCTGCCCTTCCATGCGATTCAAAATGTAATGATCAAACTGACTAGCAGGCCATTTGCGATTCCGAACCTTGGGCCGTTTAGCCACGCTAGGGCTTTTATAAGCCCAATGGGCTTCGTACGCGGCCCCGTCGGCAATCCAGGCTCTAAGCTTTTCAATTTCTTCCGAACTTAGTGGATCCCCTTTTGGAGGCATGCGCAGGTCCGGGTCATCAGTAGAGACGACCTCGAGTATCCAACTTTCAACGGGATCGCCGGGAACAATCACATCGGCATCGATTGCAGACTCGCGGCGATCTAATCTGAAGTCAGCCTCCCTAGTTTCCGGATCAGGTCCATGGCACTTAAAGCATTTTCCGGAAAGAATGGGCCGGATATCGCGGCTGAAGCTGGGCGATTCGGATTCTCCGAAAGTGACGAAGGTGGCCAACAGTAAGGAAGCAATAGAGTATCTAAGAAGTCTATGCATCTTTCCCAAATTCATTGTACTATATCCACTACCCAAGAAAATTAGGGAGGACACCGGCTCGGTCCTCCATTTCACAAACTCTTCGTAGGACTGAGCCAGTCCTCCCTGCCTTCAAATTCCAATTCCATCTACAATTCGGTTATACGAATGTTCCGCCAGCGACACACGGCCCCTGGAGCCCAGCGCTCCCGGCTGTTGGGACTGTCGTGGACTTCCAGAGCTATATGGCCCTCGCTTCCGAGTCGTTCGGTTAAAAACTCAGGATCGAATCCAACGATATAGTCTCCCAGTTTAGCGGTATCGAACTTGGTTATGCGAACTCCATTAATCCAGGTTTCAATAACCGGTATTTCGCCTACGCAACGTACGCGTATGGTATTCCAGTCATCCCGTTTCCATGCCTCAAGAAAGTCTTCTATCGGGGCCGCGTATTCCGGTTTGAATTGCGGCCGGTCCAGATATCCTTCCCGAAGATTGGTCACCTTGAAGTTCACTTGTTCGTCCCCGTTGATCACGAAGGGAAAAGCCCGGAAATTCCAAAGCCCATTTCCGTAGACGCCTCCCATAGCTCCGTTAGGGCGGTAATCGAGCAAAATCTGGAATCCAATGGTTCCCACTTCATGGGCTCGAATCATAATTCCGGTATCGGTGGGAAAATCCGGGTGGGCTTCGAATGTCAGGTCGAAGTCTCCATACTTCTTATCGGACATCAGATAAGCGCCCAGCACCGTCCCCGGGACCTGTCCACCCGATATTGCTCCATCCTCGACTTTCCACACGCCGAGGTTGTCGACTTTAGAACGCATATAGGCTTCAGGATGCTCGCGGTGAAACTGGACGACTGCATCCTTTAACTTACCGGACGGAATCTTATCGAATTCCTCGTTACTGGGAACGTATAGGCGCGGAATGGCATGCCAACCCTCAAGGGATTTTCCGTCGAACAGGGAAACCGCTTCGGGCTTTTCCGAACATCCAGAGAANAACGCNCCAAAGGCCAAAAACAGGACNGTTAGCAATNNAGGNTTNAGGTNCTTCGCGTTNATCATCTGTTTCTTGNGAGATAAGTATGCANTGGGTCCGCCCCAGTCNACTTATAGCTCCTTAATATAAATATTCTTCCACCGTACCTGAGCNCCCGGCCACCAGCGTTCTTGGCCTTGCGGGTCGTTGCGCCCATTGTTGTGCACCTCCAGCGAGATATGGCCCTTGCCCCCCGTCATTTCCGCGATTGCTTCAGCGTCGTAATTTTCCCATTNGAGATCNGCCATNTCGANTNCGGCNATTTTCAGGCCATTNANCCANGTAGTTACGGTTGGGATACGGCCTTCGCANCGCACTTTGAAGGTATTNAACTCCCCCACTTTCCATACCTTCAGGAATTCCTCTACATCCACCGCGTANGTTAGAATCGAANGCGTCTGCTCNCTGAGCTCCNCNCGCCCTTTTTCCGGGTCGGCNGAAATNACGCGAACCGGCTTGCTGTCCTTATCGACANCCGCATCGATNGCGAACGACATACCATGAATTCCCGCNAATCCGTTGCCATAGAANCCGCCGATTCCGCCTTGGGGACGAAAATCGCACAAGATCTGCAATCCAGGACTGCCTCCAGNCAATGTCCGTATGAGNAAACCGGTATCGGTTNTCCAATCCGGTTTCNTGTCCACCATCAATTCGAAATCCCCAAAAGCCTCNTCCGACACCAANTATGCCCCGACGCCGCTGGCCGGAGGATCCTGCTCGCCTACGATTGCGCCGTCGACAATCGNCCANTTTCCAACGTTCTTGCGAGCGTTCTGCATCCACTCGCCATTCGGATCGACCTTAAACGGCGCCCCCGGATATTTGGGAACCGGCAAGCGCGCCCTGGGCGTCCAACCCTCCAAAGTCTCTCCGTCGAATAGGCTGCGGAAACCGGGCGGAGGCGTATTGTCGGAAAAGGCGACAGTCTGAATGCCCAACCCCAGTAGAATCGCAGCCAAACCGAGCGACCTAAAATAGACGCATTTAGGGAAAGTAGAGAGCATGATAGCACTATAGGTTAAACGATCTCAGAATGCCATCGCATGATCGGGCGAGGAGGGAATTGGGGGGAGTCGGATTTAGTTCCTATTGGCGACATCATGTCATTGGAAAAACAACCGCCTTTCGCTATCATTCGGGATTGCTTATGATCCCTCTACCGGGCTTGTGCAAAAGCGCTTCGAAAACGTCTTCGTCTCCCCGCCCTCCGCCCCACTCCGAGCCGTAGACGAACTCTAACCAACCATTACTCCTCCATCGATATCGAGAGCAGCGCCATCTATCCACGCGGAATCATCGCTCGCCAAGAACAACGCTGCCTTTGCAATATCGTCTACCGTGCCCAATCGTTTCATCGGCGCGCGCTCCGCAACGTTCGCGATCGCTTTAGCCGGATCCGGAAAGGCGTGAGCCGAATCTCGCAACAATGGCGTATCAACAGGTCCAGGACACAGTATATTCGCTCTGATTTCCGGCGAATAGTCGATCGCCACCTGTCGAATCAACGAAACGAGGGCGCCTTTCGATGCGCAATAGGCAGCGTGTCCAGGAAATCCGCGATAAGCGGCAATCGATCCAATCGCTACGATTGTTCCCTTATCCCGTTTTCGCATTTCCGGAATGCCTAAATGGAATAGGTAAAAGCAACTGTTCAGATTGGTATCGATAGCTCGCTTCCATTGTTCCGGCGCGATATCGGTAATCGTTCCCAGGTTAAGGGCGCCCGCGCACGGAACCAATATGTCTACTCCACCAAACCGCTTTTTAGCCGTATCCAGGATTATCCGATTCGTTTCCAAAAGGCCGACATCGCCTGCCACAAACGCCGCTTGGTGCCCCGCGCGTTCCAGCTCTTCAACGACCTCCAATCCTCTTTCGCAATTGCGCCCTGAAATCAGAACTGCAGCGCCTTCGCTGCAAAACCGCCTCGCAATCGCTTTTCCCATGCCACTCGTACTGCCCGTAATTACGGCCACCTTATTTTTCAATTTCATATTTTTAGAAGTCGTTATTCAAACGCGAGATGCGCATTTTTAAACGCGCATTGACATCCGCCTATCCAGAAATGCCATAGAAAATCAACCCAGTCCAACGAAAGCGTCGAGAAGCGTTACGGAAGCCTGCATTCTTTTATTCCCTGTTCGAGGCGGTCAATAACTATGACGCCTATCGCTCAATTGCAAACATACAGTCCTCTCTGCTATCGGCCTCCGTTCGAATGCGCTCCGAGAGCCGGATCAACAGCAACCCATACCGCCCCCCATCAATCGAATCCAATATTACCCCAGGACTGATAAGCGGGAATGGGTCGCTTGCGCTCCATCATTGACATTCGATGGAAGCTTAACCATTTCTTCAATACGTCCAGCTCGGCCCAACGCGGAACGAGAACCAGTCCCACGCCGAACCTATCGTCGACTAACCTAAACCGCTTTAACAGCTGATTATTGAGGAAGGGGTTACGTTATGTTTAAAGAAAATCCTCAAAATTTCATCAACAACTCGTCAATAGGAATTCACGCAGTGTCCTCCGATGGAATTGTAATCTACGCAAATCAGTGCGAACTTGAAACGCTGGGGTTTGAGGAAAATGAATACATCGGTCATCATGTTTCGGAGTTCCAGGCTGATAAGGAATGCTTGAACGAAATGATGGAGAAACTGGGAAACTTCGAAGACCTGAAAAACTACCCAGCAAAAGTACACGCAAAGGCTGGATTGAAGTACATAATCTACAACTCAAGCGTGTTTGAAGAGAATGGCGAATTCGTGCACACTCGCTGCTACGGCTCCGAAGTGCCAAAGCCTGTGTACGATGCTTTTTACGAGGCATACTCGAAGGCCGCCGGCTAAGCCTCCTCGCCTTAAGCTGGGGAAGCGCATATTGGCGATCGCAGCGCAGTTTGATGCCCTCAACCCAAATCGAAACAAAGGAGCCGCCCCCCCAATCGCCTAATGCTCCCATCAGCACTTGTGCGCTTGAATAGACAAAGCCCCGAAGCGACTTGTCTGAGAGATTGGGCTAAACTACGCTAATGGCGAGGGACATCAGCAGTGCACCAGTTGCGGGAACCGATTTTCGGGGAGGATCCTGTACCTTTACATGCATGAAGATCGCGCCAGCCATAAGAACTGCCAAGGCCCAGGCGGAAGGATCTACGATTTCCGGCATCCAGATTCCTGCGATGAGCGCGCAGGCGAGGAGGATCTTGGCGCCGCCAATAGCGTAGAGCGCTTTTTCCGATAAGCCGTAAACGGCGAACTCTTCTGGCAAGTTGCTAGCAGACTCCGGGCGGTAAGGCGTGTCTTTAGCGAAACGAAGCAGCCAAACGTTTAGAATGCCAAGGCCGCAGATGACTTGCAGAACTATTTTTAGAGTATCCATATTTAATCTACATTTATAGGTTTATCGCTCGACCCTTCGCGCCGATGCCAGTTTGAGCGTTTGCATTCGAAAACTTTGGAAGCGAGCTTGGACGGGCGTAGGGAAATTCTTGGATCTTGTTTACGCCGTAATAGGAGTTGAGCCCGCCCACTCCTACCAGTTCCAGCGACTGGAAATCGATGTAGCCGTCAGGGCTT
>NHEC01000077.1 GCA_002171655.1 Planctomycetes bacterium TMED75
CGTTGACCCTGAAAAGGTCGCGGCAAGCGAGATCAGAATTGAAGTTCCGCAAGAAACCAGTCCCCGTCGAATCGCCATGCCCTGAGATCTCCTTCTTCGAAGTAGTCCGTACCTTCAACATTTGGAAGATGCACGAACCCGTTGGAGTTGATGAATCCGGCTCCACGAACCAGCAGAAGGTTCGGGCGGTTCCCATCGTAACGGACGGGATAGAGTCCCAGCCAGGCCGGTCGACTCGCCGGCGGCCCCGGAGCGGTCAGCGCAACCTGCGCTTCCATCGCGCTGCGCGAATACGAGAATCCCACACGGATGGGAAACTGCAGAAAGATCAACAGAAGACCGATCAGCACGATGCAGGGCCCGACCAGCCACCAGAGCTGCCTTGCCCCCCACCAGATGCGACCGAATCGAAGGTGTACGAGCAGAGAAGAGATCAGACAAAGCAGATAGAACCCCCCCGCGACGACCAGGGCGAAGCCTCCCAGTATCTCGGCGATCAGAAAACCACCCGGTGCGTAGCTCGCAGCCATGAGGTAGATCGAGAGAAACAGGAAGGTGAGCCACCACAAAACTCCGGGGGGTGCGAGGAAGCGCTTGGCCATCCAGCCTGGCTGGAAGGCATAGTAGGAGCGACGACTTCGAGGGTTGAACGCCAGACCGCATTCGGAACAGCGACCATCGCCTTCGGCGATCAGTTCGTGAGTGCACTTGAGGCAGAACCCGAACGGAGTTCGGGTGGTGCCTACTTCGTGTTCTTGGATTTCTGTATCCATGAACGCACGTCCTTGGAAAGCTTCTTCCGCAGTGCATCGTTGAGGTACATCATGTGTCCGGCTGGATAGTACTCAACGTCGACATGACGAAGGAAGTCCGGGGTGAGCTGCATGTGGTCAACCACGTAGTCCGCGGCAAAATGCGGCGTGGCCAGATCAAAGTAGCCACTGGCAATGAACACCATGAGATTTGGATTCTTGACCATCGACTTCTTCAGACGATCAGCAACGGCAACGTACCGATTCTCAAAGCTCGAATAGTCCCACGGCCATACCTTGCCGGTCAGAATCTCATAAGGAAGATCACTTCGATAACCAAGCCCCTCCCGCATGTACTGATTCAGGCTCGCGGTGTACGGTCCGACGATCGCCGTGTAACTCGGGTCGTAGGCCGGATAGGGCGCCAGGGGATCCATGACCGGGCCGATGAATCGAGAGTCGTAGCGCCCGATGATCTCCGATCTTGATTCGAGCAACTCCTTGCGAAAGCGAGTCGGTCCGATTCGAAGATTCGCCTTGCGAAGCAAGTCGGGATCAAGCCCGGTGAAGTGTGAGAGCGAGGCGACCACCGATGCCTCTTGCTCGGATGGAAGAGAGGTGCCCATGGCCAGAGCTGGCAGGTATTGCTCGATCGTGAAGGATTCCGCCGCGGAGACCGCAGACTCCAGGGTTGGATAGTCGGTGCGGTCCATGACTCCGTGGTACCAGCTCGAGGCGGCGTAGGTGGGAAGAAACAGGCAATACGGAAGGTCGTTGGAGGCAGAGGTTCGAATCGTGCCGAAATCGAGGACGCTGGAAACCAGCAGCACTCCGTTCAGGTAGATCCCCTCACCATCCTGCAGCTTCTCGGAAAGCACTGCGGAACGAATGGTGCCGTAGGACTCACCACCGATGTACTTCGGACTCTGCCAGCGATCGTGACGCGTGATGAACAGACGAATGAAACGTGCAACGGCGGAAGCGTCCTGCTCGAGTCCGTGAAAGTCCTCGTGAGCGGAACCCTCAGCCATGCGACTGAAGCCGGTGGAGACTGGATCGATGAAGACGAGATCAGCCACGTCGAGAAGACTTGCATCGTTGGGACCGGTCTTCCAGGGGGGTGGGTTGAGTGCGCCAGCATCTCCACTGAGAACCCGGACGGGTCCGAAGGCGCCCAGGTGCAACCACACACTCGAGGAACCGGGGCCACCATTGAACAGGAAGAGGATGGGCCGCTTGGCGGAATCGGCGTCCTTCTTCATGTAGGCGACGTGGAATATCTCCGCCTCCACTGATCCATCACGTTCATTGAAGAGTGGGAGCGTTCCGGCGGTTGCCTGGTAGTCGATGAGTTCGCCATTGATCCTTATGGAATGATCCGTGGTCACGGAATCCGGCTTGAGAACCACCTCCGGCGGGGTCTCAGGAGGGGTTTCCTGGGAAGGGCCGACCAGTGGACTGACTAGGAGACTCAGGAGCAGTGGTATGAGCGAATTCATGACCCCATGCTAACCACCATGAAGGGCGCATGTGATCGAAATGCGTCAGTCAGTTTCCCCCTTTGCGCCACTTCGATCGATTAGGAAACCCCGGAAAAACCACGGCGTAACAGTGAGTGCCCGGGACCGTGCAAATCGCACGACGACAACCTGAGGCTTCTGAAAGGAAACTACCATGACTACTACTACCATGAACATTGAAACTCCCGTCAAGGGATTGAACTCGACCTGCGAAACCAGCAACTTCTTCAACGGCATTGAAAACGGTGTCTGCAACGTCAAGTGCGTCGCTTCGACCACCTCGGTCGATGGCACTGGCGACTACCGGATCACCCGCCGACTTGAATGCGTCTGGACCAGCCCAGTACAAAACACCGGTGACAACATCATCGATGTCGAGATCTCCGGATCCAAGGGCGCCACTCCAGTCGTTACCCTCAACGGCCAGGTAATGCCAACCGGATCAATCACCATCATTCCCGGTGGAATGATCGAGATCCGAGATCTCAAGGGCATGCTTCTGGACAAGGTCCAACTGCCCGTGAACTCCATCAGCGGCACCCTCGGTGCCGGGCTCAACAACTACATGGGAATGAACCCCAAGTATGTGGGAATGAACCCCAAGCCCTTCCTGGGTATTGCAGTTCGCCCGGTGAGCCCCGACCTCGCACACAACCTCGCGGTTGATGCACGCAACGTCTGCGTGATCAGCGAAGTCATCCCCGGCAGTGCAGCCTTCTACGCCGGACTCGAACCCAATGACGTGCTTCTGGGCGTCAACGGCAAGCAGGCCAACCTGGTCACCCTGCGTCATGAACTCGATGCAGCCAAGATCGGCCAGGTCCTCAGCCTCATCTTCCTCTGCAAGGGCGTGAAGCAGGAGGTGCAGATCGCACTTGACGGCAACACCGTCAACCCCAACAGCCTCAACCCCACGGCCTTCCCGGTCGCGGGCAACGGCCTGTTCGGCAAGCCCCTCATGGGACAGACAACTGCACCATTCCAGGGAACACAGGTGCCAGCATTCGGCACCATGGGTACCCCCTGGGGTGTCCCGACCCAGAACTGGACTGGTCAGTTCGGCGGACCCACCGCACTTCCCTACCAGTTCGATGCAGCCTTCGCTCCAATCTGCCCGATCACGGGATGCGGACCGAAGTCTGAATACATCGGCTACGGACCACGATTCAGCTCAAGCATGAGCAACTGGGCCAAGAACATCAACCCAATGGGTTCACTGGTCTGACTCGAATGCGACCAACTGAGGTCCCACGGCCCGCTTGAGGCGAGCCATTAGCCTCGGCAGGAAAAACCGTGATTGCGGCGGCCCGGATAACCCGGGTCGCCGTCTTTTTTGCATCGAACTCAATTCCATTGGCGAGGAACCAATGGCTGAACCGGGGAAGTGGGATATCCTCGTGCAGCAGGATAATCGACCTCAAGAGGAAACCNAGTTCATGAACATTCGAAAGCACCTTCTCCTTCTGAGCACCACCTTTGGGCTGAACTCTGCGCTGCTGCTCACAGGATGCGGACAGTCCGATTCTGGCGGAACCGTCTCGGGCACCGGGAGCACTGCTCGCGTGAGCGGACCGTCCTTCTACATGCCGTCACCGGTGGTCGATTTTGGCGAGGTGGCTGATTTCGAGACGCGGACCGCAAGCGTTGCGTTCACAAATCGGGGCAACGGAGTCCTCGAGGTATTCGAAGTGAAGCCAACCTGCGGGTGCACCTCAACGAAACTCGAACAGACAACCTTCGCTCCCGGTGAGGGAGACACCATCAACCTCACGTTCAAACCGAAGGGAAGTGGAAAGCAGAGCAAGACCGTCTTTGTGATGACCAATGATTCCGAAAAGCAGAGTCACGAAATCATCATCAAGGCGGAGGTCATTCCAACCCTCGAGGTGACCCCGCGCTCCCTCTCGTTCGGGAAAATACCACTCGGATCAGGCGCCAAACGGACCCTGATACTTCAGTCGGGAAATCCGAACTACACCATGGGTGCCATGAACTTTTTCGGGGAGATCAAGGATCAGCTCACCTACAACCTGAAAGAGACCACCCCCCCGGGAAGCAAGACACGAAAATGGAAACTGGATGTCGAGCTGAAGCCGGGGATGCCCTGGGGCTGGTACACCGGCAGTCTCCGCATCTCAGGCAAGGTCCTGGAAGGGAACGGTGGAAAATCAATTCCCAGCACCGTGACCGTCGGGATGAATGCAAACGTCCAGGGGAACCTGACTGCGAGTGATTCGATGTTCCGCTTGCTGGTGTTGCCGCAGAAACAGAAATTCAGCAAGACCATTCGAATCGCGCAGGCTCAGAACAAACCCTTTGAGGTGCTGGAAGCAACCGTCGTGAATGGAAAGCCGATACCAATGTCGGTGCTGGTTGAACCAATTCCGGAATCCAATGGAAGCACGTACGATCTGACGCTGATGGGCAATACCGGAACGTCATCAGGCGCCATCAGTGGAAACGTACTGCTGAAGACCACGATCAAGGGTGAAGAGGAAGTCCTCATCAAGATCGCGGGGAGCATCCGCAAGAGCAACTAGCTGTACGCAGGCTCAACTGAAGATCTTGTCAACCACGTTTCCGTGGACGTCGGTCAGACGGAAGTCACGGCCGGCGTAGTTGTAAGTCAACCGCTCGTGATCCAGGCCCATCAGGTGCAGGATCGTCGCATGCCAGTCATGAATGTGCACTTGTCCATCGACCGCCTCGGCACCGTATTCATCGGTGGCTCCGTACTCGAAGCCACCCTTCACACCGCCTCCGGCCATCCACATTGTGAAACCCTTGGCGTTGTGGTCGCGTCCATCACGATTCTGTGCATCGGGTGTTCGCCCGAACTCACCTCCGTAGAGCACGAGGGTGTCCTCGAGCATTCCACGCTGCGCAAGGTCCGTCAGCAACCCGGCAATCGGCTTGTCGATCGCGGTACAGCTCTTGACCATCGATTCCCGAAGGTTTCGATGATGGTCCCAGCCACCGGCGGTGACCTCGATGAAACGCACTCCAGCTTCAGCCATGCGACGAGCCATCAGGCATTGGCGACCGAAACGGGCGGTTGGTTCGTCGTCAAGACCATAGAGCTCACGAATTTTCGGATCCGCATTCCCGGTATCCAATACTTCCGGCAGGGTGTCCTGCATCCGAAAAGCGAGTTCGTAGCTCTGGATCACACCATCGACTCCATCAGGATCGCCACTGCGTCGCTGGGCATCCTGGTTGAGCTTTTGAATGAAATCGATCTGTTCTCTCTGCCCGGTTCGGGAGAGTCGGGGTGGCTTCAAATTCTCTACCGTCGACGCACGGTCGCTGTTGCCCACGGGTATGGGAGTCCCCTGGGTCACCGCAGGAAGGAAGGCGCTGCCGTATTTCTGCGCGCCACCGTTACCGCGATCCGGACCGATGGTCACGAATCCGGGCAGGTTCTCATTCTCAGTGCCCAGTCCGTACAAGGTCCAGGCACCAAGTGAAGGCCGGACGAACTGGAATGATCCGGTGTGCATCTGCACCTGAGCCTGCGCGTGCGCCGGGATGTCGGTGTGCATTCCCTTGAGCATGGTGATTCGGTCGGCATGCGAACCGATGTTGGGCACCAACTCGCTGAACTCCATCCCGCTTTCACCATAGGGCGAGAACTTGAAAGGTGAACCCATCAGTTTCGATCCCCGGCGACGCCCGCGGGAGAGTGACTTCCCGTCATCCGCCACCAGCTTGGGCTTGTGATCAAACATGTCCAGATGGCTCGGCCCCCCCGACATGCAGAGGAAGATCACTCGCTTGGCGCGCGGGGCGAAGTGTGGATTCAGAGGCGCGAGGGGATTGGGCGGTCCGGAGTGGCGTACCGCCATGGCCTGAGCGATTCCAGAGAATGCCAGCATCCCGAAGCCACAAGAGACACCCTTGAGCATCTCTCGGCGAGAGACGGTCGTGATTCGATTCGAACAAAATCCGTGGTCATTGACCGACATCAAACAGCTCCAATCAGTTGAGGTACCTGAATTCAGCGGTTGAAAACAGGGACTGACAGAACGAACTCCACGCAAGCAGCCGCGAGCGCTCGACGGGAGACAGGCCCGGTGTCGCAACGCGGCTCACCGGCATCGGCTCCAGGCCTCTTCGCTTGGCGGTGCGACGGACCGCCTGGGACTGAGACGCGAGTGTTCGGAAACTCCCCGTGGCGTCACCGTCAGCCAGAAGTGCTTGGAAGTCAGCGAAGAAGCGGCGAATCGCCGTCTTCTCCGCAGCGGTTGGTTTGCGACCCAGGGTTCGCAGGAACGCGATCTCCTCGCGTTCACGGTCAGAAACGTCGAGCTTGAGCAGCATCCAGGCCATTTCATCAGCCTGGCGGGTCACCCAGCTGCTGTTGAGCATGAGCAGCGCCTGGGAAGGAACATTGGTCTGATCTCGGACCCCCGTGACGAATGAAGGCTCGGGCCCGTCGAATGTCTGCAGGAGAACCGAAGAAGAGCTCCTCAGGTGAGGAAGGTAGACCGAACGCTGCGTGGCGACCTGCAGATCCTCAAGGTAGGAAAGATCGGCAAACCGACCGGGAAGCCAGGACACCGGGGACCCCCGCTGCACCGTCGCATCCAGGGTACCCGCTGCAACCAGAATTGAATCTCGGATGGCCTCACCTTCGAGTCGAACGGGAGTCATTCTCCAGTAGAGCGTGTTCTCCGGATCCAGCTTGATTCCAGGTCCGACGTCATCGGAGCTCATTCGGTACGCACTGGAGAGCAGAATCTCTCGAATCAGCCGCTTGATTGACCAATCGTTCTGAATCAAACGGATGGAAAGGTAATCAAGCAATTCGGGGTTGGTGGGCGGCATGCCCTCCAGACCGAAGTTCTCGGTCGAGGAAACGATTCCACGACCGAAGAGGTGCAACCAGACTCGATTGGCCATGACCCGCGCAGTGAGCGGATTCTCCGGGGAAGCAATCCACTCCGCGAAATCAAGGCGGCCACTGCCCTTGCGCACCAGCATCGGTTGTTCAAGGTCGGCGATCGGGGGAATGCCACGCGGAATGACGTCGGATGGATTCTCAAGTTCACCACGAATGAGAAGCGGTGCGTTGATCGGAGAGGAATTGTCACGCATTCCCATCGCCACCTTGACCGAGGAATTGGCCGTTCCATCGGAATTGAACCGGGAGACCACATCCTCCACCGCCTTCAACCGTATGCGTGCCTGCCGAATCGGGCCGCGAGATTCGCTGCCCTGGGATTCAAGGCGGGCGATCTCCTTGATTGCGTTGTTACGTGCCGTCTCCAGGCGCTTGTAGACACCGACCGGAATGCTCATTTCTTCCGACGGGGGTTCGCTCGAATGAGACAGGGTCAGCAGGTCAGACTGCATGCCGCGGGTGGTTCCGGCTCCACCGAAGAGGGTTTCACTGGAGAGCAGGACCCCCGCAAGCTGGTAGTAGTCGCGCTGGCTGATCGGGTCGTACTTGTGGTCATGGCATCGGGCACACGCCACCGTCAGTCCAAGCATCCCCTGAGTGATGGTGTCCAGTTGCTCGTCCGCCACGTCGAGTACAAACTGCTTGCGCTGTCGTTCCCGGTGGCTCTTGGGACCCACTGCGAGGTATCCGGTGGCGATCAGATGCTGGTCACGGGCTTCGGGGGTGTCCGCATCCAGAAGATCACCTGCGATCTGCATACGGATGAAATCATCGTAGGGAATGTCCTGATTGAAAGCATCGATGACCCAGTTACGGTATCGCCACGCATGGGGGTAGGGAACGTCCTGTTCCTTGCCGCTGGATTCGGCGAAGCGAGCGATGTCGAGCCAATGCCGACCCCAGCGTTCGCCATAAGCGGGAGATGCGAGAAATGCATCGATGAGTGCTTCGTAAGCCTGCGGCGAGCGATCCGAGACAAACGCATCGATCTCCTCAGGAGTGGGCTGATAGCCACGCAGGTCGTAGCTCAAACGTCTGATCAGAGTGGCCTTGTCGACTCTCTTTGATGGCTGAAGACCGGCCGATTCCAGTTTCGAAAGAATGAAGAGATCGATCTCGTTGCTGGCCCATCGTTCATTCTTGGTCGACGGCATCCCTGGAGCGGTGATCGGCTGAAACGACCAGTGGTCGACTCCGGCTTCCTTCGAGACGCCACCCCCGGGGAGCACGAGTCGCGCGTGATCGGTTGAGGTACCGGCCTTGGGAATGCGAGGATCCGGTGCACCTCGCCGGACCCAGTCCTCGAGAATGGCGATCTCGCTGTCCTTCAGTCGGGTCTTCGGGGGCATGAGGAACCCAGGATCGGTGCCACGAACCGCCTCGATCAGAAGGCTTGCATCGGGATCCCCAGGAACAATCGCTGGACCGGAGATTCCCCCTGCTTTCCAGCCATCGCGTGAGTCGAGGACCAGGCCACCCCGGATGCGATCGCCTTCGGTTGAATGACATCCGTAACAATGCTTCACCAGAAGCGGACGGACCTTGGATTCGAAAAACTGGACATCGCGAGCCGATGGGCTGACCGTTTCCTGCGCCTCGACCACGCTGGTGAAGACACCACACGCAGAGGTGCCAACCAGAGATGCCAAAAGGCACGCTCGAACAGAACGAATTCGATCACACAACGAAGGAGGCGACATGGCACTATCTTCCCAGAAACCACTCAGTGAGCACAGAAAGAACGTCCCAAAGCAGGTGCTTATTTCATGCGTTGCAGGATTTGGGGCCGTGAGGCGCAAATCAAGACGTCAGATCCCGCACAACTCCTGTTTTCAACGTGGAGAACCTTGAAATCCGACAATTGCCCGAGAAAGAAGCAGACAGAAGACAAGAAAGAAGACAAGCACGGCACTCCCATAGCCCATCTTCCATCCGGTAACTCCAGACTGCTCGAACGATGCCAGAAAGCCAAAGGCCATGATCCCAGACAGAACCAGGCAGATCACAGCCCCCAGCATCTGCAGGATGCAGATGAAAATGACGTGATCCCGAGATTGGCTGGGAGTATTCATGCGCAGAAGTTCATCATCCATTCTGAAAAACGCCAGCGAGAAGGGACCGGATGGAATTCCGCTCAGAGTAGCAAGGCCGACGGTGCCAGTCGCCTGCAGGGCTTGGGCGTCTTTCGGAAGGAGAGATCCGACTCTTCGTGCTGGTTGGCGATGAAAAAGGGCGGCTCCCTGGGGAGCCGCCCAAGTCGGGCTGACAGGATTTGAACCTGCGACCTCTTCACCCCCAGTGAAGCGCGCTACCAAGCTGCGCTACAGCCCGAACCAAAAGCGGACAGGGTGGGATTCGAACCCACGGTACGGAAATTCCGCACACGGCATTTCCAGTGCCGCTCCTTCAGCCGCTCGGACACCTGTCCCGATGAGGAAGGGTAGTGTACCGGGATGACACGAGCGAACAACTCCAAACCACAAACCACCGGCTTCATCGTCCTGGACAAGCCTGAGGGGCTCTCCTCGATGACCGCAATCGCGATTTTGAGGCGCAAGGCGGGGGGGGCCAAGACCGGCCATGCGGGCACCCTCGATCCACTTGCCACGGGGGTTCTGGTGGCGGCGCTGGGCAAGGCCACCAAGTCGATCTCACGAATCATGGAAACCACCAAGCGCTACCAGACGCGAATCGACCTCAGCGCATTCACCACCACCGACGACCGCGAGGGTGCACGAGAGGACATCGCCGTCGAGGCCCCCCCTCCGCTCGCTCGGATCGAACAGGTCCTGGATGCATTTCGCGGCCGGAGCATGCAGCGCCCTCCCTCCTACAGCGCCATGAAGGTCGGAGGACGACGTGCCTATCAGCTGGCACGAGCGGGCAAGACCGTGGAACTCGAACCCCGACCCGTGATGGCACATGAGATCCGGGTCACGCACTACGGGTGGCCGACACTGGAACTCGAACTGCACGTCGACAAGGGGTTCTACGTTCGAAGCCTGGCACGCGAACTGGGGGAAGCCATGGGAACCGGTGGATTCTGCGAATCGATTCGCAGAACGGCGGTCGGCCCCTTTGATCTGTCGATGGCTCATGACCCCGAGGTCCTGGCCGATCCACTACCCCTTGAGCTTCTGATCGATGTCGACACTGCGATCAGGCTCGTTGACGGGTGAGGCATCCTCGGATTGAACCTGCTTCCCGTCACGGCTGCTTCTGATGATCAGTATTCCCATTCCCGCCAGCAGAAGCATGTCCGCGACGTTGAACACCCAGGGAAACAACTCGGTGCTTCCGTTGGGCCAGCTCCAACTGAACGGCAGATTCCACTTGGGCGTCATGTGGAGAAAATCACGAACCGCCCCGAAGGCGATCCGGTCGTAGAGATTTCCCAGACCGCCCGCGAGTATGAGTCCGATTCCAACGTGCACCCAGTGGGATCTGCTTGACGTCCAGAAAGCGAAGATCGAAGTGGCGACCACCACGGCAAGCAGGGTGAAGACGATGAAAATCGAACGTCGTTGCTGCCCGATACCAAAGACCGCTCCATGATTCATCACGAGGTCGAAGTCGAGAAGGCCAAAGGGGAGGACGACCAGACCTTCGTGAAAGGGCGGTCTCCAATCAGGATCGGCGAGGATTTCATCACGATCAAGCACTACGGGGAGCGGTGCCACGTTCTCGAACGCCCAGTGCTTGCTCCAGAGATCCAGGCCCAGACCCAGAAAGGTGATCAGGAGCAAGGTGAGCCAGGCAAGGGGTGATTTCCAAGCAAGTACGCTCTTCGCAGAGGAGTCTGCATTCACCGCTTGCGAAGATCCCATCAGAACTGCAGTCCGCTTTCGACCTTCCTGGCGGCATCAATCGTGAAACGTGCCCAGGGCTTCGCGTTCAGACGGGTCTTGGGAATCTGCTTCCCGGTCATCTCGCACATGCCGTAGGTCTTCTCCTCGATCCGCTTGAGGGCAGAGTTGATCTCCCCGAGCAGCTTGCGCTCGGTCTCGGCCATGCCCAGAGCCAGATCCTGATCAAAGGTGTCGGTTCCAACATCGGCCATGTGAAGCGGCATGTTGGAAAGGTTGCCACCCTTGGATCGGAGTGCTTCATCCTCGATTCCATGCACCAGACCGAGCAATCGAGCACGCTCCGTGAGCAGGAGCTGCGTGTAGTGATCAAGCTCCTTCTTGACCATCTTGGTCTTGCGTTTGATCGGCGCCTTGGTTTCAGTGACCGGGACATCCGCCTTGGAAGCGGAGCTCTTCTTGCGCGTGGGGGTCAACCCCTTGGTGGAAATCATGCGGACCCGTCGGCCGTTGATGACCACGTATCCGGCAGCGTCGGGCTCAGCGGCGGCAGCGACGGCTGCCACAGAGCGACTGCCCGCTGAAGCACCTGAAACTTTTTTCTTGGCCCGCTTCTTGGCCACCTTCTTGGCTGCCTTCTTGGCTGCCTTCTTGGCCACCTTCTTGGTGACCTTCTTGGTGACCTTCTTGGCCACCTTCTTGGCCACCTTCTTGGTGACCTTCTTGGCCACCTTCTTGGTGACCTTCTTGGCCGCCTTCTTGGTGGTCTTCTTGGCCACCTTCTTGGTGACCTTCTTGGCCGCCTTCTTGGTGGTCTTCTTGGCCGCCTTCTTGGTGGTCTTCTTGGCCGCC
>NHEC01000078.1 GCA_002171655.1 Planctomycetes bacterium TMED75
TGCGTAAAGATCTATTTGAGTGACAGCAACCCTGCCAAACGGATTGTCAATTCTCCAGATAGCAGCAGTTCCTAGATCGGATACCGAGAGGTTTGTAACTGTCCCAGATCCTGTCCACGCCGCTGATGTCGAACCATTGGCTGTCAGCGTGTATTCATACCCATCCGCGTAGGCTGCGGCGATCTCGTATGGATCCCCATACTCTGGCCCATCGAATAACAAACCTATTGTTAGATAATCGAATCTCATGGCTTTGTCGAACGAGATTATGATAGTCTCGTCCGTGCCGATTTCAGGACCTCCCTCGCCCCCAACGACACCCAGGTAGGAGCCGAAAGGGCTTATGTCTGTGACCTGCAAAGTGTCCCCGTAAGCATTGAAGGAACCGCCATTGAAGTCGATCCCATCAGTCGCCGCATCGTACGTTATTGCACTTGCTATCGAAGCAGTCCCTAAAGCAGTAACTGCAATTATTGTTTTCGTTGTTAACCTCATACTTTATTAATGTTTTTTTATTAAAATCAGTTGCAAACCGTACTGCATAAGGCGTGCCAACCAGAGCACTTCAAATCCGAAAAAATGTCTAAATACTCTTTATCTCGTTTAATGAAAACAATTTAGGTTATTTTTTATTTCTAATTTCGACCACCCTCCTAAAATCAATAACTGTCAGGAAAATTTACACTCCGCTCTCTCAGAATTCTATACTCTTCACTAAGCACTGGTTATTAATTACTTACACACAATATTGGTTTTGTAAGAAAAACCGACACTAATCAAATTTGTTGAGAATGCCGTTAGCAAAACCATAAATATCTATTGTTCAACATCTTACATAATAATTAGTCCAAAATTCGATCTAGTTTGGCCGAGGTTACGAGACCTGTTCCCCTTGAACGATTCGCCTACGCCCCTAGAAAAGACCCATACTTGAGAAGTAAAGGTATACCATAGAACAGAGGATCAGGGTTCTGAGGGAAGCGGAGAATCCGACACTACCTCCTGCGAGATCTTCCTGCCATAGGTTCCGAAGTTCAACGTAGATGAGATGACGTATGCTGGTGGTGCGACGCCCCTTGTTTGAATACAACCCGCACCTAGCGGGTGCATCCAGACGATCGATCAAGGTGCTGCAGCCTAATAGGTTAAGCCATATCGCTGCAGACAACAGCGAAATCTAGGATCAACGAGGAATTTCTTCCAAATGGAAGAGGAAGGCGTGCAGAAAAAGCGGCAAAGACTGACGATTCGACCACAGAATAACTAATCTTTGATTTTAACAATGCTTTCACCACGCTCAGAAAGCTCAGTTTTAATTCCTGACAAAATTTCGTCCCCATCCTGACTGGAAAACCGTTGCGGTATTCGCTTTCTTCACGGTTTAATCATTCTAATTGCAGTCCGATCTATATCTACTATGAAAAGATCTATGATTATGACACTCCGCTCATCAGCGACTGCATTCTCGCTAAGCTTCTTAATATTTCAGGGCTATGCCCAAGATACTTCGAATTCCTACACCCCCAAGGTGCCACGCGAATCNCGCAATGTCAGCGAAGCCTCCAATGTATCGCTTAGCGCACTCCCTCCCGGATCACGTGAATCAACCCCCCTGCAACTCGGCCCCGTTCTCCTTCGCCCCAGCATCAATTACCGCTATACTCAGTCGGATGGATTCTTGGCTGGTCCCGGGAATCGGCAAGATTCAGTGATTGAAACGATTGGGGCTTCATTCGCTTTCGATTATCGCGACCTGTGGTCCCTTACTTACAACCCTTCTTGGACACACTATTCGAATGCCTTTCTGGAGGATAGAGACTCTCATTCCTTGAATTTCACTACCGGCTTCGCTCTTCAGGACTGGTCAATGGGCTTCTCGCAACGCTTTCGTAAGGGCGGACAGGCCCTGATCGAAACGGCAGTCCAAACCGATCAGGAAACGTTCGGCACTACTTTTGGCGCTTCCCGCCAACTTACTTCCACATGGTACCTCGACCTCAGTGCGAGTCAAGATCTGCGATCTACTAGACGCTACTCCGACGTAACACAACATTCCGTATCCAGTTGGCTACGCCGCCAGGCAAGCTCGGCAGTAAACTCTTCTATCGGCCTCACTTGGGGATATTCCGATATGGATCCAGGCTTGAACACAGAATACCAACAGGCGTTGGTTAGATTCGGGTTTCAACCAACAGTCAAGCTAAGCGCTAACCTGCAAGGAGGAATCGATTTCCGCAAGGTCGATGCGGCAGGATTCAAAAAAGAAGAGAATCCGACCTACAGTGCCTCGCTTCGGTATCAAGTATTTGACTACACGACCATTGCCATAAATCTCTCCCGCNGAATCAGCGCTTCCTACTTCAGCAATTTCAACAGGGAAACCGAAGCTCTCACCCTAAGTTTAAATCAACGTTTGCTCGGTCGCTTCAGCCTAACGGCTTCCTACGGGCAACGATTATCCGACTACCTTGGACTCCTCGACAATTTCGCCGTTGGCCGAACCGATAAATACGATTCATTTTCGGTGAATTTGAGTACCCAACTCATAAATAGAATTAGTGTTTCCGCATTCTATCGAAAGAACGAAAACGCTACAAATACAAGTGGGTTTGGGTTTTCAAGCGACCAGTCAGGGTTCAGTATTGGGTACCGGTACTAAGGCGAGCTGGCTAGACGGCTGACTGTATGATTCTAATTGAAGATTCGTTGGAAACACAGGTCGAGATTCTTTCTGAATTAACAAGATTCCGCACCGCCTTGCATCGCAGCTACGCTAGGGACTCGCATGGACCTAAGATGGTTTTAAGATAATTAAACCTATGAGTTCGACGGCGCCATCACTCGGATTAGCCAACTCCGCCTGCGTGGCTGTAGCGGCACGAAGGCGTGAGATCGTCCGATACCAAATCCAGCAACGAAGCCCATCGACAGGCTCAGAATTTTCGAGAATGTCCAAGAAGTATTGAATACGGAAGATTTTCTACATTTTATTAGACATTTTTCTGGACATACTCCCTACTGCAGATACTCGATGAAAAAACCATATCCATGCTCCCTTATCGACGCCGAATAGAGCGTAATTGAACTACTGATACTGGAGTCCCCCAAGTTCGGTCGACCGCCCTGCTACGGGAAACGGCGAGTGCTCTACGCTGTCCTCTATCTGGTTAGGGGCGGCATTGCCTAGAGTATATAGCCCAAGGATCTTCCGTACTAGAGAGTATGCTACCACTACTTCTCGAAACGGAAAAAGAGAGAGAACTGGGGAAAAAGGCTCATAAAGAGCTTCGCGGATTCGTGCGATACCGTAGCGGTAAAAAAGCCCCAAGCGCTCCGTTAATTGAATCACAGAGCGGGCGAACTAACCGCAACGGCGGGATTCGCAGCTATGATGCGGAAAAAAGCGGCATATACTCATGCCCAATCTTGGACTGGTGCTCGTCTGCTGTCGCCCACAGAGCTTCGGGACAGGGCCAAGGCCCTACTGAAGGTCATCGATGAGGCCTTGGGCTGAACACGAAAGATCTGAGGTGACGGCGGCTATGCTCGAGCCTTTTTCCCAAGGGTATCCGAGCCAAGAGTCGACGGAAGGTCGATTGGGAACTAGTCCGAGGATCCGATGACGTTAAAGGACTCAAGGTCCTGTCACATAGATTGATTGGTCGGGTGGACCTCTGCCTAGCTTCAAAACAGTCGGAGNCCGTCGACGGACTACGAAGTAACGATCGGGCTTTTCAGAGCCAATATTCCTGTTACTATGAAAAAGATGATGGTTCAAAAACTGGCCTGAGTCAAAATAATGGGCACTTGGCTAGTGTTTAGCGCCTACAAAATTGAAGTATAAGTATTTTTTTATCTTATCCTTCTTAAACTTCCCCAGTTCATCATTAAAAAACAGGGTATTATTTTATTTAAACTCTTCTTAATATCATTAAACGTTAATTTATCCACAATGTCAGTAGCTGATATTTTTAAGCCATAAAAATAAATCGGGTTAAAACTTTGAATAATTACACTGATAGTCTATCCGGTAGGAGTTCACTTAATCGTCACGATCCATGATGTCGTCAAAATCAGCGATTCTCGGAAAAAAGCCGCGATTATTGGGTATAAATGCGCTAAGCGTAAAGCCGCTTTGCAATCCTATTAACTGGTCCGAGACTTCTTTACAGTGAGTAAACACCTCTTAATCGAACCCTTATGCATCCATCTTTAAAAATAGAAATTCAAACGCTTGTTCATGTTTTAATCTTTTTAGAACGAACAGCCTACTAAATAATTAATAACCCTTAACTTGGCACCACTGAAGAGGTTTATTGACACAACCTAAGCTACGCTCATTAGGTCTCATTTCATAATATCCCATGGGTTTTAAATGCCTCTTCTAAATGACGCGATTGCACAAGGGGGTGAATATCCTGTGCAAAGTCTCTACATTTCTTTTGTAGGAACAAATGATCTGCGGGGCTCATCTCGCAAGCACGCTCAATGACCTTTATGAGCCCATTGGGATCATTTGGGTCATATAGCAAAGAATGGTTCTCGATTGGAATGGCTTCTTTCAGACCTCCCCGATCAACACCAATAATAGGTTTCCCCATCGTCATTGAGAGAGCCGCAACTCCGGAAGTGAGTACGCGACGATAGTTTACTACCGTGAAATCGGTGTCCGCGAAAAAGGTGGGAACGTCCTTATCTTTGACCATGCCATATCTGAGGTCAACGGTTCGATTGCTCGGAAAATGCGCTTCGAGGTCGCGGTTTTTCCCGTCTGGGGAACTACCTGCAATTACCAACTTCTTAAAGGTACTCCCAATGTCTGCCTGGCCTAAGGCATCCATGAACTGCTCGATCCCTTTAAATGGCCGGATCCCTCCGAAGGAGAGGAACCTGCGAAGGTCGGGAGGAGGCACCGATGCAGGCGCATTTCCGTAAGCACCAAAATAACTGGGGTGTGCGATCACCACCACGCGTTCAGGGGGCGTTTTTAAAACCGAAATAGCATGCTCTTTTCCAGCCGTATTGAAAACTTGAACAACATGAGCATTCGTCGCCAGAAAGGATCGGATATCGTGTAAATGGGGCGAAAAATCGCTTTGGTATGGACTTTCCGAGTCGTGCAGAGTCCACGCTAGGCGCCCTCCTCGTGTAAGGTACCCGTCAAGCATCGCTATGAAATCCCCCGCAGCCTTTTCGGGTGTTTTTTTCGCCTCAAACCGAGTGCGACGCGTGAATTGATCTTCAAATTGGATATGCACCGCGTCGATGTGCCCCAGATTGGCAAGCCGGAGCCCACACTTTAAACTAGGAAGCGCAACAATTTCTGCACTCATACCGGAATAGAGAAGCGGGAGAAAGGGATTTTTCAGTGGATAAGGAAAGACGCCGAGCCTTTTGCACTGACGTTTCTTAAAAACAGGCCAAATGTGAGTCCGAAGTATCTTCGCTAACGTTAGATGCTCACGGGCTATTTCCGTTGCCGTGCGCATATCGTTCCTTTCACTTTTGCTCATTCTCAGTCAGGCCTTTTGTAGCATGATGGGACTTAACATACCTTTTTAATTGCCACCTGCTAGCTTTATACACGACGCACAATTTGTTAAAATGCGATGGTTGATAGAAGATTCACCCTTTCCGATTTTATCTGAGGCAAACTATGGAGCCAAGATCGAGATTTCAATCTGAAAATCGGGTAGTCTTGATTGTGTTGCGAGGACGTTTGGGTTGGGCGTAACGCCTTGGGAATGGAAAATGGATACAGCCTGTGGTAGCGAGCCCATCGCCAGCAAGACTTTCAGAGTCGAGCTCGGTGGCGATGAGCTCTCTAAGCCGAAGAGAGAAGCTCACGGCAGTATTGCAATGGACCCCGCAGATCTCGGAAGCGGCCCTTGCAGTCGATCCAGCGACACAAAAGCTTGCTCAACTCGCCCTGTTTACGAGAACGTAAACAAAACTCCTCTAAAATATAAAACCATCCTAGTGATATTCTTTACTTAGGACAGCCCCTTAATTTTTGATCCGACAAAGCATGCTCCCCTGACTGCTAGATTTTCCGCAGCCAGATGCTTCCACTAGCTGAGAATTGAGCTGGGCGTTTCTTAAGACATAGGGGCATATGGCTGTTTAGCCAATCGGCATAGTGAGTTTCTAAGAAAGTATTAAAGAGAATTATTTCAAAAGCATCATTGTATTGCAGAAAAGCACGCAGAATAAAAACCTCGTTCCAAGCACGGCCACCTAATAGCCATTTTTTTGGGTAAACAAATGGATAAAAAACATCATGAATATGGATAAGAACGCCTTTATTCAATTTGGGCAGAATTTCAAAGAGAAGAAAATTAACATCGCTATTAATTTTAGAGACATGTGATGAGTCTATGAAGAGAATGTCCTCTTCTTGAAGCTGCTGAAAAACTTCTATTTTCACATTCTGGACACATTTTGGAATAACCAAGTGATGATCCCTATCCTTCCCGTTCAGAACAGACAGCAATCGATCAGGATGGGGGTCAATAAAAGTGCAATGAGTTTTGTTTTTTAAAAAATATTCATTTGTATCCAACATGAGAGCAGAAGAAAATCCAGAGCCTATTTCAATGATTTTAGATGGCTTAAAGTGTCGCATTATCAGGTAGAGAAACACAGCATCGGAATCATAGTAATAGGTATTATCGAGAGAGTACCTGGCGTTGTTTGGGGTATCGCTGAGGTAAGGGAATTCTTTGTAAAACGCACTTATTTTATGAAGTAGAGTAAGTTGCTTTTTTTCATTCAGGTCGATTCCCTCCAGTGGAGCTTTATCTGGTTTAAATATTCGTTCGTCATTTTGCAAAATATCATCAATCGATGGAATTGGACTGTAGAAATGTCCAGCCGCATAGGCATGCTTTGGATTTCCCTCAAGTTCAGAAATGCGATCTTTAAGCCTTTTGATATAGGGAAGACCCTCTAATTTTTTCTTAATATAGTTTTTAATTTCTGTTTGGTACATTTTTAAACTGAATTTAATTAAAATTGTATTTTTGTTGTTAGAGTTGATGAGGCGAATGATTAATTTTCTCTGAATTTAAGAGACAATATTCCTTTATGCTGTGATCTGATAATGAAAACCTTGAGGGTGTCTATAGCGATATTCCAAGTAACAATGCTATGAGTTTAGCAAGATAGCTAATTGAAGTTAAAATTGCAAGTCAGGTCACGACGAAGGTCTGTCTGCGTATTTCGAGGGAATTTCCCAAATCTTATTGAAACTCGAGACAGTATAATTAATAGTTGATAAATTAGGGTGAGGAATTAAGGCTATTTCCATTCTTCGAGTTTCTTTATATCGTCGCAGCTAAATATTCGATGGATAGTCTTTCCCGATAAGAACAGTCAACTCGCTACAGATCTGCCCGCTTGTTTTGTATTGGTTGCCCAGCGACAGGCTCTTGCAGTAGATTAAGGAAAGCGTTCTCGAACGCGTCGTTCGAGAGAAGGGATCGATTCAAGATAAAGGGAAGCTCAAGGGCAAAGAACGCTACAGGCTCTCCGGCTTCCTCTTTGACGCTTTTTAGAGCTCCGCCATTCTTGTCTCGGAAAAGAGCCTCGCTGAAGACCAAATGCTCCAGGACATCCACCTTCACTTCGCTTTTCCTCAGTCGGGCGAACAGCCTGCGGAAGTCGCGACAATGCCGCTATTGATAAATAGCCTTGCAAATTGCTTTCCTTGTGGACGAGGCAACGTTGAGTGAAGGTATTCGGACAACAACTCTAGCAGAGGTTGTTAAACGCCATGGAGTCGTCGTAAACCGCTAGAAAAAAAACCCCGTTACGGGCCGAGACACACTCAACATGACTGAAAACCAATCTGTAATTCCATTGTTATCAATTAAATTGAAAGACCTAGTCCCAATTTGTAAGAAATTGAACATCACTTCACTTGAAGCTAAGAAGCAAAAAGTATGTCTCGTATTGTCTCCAAGGCATATCCTAAGGGCGAAGCCCTACGATTAATAGCTGCTTGAGACTAGCGGATATAAAAAGCTTTAGACAAGCATCGCGTATTTATTGACCAATACATCCATTGAGTTTTTGTTTTTATTGTTGTACCAGAACTGGCATTCAGCCAAGCGGAAGGTAGACTTATCTTCCTTAATCCCGTTGAACTGTGCGAGCCTTCTTTTCGCGAAGAACCGGAAGGCCTCAATCGCGTTTATGTGGCTCCTTCCGCGGGCAGACTCATTTTTGCTGTGATAGGCTCTGTAATGGTCGTAGCCGTTGAGGATGAGTCTGTCTTAGGCCTTCGATCCGTCCGAGTAAATTGTGCTGCCCTCAAGCACTTTACCCTCTAGTATAGGCATTAAAGCGGCTCTGCATCGCCGACGCCAGTACCGTAACGAACACCTTGCCGCCACGTTTGAGTAGACCGAAAACCGGCGTCTTGCCCGACGCTCCAAGGCCCGTTTTGCCGCGGACTCGGCGGGCCCCGAAGTAGGGCTCGTCAAACTCGATCTCTCCAGAGAGCCTCATCACCTCAACGTACTGCCATGACAATATATGCTCTCGAAAAGCGTTGTAGTAGCAGTTCACGGTGCTACGGCTTATGCCTGTCAGGCGTAACGCTTTCGACGCCTCTATATCATAGCAAAAGTGCATCAGAATTTTTCTTATCTTGGGCTTCGATAAGCCTTTGTCCATTAGCGACTAGTAAAGAGTTTTATCATACCATGATTGTCTAGAGCCTATAAAATTTTGATCCTTTAAAGGTCCGGATCTCCATAGTCGACGAACTGAGGACCTTCGAAGGGAAGGCTAACTCCGCGAATTAAGGCTAAAATTATCGATAGTCCAATAATGCTTGTAGAAAGCTGCTGAGCGGATTTAGACCTAAACGGAGCCTGAAAGTTCTAGGTCGAAAGCTGAAGGCATAGGCTGAATTAGCAAAGAATCTCGCGGCGTCTTTTCCCAGATTCATCATGCCGAATCGAAGCCTGATTTAAGTTATTGCCCATTCCGGCGTTAGCTTTTGGGTAACCCTAAAAATCCAGTTAATACGACATTATGAAAAGCGCAATTATCGGACTAGGCTACGTCGGCCTCCCTCTGTCAATCCAGTTTTCCAAGTCCGGGATCGACGTGCTAGGCTTAGACATCGATCCGAAGAAAACGGATTGCCTCAATCAAGGTGAGAGCTATATCAAACACATCGGCTCGAAAGCAGTAAGCGAAATCGTCGAGAGCGGGCTCTTCGAAGCATCCACCGACTTCTCGCGAGTAAGCGAGTGCCAGGCTGCCATCATTTGCGTGCCCACGCCTCTTAATAAGAATCGCGAACCGGACATTTCCTATGTGCTCAGTTCGGCCGAGGCGATTGCTCCTAACCTGCAGCCGGGGACTCTGGTTGTTTTGGAATCAACGACTTATCCGGGCACGACCGATACCGAATTACGCGAGGTTTTGGAAAAGGGGTCCGGCCTTGTGGCGGGTAGGGATTTTTATCTAGCCTATTCTCCCGAGCGCGAGGATCCTGGCAATCCAGATAGCAAGGTCGCAATTGTTCCCAAGGTCGTCGGAGGCTTAACTTGTGTCTGTGAGGAAAAGGCCATAACCCTCTACTCCAAGGCAATCCAAACGATCGTCCCAGTCGGTACTTGCCGAGCGGCGGAAGCAACCAAGCTAACGGAAAATATTTTCCGATCGGTAAACATTGCTCTGGTAAACGAACTGAAAGTCATTTTCGAAGCCATGGATATCGATATCTGGGAAGTGATCAACGCGGCTAAAACAAAACCCTTCGGATTCATGCCCTTCTATCCTGGACCAGGCCTGGGCGGTCACTGCATCCCAATCGACCCTTTCTACCTAACGTGGAAGGCGCGCGAGTACGAGCACAATACACGCTTCATCGAGTTGGCGGGCGAGATCAATACAGCAATGCCGAATTATGTTATCGGAAAGGTTTCGGATGTGCTCAACAAGCAAAAGAAGTCGATCAACGGAAGCAAAATTCTGATATTGGGTCTCGCCTACAAGCCGAATGTCGACGACGACCGCGAATCACCAAGTTACATTCTCTTAAAGAAGCTCCAATCCAAGGGAGCAGAGGTCGCCTACTATGATCCGCACATTCCCGTCATTCCACTGACACGCGAACACGCGGAGTGGGCCGGAAAGAGGTCGATCGCCTGGGATCAAGCCGAGCTTGAAAGTTTCGACACCGTGATCATTTCCACGCAGCACCGAGCAGTCGACTATCAGCAAGTCGCCGACTGGTGCCTTTCAATCGTTGATACACGGAATGCGATGGCGGGCATAGAGACGAAACCGGGACAAGTTAGTAAAGCTTAGAGCGTATCCGTGCGAGTTTGGTATCACTGATCGCTGATCGCTAGTCGAAAAATACTAATTGCTAATCAGCGAGAGACTTAGGCCGCTTGGAAAAATTCGCCCATGTCGTCGAAATCGTATCTTTTTGCCCGAAATCGCGTATCCTTCCCGCTAGATATTCCAATTTTAATCGGATCGAAACTCGCAATTTCGCCTTGAAATGCTCTCGACTCGATCCGGGATTTGTCCACACGACCTAAATCGAAGAAACCTTATGCCATTATATTGAGTTAGCGATTGAGAAAAACTCCGATCCTCCGATCTAACTTCATAACTTAACCTGTTCAGAATTATCAATTCGCAATCTATAATAATCTATTGGCGATCGCTTTCGCCGCAAACGCGGCGATTCGTTTTCGCGGTAGCTGTGCTTTCGCTGGCGTTCTCTAAGTCGCTTTATGGACTGGTTCAACTGGCTTTAAATATCGAACTCCATTCGCATATCATTCTGATACCGGTCGTCAGCGTTTATTTCGCGTGGATCAAGAAAGACACACTGCCTGCTGCCTCCCCTCCACGCAAAGCCCTAGCAATCGCTCCTGGCCTGGCCGCAGCAGCCCTATTGATCTGTTCCTGGACTACAGGGAATTTCGAGGCAGCCGAAGACGCTCTGGCTCTAACCACTCTCGCGTACGTCCTGTTGATCATAACTGCGGCCCTATTTCTTAACGGCCCGAATACCCTGAAAAAGCAGCTTTTCTCTTTGTGGTTTTTGATCTTCCTCGTCCCCATGCCTCTAGTCATTCAAGATTGGGTAAACACCTTTTTCCAATACACTTCCGCAGAGGTCTCTCACCAAATGGTAAAGTCTGCCAACATTCCAATTTTCCGCCCCCACCCACTGACCTTCGAGCTTTCCACCATAGAAATTTACGTCGCTCCCTCATGTAGCGGCATTCGGTCCAGCTTAGTCCTCTTAATCACTAGCATTGTTGCGGGCGAACTTTTTCTCCAATCAAAGTGGAAACGGTGGCTTCTAGTCTTTTTCATCATACCTCTCGCTATCGCTCGAAACGGGTTCCGGATCTTTACAATCAGCTACCTCTGCGTAAATGTTGGACCACACATGATTGGCCACTGGATCCACCACAAAGGCGGTCCCTTCTTTTTCGGTCTTTCGCTTATCCCATTCTTCGCTCTGCTTTATTGGCTTTGGAAAAAAGAGAAGAAGCAGCCTGTGGCTGCCGTTAAAGATTGATAATTACGAGGCCCTTCTATCAATCGACCCGGCATTTAAAAACAGTTTTGCGTTCTTCTCTGACTTTGCGGTTAATTTCAGCTAGTTTTTAACATTTTCACCATATCACTAATTTTAGCGATCTTCTATCCGATCTCTCAATAGTCATGAAAACTCAGCAACTATCCATTTTCTTGCTTCTCGTGCTGTCGCCTATTGGCCTCTTAACGGGCTGCTCGCAGCAGGCGCAGCTCGACGAGCACCTCATCCTCGGAAATGAGAGCTTCGAAAAGGGCGATTTCAATACAGCCGAAATCGCATACAAAAACGTCCTCCAAATCAACTCCAGCATAACTGAAGCGATCGGGAACATTGGTCTAATCTACTACCGCCAAGCCCGCCTAGCCAAAGCCTTCCCCTTCCTATCTCAAGCCCGAGCACTTGAACCCGACAATCTAATCTATCGAAGCAAGCTATGCTCGCTGCTTACAAAAGTAGGTAGGCCCCAACATGCCTGGGACGAAGCGTCTTTTATATTAGAAAAGGACCCAACAAACAAAACTGCTCTTTTCACCCTACAAACCGCCGGGCTTAATCTTCAAAAGATGGGCGAAGCTAGAACAAAAATCGAGCAATTAAATGCAACCCAATCATCTGCCGCTGCAGTCCTAGCTCTCGGCTTATTGGATGCCATCGAATCAAATTTCGACGCGGCCGAAGTACGCTTTCAGGAAGCGGTTAAGATGGATCCCAATTTAGGGGAAGCCCACGCCGCTATTGCCATGCTACATTTAGCCCGTAACGAAATCGATGCCGCAAATACCTCCTATCAAAAATCATTCGATCTCTCTAACGGCGAACCTTCGAGGCAATTCATCTACGCCCAATTCAAGGCTCGAATCGGCGACAAAGAGGCCGCTGGCTTACTCATCGATGATATTCTTGAAAATGAACCCCGTTTTGTGCCTGCCCTGTTATTGAAAGCTAAATTGATATTCGCAGACGCCAAATTCGATGACGCTACGAAACTAACGAACCATATTCTTCGCTTAACGCCCCACAACCCTGAAGCGATACTCCTAAGCAGTCGATTGAAATTGGCTCGAAATCAAACCGATGAAGCCATTCTTGAACTCGAACGAGCCCTCGAACGCTTCCCCGAATCGGATGCCCTTGCCTACGGGCTGGCTCTCGCTCACCTAAGCAACAACGAGCCCATTAAAGCTTCTGGCAACCTAACGCGAAGCATCGCAATTAACCCCAATCACACAGAGGCCATTATGATGCAAGCAGCCCTTAACGCTCGTCAGGGTGATCCTGAATCGGCCATAGTTTCGTTAAAACAAATTTTGATCCAGAACTCCCAAAATGTTCAGGCTCGAAAGCTGCTTGCCCAAATCCATCTCGAAGCCGGAAATTTAGAAGATGCCTTAATCCTATACAACGCTCTAGGCAACCAATTGGAGGCCAACCCTGCTCTCCCTCAACTCGAGGCAGAAGTCCTACTCCGTATGGGCAAGACAGACGAGGCGAGAGCAGCCTTGGCTCGGTCTCTTGATCGCAATCCGAACTACTTGCCATCGCTTCAGCGAATAACTGATATCGATATCGCGGGCAGCCGCTTTGACGAGGCCGTCTCTCGGATTGACTCGATGTTCCAGAATTCCACGGTGCAGGCCCACCTACATATGCTGAAAGGCAAAATTCTCCTCGCTGGAGAAGACTATACCGCTGGTGAAATAGAATTGAAACGGGCGATAGAATTAAAGCCCACATTGCGCGATGCCTACCTCTATCTCGCTATTCACTATACGATCACCGGAAAAAACGATGAGGCACTATATAAATTACAAGCGATGGTCGATCTCAATGCGAAGGATATCGAAGGGCTCATGCGAATCGGCAGTCTTTACGAGCAACGCCAAGAATTCAATTCCGCGAAATCCAATTACGAGAAAATATTGGAAGTAGACAAGAACAACAGTCGTGCCCTCAATAACCTCGCCTACATCAACGCCGAGCATTTCAATGAACTCGACTCGGCTTACGACCAAGCTTTGCAAGCCCGTAATCTAAGCCCAACGGATCCCATGATTGCGGATACTTTGGGCTGGATCAGTTTCAAGAAAGGCGACTACGAGCTCGCCTTGACCCTGATCAAAGAAAGCGTCGCCAAAATCAGTCAGCATCCGGAAATTCAATACCATCTGGGCAAGACGCATGCGGCTCTCGATAATGACACCGACGCCAAAGCCGCCTTCTCCAAAGCCTTGGAATTCGGCCTCGAAGGTGAGAAAGCCGACGAAGCGAAAAAAGCACTCGGCCAATAAAAACGATTTTTAACTGCCCACCCGTAAGTGCACTCGAGGACACGGGGTATTTGAAAATTATGGATTGTGGATTTTATATACCGCCGGATAGAGTTGAGCGTCCCTATAGCAAACATGGAAGTCGGATCATTCGCTGCTGTTGCCCGGAACGGCTAACCCTACCAATTAATCCATCCTTGAACGCCAACAGCGAAGTCCCTATTGCTAATCGTTGATGAATCACTAATCGCCAATCCAGACCTTCCGACCCCAGACCCACCCCTCAGGCCTCATCTTCACTCCTTAAAAAATGAATCTCATCGCCCCAATGGCCTACCTTTCCGCTGGGATCTGTGGGGTGATTAGCGTCGCTTACCTTGTCCTGACGCTCATAGGCAAACGTCGTTCCCTCGCTCGCTGGACCTTTAGCATTAGCATAGCCCTCCTTGGTTTCGAAAGTTTAGTCACGGGCTTTAGCAGCGCAGCTACGACCCAAGCAGATCATTTTCTTTTCTGGCAGCAAATCCGATTGGTCGTTCTATCTTTTTTGCCAGGTACTTGGATTCTCTTCAGCCTGACCTATGCCCGAGGAAGCACCCGCAAACTCCTCCATAGCTGGCGATATCTGTTAGTCGCCGCATTCGCCCTCCCCGCCTTGCTCGCCACATTCTACAGCGATAGCTATATTCTTTTCCGCCAGTTGCAAGGAGACGGCCGTATCGCCGTTTTTTTAGGCTGGCCCGGGCAAGCCAGTCACTTCCTCATGATATTGGGCTCTGTCTTGAGCATGATGAATTTGGAGCGGACCTATCGAGCCGCAGTCGGAGCAATGCGCTGGCAAGTCAAATACATGCTGCTCGGATTGGGGACGCTATTTTTGGTACGCTTCTACACCAGCAGCCAAGCCTTGCTTTTCGCCAACGCACATAGCGATATAGATACCATTAACTCGATTGGCCTAATCGTATCGTCCTTACTGATCATTCGAGCTATAAGTAGGCGAGGGCACTTCGATATAGAGCTCTATCCCTCCCATGCAATTCTGAGCAATTCCCTTACCGTTTTGCTGGCCGGCATATATCTATTAGCCGTAGGCCTCCTCGCTAAAATCGTTACCCTCATTGGAGGCGACATCAGCTTCCCCCTCAAAGCGCTTGGCGTACTGATCGCCTTAGTTCTGCTCGCCACCCTTCTCCAATCAGATCATTTCCGATTGAACATTAAACAATTCGTCAGTCGCCACTTCAAAAGGCCCATGCACGACTACCGAACGGTTTGGATGCGCTTTACCGAGGAAAGTTCTTCCCACGTGCGACAGCCAGATCTCTACAGCGGTCTCGCCAAACTAATCGCTGAGACCTTCGATTCTCACTCCGTAAATCTTTGGCTTTTCGGAAGCGACCTAGCCAAACTAACGCTCGGCGCATCTACCGTTATTCCCGATAAAGCCTCTCCCATTCTCGATCTTTCGAATGAAGAAATCGTAGCTCTGAAATCTCAATTTTCCGATTCGCACAGGCCCATTGACCTAGATAAGAGCAAGGCGGACTGGGCCAGAAAACTGAGAGATTCGAATCCCAATAAATTCCCGCATGGTGGAAATCGTATCTGTGTTCCCATGACGACTCGAGAATCCATTTTAGGTGTTATCGTAATCGGCGACCGTGTGAGCGGGATTCCATTCACTGAGCCTGAGTTCGACATTCTCATTAGCGTTGGCACGCACGCGGCCTCGAGTCTTCTCAATCTCCAGCTATCCGGAAAACTTGTCGAGACCCGAGAGTTGGAAGCCTTCCAAACGATGGCCACCTTTTTCGTTCACGATCTCAAGAATACCGCTTCTACGTTGAACATCATGGTGAATAATCTTCCGATACACTGGGACAATCCCGAATTTCGCGATGATGCTCTGCGCGGCATCACTAGGACAGGCGATCGGATCAACGACATCATAGGTCGGCTCAGCACTGTGAGAAATGAAATTGAGGTGGACCTGAAGCCTCTGGAAATGGGCGCTTTTGCAGAACAGGCTATCGACATCTGGCACGCTCCCGAAAATACCGAGCTCGTGACGCGTTTCGAATCTCGAGCCATCGTCAAAATCGACAAGGAGCAACTCGGCAACGTGTTGCTCAATCTCGTTATCAATTCCTCCGAAGCCATGGAAGCCGGCGGCCGTATCGAAGTAAGCATGAGCACGAACGAAAAATATGCCATTCTGAAAGTGAGCGATAACGGCTGCGGCATGAGCCAGGAGTTCGTGAACAAGGATCTTTTTCGCCCTTTTCAGACAACTAAGAAACACGGTCTCGGAATTGGAATGTTCCAGAGCAAAATGATCGTCGAAGCCCACGGCGGACGATTCGAAGTCGAGAGCGAGTTGGGCAAAGGTTCAACCTTCAGATTGCTACTGCCAATCGAGAAGGAAGATTGATTGGGATGAAAGTGTTTAACCGCAAAGGTCGCTAAGGACGCAAAGGGATTTTCCAGAGACCTCATTGCTGCGGATTATAGCTAACCAGGGGAGGAAACGATTATGAATATTGAAGAATTGTGTAAGATCGTAATTTCCTCGTCATTTGAGATTCATCGCGAACTCGGCCCGAGTCTGTTCTAATCGACTTACGAGCACTGTTTATTTCACAATCTGACGCTCAAAGGCATCAAAGTTGAACGGCAAAAGTCAAAACCTATCGAGTACAAAGGCCTGCGAATCGACGAGTGTTATCGCCTCGATCTCTCGGTCGAAGGCAGAATCATATTGGAATTGAAAGTCGTCGATAAGATAAACGACATCCACTATGCTCAATTACTCACGTACCTTAAACTATCCGTTTGTAATCTTGGCTGCTTAATCAGCTTCAATACAACATTGCTCAAGCTTAGCCTCAAATGAGTCGTGAACAATCTTCCACAATAACTGAGAAACATTAACCGCCCACCCGCATAGCAGGTCCAAGGACGCAAAGGGGTAAAGCCATTCTCAATTCGCCTCAATTCTTCCATTACCTTTACACAAGCATCGAAATCTTAAAACTAGCCGAAGGCCCCTCGCGATCTTAGCGGTTAAAAACTTCAACAAGCTCCAATTAGGTCGTTAACACCTTGTAAGAAGCGCGAAAAACTCCGAGATCTTCAATTCCTATTTTGTCGCAGGCTGCATCCCATGAATCCCACTTTACTAATAGTTGACGATGACGAGGAAATTCTCACTCAAATGAAGTGGGGTCTTTCCGAAGATTACGAGGTGACCCAAGCCTCCGACCGCGAATCCGCTCTGGACCGATTTCGCGTCCACAAGCCGCTGGTGGCGATCTTAGACCTCGGGCTCCCCCCCCTTCCCAACTCAGCCGAAGAGGGACTGGCGACGCTGTCGGAGCTTCTCGAGCTAGATCCTAAGGTCAAGGTGATCATTGCATCGGGACAAGGGGATCGGAGCAATACCCTGGACGCCATCGGAACTGGAGCTTACGACTTTCTCACCAAGCCAATCGATATGGACGAGCTGCAACTTCTGCTAAAGCGTTGCTTCCACGTTGCCGAGCTTGAACGCGAGTACCTCGAATTGAAACGGCAGACCCGGGCTGACACATTCGAAGGCATGATCGGCTCCAGCCAGGCCATGCAAGAAGTTTTCGATACAATCCGAAAAGTCGCGACGTCTGACGCATCGGTTATGATTCTAGGCGAAAGCGGAACGGGCAAGGAAGTTGCCGCACGAGCGATCCATCAGCAAAGCAATCGAAGGGGTGGGGCATTCGTCGCCATCAATTGCAGCGCTATCCCCGAGAATCTGCTCGAAAGCGAACTCTTCGGTCATGAAAAAGGGTCCTTCACAGGGGCCCATGCCCAGCAAATCGGCAAGATCGAACAATCCAAAGGCGGCACCCTCTTTCTCGATGAAATCGGCGAAGTGCCCCTCCCGGTTCAAGTTAAGCTCCTTCGATTTCTTCAGGAAGGGTACATCGAACGCTTGGGAGGTCGGGAAACCATCCAAGTCAACTCCCGCATTCTAGCTGCAACCAACGCCGATTTGAAGAAAGGGATGAATGACGGCAGCTTCCGCGAAGATTTCTATTTCCGACTCGCCGTGATCGAACTAAATCTGCCTTCGCTTCGCGACAGAGAGGAGGATCTCCTCGTCCTCGCAACGGCTCTATTACAACGCTTCGCCACCGAAAACGACAAAGAAGGACTAACCTTTGCCAAGAAGACTTTAACCGCCATAGAGCAACACCCATGGCCCGGCAATGTGCGGGAACTGCAGAACCGAATCCGAAGAGCGGTTATAATGTGCGACGCCAAAGCCGTTTCGGCTGAGGACATGCAGCTATCCGGCTCAGGATTTATAGCTCCTGGGCAAACCCTCAAACAAGCTCGTGAAGATCTTGACCGCGAACTGATACACTTTGCATTGAAAAAGCACAAAGGCAAAATCACCTATGCCGCCTCGGAGCTGGGTATCAGTCGCCCCACTTTCTACGAACTCATTGACAGACTCGGCATCGAGCGGCCTTGAACTTGCTATTCCTTGATCTAAGCCGCAGCAGAGCCGCTCAAGGACTTTTTTCCTCGAGCGTCTCAAATCTATGAAATGGCATAAATATTATTTTCGAACCTCGAAAAATTTAGCGACAACAGGCAATCCAAAAGAATATTGTTAAGCCTTTAAGTAACTGATTACAAACCCCTTTCAATTTATTCCGCCCGACATCCTAAAGACGGATAAATCGCTAAAACTCCCCAATCAACCTGTTTTTTTACTTACTCCTATTTTTTGCCCCCCTTGCCAACAGCTCCAATCAGGATGAAATTACAGAATTTGAGGGAACCTTCCTATTAACTCCCCGCTCTTTAAGTCGTTAACAAAGCCATGGAGTCGCCAATCTTCGAATCGCCTTGCGAAAGCGGATTGTGCAGACTTAACAATCTATCACTTGCACAATGAAGCCCATACTCAATTTCCCCTCGCGACCTTCGTATATCTTGAGCGTCGCAGCCTTCCTAATCGGTCTTTTCGCAATGATCAGCCTTACCCCAATCGCAGTCGCCCAAACGGATGAGACCCAAGAAGCCGCAGCGATAATCGAAGGAGATGTGCTTTCAATTTCCTTCCCAGCCGCCGGAGAATTGAATACCAGCCAAAAAGTTCGCCGCGATGGACGCATCACACTGCCTTTGGTAGGCGAAGTGGTAGTAGCCGGGCTGACCCCGAAGGAACTCGAGACCGCTTTGCTTGCACTTTACGACAAGCAGCTCGTCACCAAGGAAGTCAGCGTGTCGATCACGTCCTCTTCCTACGCATTTTACGTCAACGGAGCTGTACTGAGAGCCGGTAAGCAAATGTCGGATCGCTCGCTTACTGCCCTCGAAGCGATCATGGAAGCCGGTGGCCCCAGCCCTTCAGCAAATCTTAAGAAAGTTACGGTGCTGCGCAGAGAAGGCGAGGACTTCACCCTTTACAAAATCAACTTGAAGGACATCCTGTCCGGCAAAAAAAAGGGTGTCTTTCAAATCCAACCCGCTGACATCATTACCGTCCCAGAGAAATTCGTTATCTTCTAAACTCGAGACTTTAATTTGCTCCCTCGCAGGAGAGGCCCTCCTCCCAAGCCCTTAATGGCAAGGAAAACTTCTTTCTAATCTGGAAATTGCCTCCCACCTAGAATCACTTTCTGGTGATGAGAAACCGACAGGAGGGCTCATCCTTTCTCATTAGTAAGCACAATTTTAAAATAACTCACTCGTTGCTTCTAAGTCCCTGAATACAGTCTAAATTAAGTACTCGCAAATTTGTGCGGAAGCACGGGCTTAGTCGTTAATCTTTCAGTAGCCCTTTGGATCTCAATGGCGTCAACCAAGAAGGTACTAGCCGGCGAATCTTAGATCTCTGAAAAAGGCATTCGGCAAACAATTGCCCTGCCACGCAGGATCAGCTCATGCTTTCAATTTCACCTGACACACCTTTAACCCTATATCAACGCCCACCCGCCTCAGCGAGTGGATTATCTGCTTTTAATGGACCTAATTCCTTTGCGTTTCGTCGGTCTTCCGGTGATGCGAAAGCTAGCTAAGCCTACCCAGCTTCATGGATCCAAATCAGTCGGTCCAACCCCAAAAATATTCGCAACAACGGCCTTGTACTATAGGGTGATAATCGAATATTTTGTCCCAAGACCCTCGGATTTTTCTCAGTCAATCATTGGCGACCTCCAGATTAGATTGTCTACCTAAGTCACTTGTTATCTTTGTTTTATAAGTTTATAGCAATAAAGAATTCATTGCCATTAGAATGAAAATTCTAATCTAGATTCTTTCCTATACACTTTTTATTGGCACATTAAACTTACTTTCTAAGTTTATGAACCTAAATGACTAATTTTTATAACTAAGCTACTGTTACCCTGGCTTCTTAAAACCTCAACCCTTGTATCCCGTATACCACTGAGACGGCTTACTGCCGCCTTCGCCTCTCTCCTTCTGGTTCTCAATCCCCGACTGGATCAATGAGATCCATTATGACAACGCCGATGGCGAAGTTGGAGAATTTGTCGAGATAGCCAGTGTCTCCGTAACGAATTTAACCAACTATTCCATTTCCCTCTAAGACGGAAGTAATGGGATCATTTACGGAAGCATCAGCCTCAGCGGTATTCTACCCAACGAATCAAACGGCTTTGGTCCCCTATCGCTTAATAAAACAGGAATTCAAAACGGGGCTCCAGATGGTCTGGCAATTATTGTTCTACTTGACCCGATCGCTCAGTTTCTCAGCTACGAGGGAAGCTTTACAGCCATAAATGGAGCTGCCAATGCCCCTGACAAGCAATGACATCGAGGTGGCAGAATCCTCCTCTACCTTTGCAGGACATTCGCTCCAGCTTATTGGCTTGAGGTCTGACTATTCAGATTTTACTTGGTCCTGCCAACCTGCTGCTTCACCCGGAAGTATCAACACCGGTTGGACCTTCCCGAGGAAATCCATGCCTGGCAGTGGGTCCACCGCATGGATGCTAATGATAGGACTTTAAGGCTTGGCATTCGTTAAGCGAGGGATACTGCGATTCAACAAGTAACAAGAAATCCGTTCATCAAATCGCGGTGTTCTTCCCTTCACCAAGGCTATGGCGGACTAACGAGAATCGCTTAGATATAAAGACCTTGTTATCGAATTATTTCCGGTCACTTCAACAGATTCTTCAGGTAGTCTGCATATTGCGTTTTACCCAAAAACTGAATTCTGTCATTCAGTTGTTCCACAGATAACCATCCCTGCTCGTATCCAATTCCTTCGAGACAGGCCATCTTCAATCCCTGGCGTTCCTCGATGACTTGGACGAATTGCGAGGCTGCCATGAGAGATTTGTGAGTCCCCGTATCCAACCAAGCCGTGCCTCGGCCTAAAAGCTCTACATTCAGCTCATTTTGCTCCAGGTAAATTCTATTCAAATCCGTAATCTCCAGTTCTCCGCGAGCCGAGGGTTTTATGCTC
>NHEC01000079.1 GCA_002171655.1 Planctomycetes bacterium TMED75
TCCTCCGGGGCAGGAGCGGCTTCCTTGGCCTCAGCAGCGGCCGCCCGGGCGGCCTCACGCTTGAGATCACTCTCGATCTTCTGCACCTTCTGGCGATCGGGGCAGACCACCATGGTCATGCGGCGGCCTGCCATGCGCGGTGCGAGCTCCATCTTGGCGATGTCCTCCAGCTGGCTGAAGACCTCCCGCATGCGTTCGCTGCCGCGTTCTCGGTGGGCCATTTCTCGACCACGGAAATTCTGGACGATCTGGACCTTGTGTCCTTCCATGAGGAAACGCCGTGCCTGCTTCATGCGGATCTCAATGTCGTGGGGATCGATCTTCATCGACCGTCCCAGACGAACTTCCTTGAGTTCCGTCGGCTTGGTCTTGTTGGCTCGGTCCTTCTTGGACTGCTCGTACTTGTACTTGCCGAAGTCCATGATGCGGCAGACCGGCGGTCTGACGTCCGGGGCGACCTCGACCAGGTCGAGCCCCAGCTCATGTGCCTTCCGACGGGCTTCGTCGGTCTCGACGACTCCGACCATCTCGCCGGTCTCGTCGATCAAGCGGATCGGGGTGATTCGAATTCGTTCATTGGTGCGTGGGCCTGTGTTGGCTTGGACAGGTCTTTGGAAACGTCTGCGGGAAATGGGTCAGTTCCTTTGTGTTGTCGACGGGTGTCGGGATTTTTGATGGCCGGCGGATCGCACGGATCGCGCACCCGTCCGGGAGTCCCGGTCGGGGGGTCGGTTCATCTCGTTGCGGGGTGGCTGCGAGGGAGGACTTGAGAGGACCATCGCATCATGCGATTTTTTCGGTCCATCCGGATGTGAGGTTCGCCGGAGCTGATGAATGCAAGTGTGTTTTCCGTGTGCCCGCGGAGCTGGCACGCCCTGTCGCCTTCGATGACACCGTGCCATCTTTGATGAAGGTACCTTTTTACGAGGTTGGCAGCAATTCCAATACCCCGGGATTCATCGTTCTTTCACGAATCCAGGGCGTGTGCGGTGAGGTCCTCGAGGGAGGCGACGGTGAGGGCTGAGGCCTCTGTGGCAGCCAGAACCACGGGTGGAGCACAGCCAGCTTGAAGGGCCTGGACCCATCTCTGGGCACAGAGGCACCATTGATTGCCCGCCTGAAGGCCATTGAATCCAAATTCCGGCAGGGGGGTCGACAGGTCGTTGCCCACCGAACGGCTGAATTCCAGAAAGGCAGCATCCACCTGGACGCAGATGACGTGCTGTCCCGCATCGTCTGGTCCCGTCTCACAGCATCCAGTGCGGTAGAAGCCCGTGAGTGGGTCCTTGGAGCAAGGCTCTAAGGGACCGCCCAAGACGTTGCGAGGTGCATTGTCAGTTTGTTCATCCCTGGTTGAAATCATGATGCGGTTTCCTCGAATCGAGTCAACAGCGAGGTTTCGCCTCGTCCGTTGGATTCTCGTGCAATGTCATCAACGAACTCATCGAAGCCCACCGCCCCCAGATTTCGATCAATTCCAAAGGCTCTGACCGAGACCGACCTGGATTCGGCGTCCCGTGGGCCGACCACTGCCAGATAAGGGATCTTGAGGTCCGCAGCCACCTTGACCTTCCCCTGAATTCGGTCGGATCCATCATCGATCGTCGCCCGCAGTCCACGGTCCAGCAGTGCAGCCAGCAGTTCCTCTGCGTATTCGTTGCTCTTCTCACTGATCGGAAGCACCCGGACCTGCTCCGGTGCAAGCCAGCACGGAAAGGCTCCCGCGAAATGCTCGATCAACACCCCGATGAAACGCTCCATTGAACCGAAGGGGGCTCGGTGAATCATCACTGGACGGTGCCGTTGATTGTCTGCACCGATGTACTCCAGACCAAAGCGTTCAGGCAGGTTGTAGTCCACCTGAATCGTACCCAGCTGCCATTCGCGTCCAATGACGTCTTTGACCACGAAATCAATCTTGGGTCCGTAGAACGCTGCTTCACCCGGTTCCTCGGTGAACGGGACGCCTAAGGTTGCCGCCGCGGTTCGGCAGGCGTCTTCGGCTCGGTCCCAGTTCGCCGGATCACCGACATATTTGGCGCCGTCGGGGTCTCGGAGTCCCACCCGGACTCGATAGTCACTCATCCCGAGAGTCGAGAAAATCAGTTTGACGATGTGCAGGCAACCCTGCACTTCCTCGGCGATCTGGTCCTCTCGGCAGAAAAGGTGGGCATCGTCCTGGGTGAATCCTCGTACTCGGGTCATACCGCCGATCTCACCGGATTGCTCCCAGCGATAGACGGTGCCGAACTCCGCCAGTCGAACCGGCAAGTCGCGGTAGGACCGCTGTTCGCTGGCGTAAATCTTGATGTGGTGGGGGCAGTTCATCGGTTTGAGCAGGTAGCCGTCGATTTCGCCCTCATCCATTCGATTTGCCAGATCACTGCAGCTGCAGCCTTCGGCCGCCAGTCCACCCAGCGTCTCTCGGTCGATGATCGGGGTGTACTGACTTTCCTGGTAGTAGGGATAGTGACCGGAGGTTCGATAGAGATCGAGCTTTCCGATGTGGGGCGTGAAGACCTGGGCGTATCCCTGTCGGGTCAGTTCCTCGGATATGAAGTTCTGCAGCTCTTGTCTTACGGCAGCTCCAGCCGGCTTCCAGAGGATGAGTCCCTGGCCGACCTGCTCGTCGATCGTGAACAACTGAAGCTGTCGTCCGAGGATCCGGTGGTCTCGCTTCTGGGCTTCTTCCAGTCGAGCCAGGTGCTGCTTGAGCTGTTTCTTGTCGGCAAATGCGGTCCCGTAAACCCGGGTGAGGCGGTCTGAATTCTCATCGCCATGCCAGTAGCTTGAGGCCAGGCTCATCAGCTTGAACGCGCCGATCTTCCCAGTGGATGGAACGTGGGGGCCTCGACACAGATCCTCCCAGTGGGTGCCCGGTTCACCGGTGGCGTACCAGGAGAGGGCATCGGAGCCGGCCTCGATCGCTCGTTCTGCATTGTCGATCTTGTACTTGGAGCCCTCGGCGCGAAGTTTCTCGAGACCTTCACTGCACGGTAGCTCGTAGCGAGTGAAGGTCCGGTCCTCCTTGATGATCCGTTTCATCACTTCTTCAATGCGAGCGAAGTCCTCTGAAGAGACAGCGCTTCCGTCGGGAAAGGCGATGTCGTAATAGAAGCCGTTGTCGACGGGGGGGCCATACACCAGCTGAGTTCCGGGGAAGAGCTCCTCGATCGCCTCGGCCATGACGTGGGCACAGGAGTGCCGAAGCAGAAACAGAGCCTCGTCGTCGACGGTACCTTCCCTGGTCTTGGCGGTGATCAAAGCCAGTTCCACATCAGATTCGATCGGGGTGGAAAGGTCCGTGAGGACACCGTTGATGCGTGCTCCCAGGGCGGCCTTGGCCAGGCCAGGCCCGATGTCCGCGGCAATTCGGGCGGGGCTCACGGGTTCGTCGTAGTCGCGAAGGGTTCCGTCTGGCAGAGTGATCTGAGGCATGCCTCGAAGTGTATGCGAAGCGGGCCGATCATTCAGATGGAAAGAGCTCGCTCTGGCCCTCGACCGAGGGCGGCATGTCCCGAAGCTCCTGAATGGTCTGCTCCACGTCCTCCAGGGAGTCGAAGGACTGGTATTCGCTGGCATACCGAACAAAGGCGATCTGATCAGTATTCCTCAGCAGGCGAGCCACGTGATGACCGATTTCGATCGAATCAACTTCTCGTTCGTGGGCTCGGTGGACGGTTTCCTCGACTTCACGCACGATCTGGAGCTTTTGTTCCTCTGAAACCGGTCGCTTCCCGCAGGCAGCCTGGATTCCACGAAGAATCTTTTCGTTGTCGAAAGTGACTCGACTGCCGTCCTTCTTGATGACCATCAGCCGGCCAGTCTTCTCGACTCGTTCGTATGAGGTGAATCGGCCTGAGCATTTCAGGCATTCCCTGCGGCGGCGGATGGAGCTGCCACCCTCGCTCGACCGGCTGTCGATGACCTTCGAACCATAGGCTCCGCAATAGGGGCACTGCATGATCTCTTCATCGTCCTGAAAGGTGGGTGAAGGTCAAATCTGGGGGAGTTTACTCATCATTTTCTGCGTCTTCTTCGTCGCAGTCCGCAGCTGGTGAAGAGCGCCAATCCCCCAAATCCCGGAACCACGGCCGGGGGTGCCTTGTTGTATTCGATTCCGAGTCCCCAGCGAATGAGGTTGCCTGACGTGCTTCGAGTATCGCTGCCTCCCATTTCGAAGGCCAGTCTGTAGGTCTTCTCTGCTTCCAGTTCGTAGCTGTCCCCGATCTGATTCAGATCGCCCAGCAGTTGACTGGACTCGTCGAACAGTTTGATCGACCAGCTTGCTTGAGCAGACAATGAACCGATATTTGCTATCTGGCTCATGGTGAGGGATGCGTTCTTCTGCAGAGAGAAGCTGGTGGTGGCCTCCCCGGCAGCGGTGAATCCGAAGATTGAATGCAAATTGAGATTCGACCATTCGAACAGGATCTGATCGGTGGCTCCTGCCCGTCCGAGCTCTCGGTCCGCAGCCTCGTTGATGACCTTCATCGAGGCGCAGTCTTGAAAACCGACCATGGATCCAGAGCTCTCCCATGAATGCGATGCAGGTGTGAAGCTCTCGCTGTTCTGAGCGTCGTATACGAAATAGGACACCTGGGAGGTGATCTGGTGGGTTTCCAGTTTGAATGGATCGTTGATCGCATCGGCTTGCAGAGCTGCGCCTGCGATCAGCGGAATGCACAGTGTCAGAACATGCATGCGCATGGTGGTTCCCTCTTCTCATTCTCATCACCTTGGGGGTGTAGAGAACAGGGTGGCACCATCTTGAGGGACGGCAACTTCGGGTCCGGTCCAATCTGCTTCCGGGCACGAGGCGGTCGTTCAGTTCCTGTAAAACACGATTGTTATCGGAGCCGTCAACTCAGATATCCTCGATCTCGGTGGCCTTTCGGGTCACCATGTCATCAATCTTCTTGTTGCAGGCCTTGGTTGAGTCATCAACGCTTTCCTTGGCGCCCTTGATCTCATCGTCACCCAGCTTGTGTTCGGACTGTGCGGCATCAAGGTTCTTGTTGGCATCTCGGCGTTCGTTGCGCAGCGCCACCTTGGAATTCTCCCCCAGCTTTTTCACCTGGGCGACGAGTTGCTTTCTGCGATCGGCAGTGGGGGTGGGGACACTGATTCTGATCGTGTTTCCGTCACTCTGGGGGTTGAGCCCAAGGTCCGCACTCTCGATTGCCTTGATGATCTCGTTCTTCGCCCCGGGATCGAACGGCTTGACCATCAAGATGGTCGCTTCGGCAACGCTCACTGCCGCGAGTTCTCTCAGATCAGTCGAGGCCCCGTAGTAGTCGACCTTGAGGTATTCAATCAGGGCGGTGCTCGCCCGGCCCGTACGAATCCCCTTCAGCTCATTACCGAGGTACTCAATCGTCTTTTCCATGCGTTCCTCGCATTCGAGGAGGATTTCGTCGACTTCCATTGCTGTCTCCAGGCCGTGTCGTTGAGGGCATGTTCAGGAATGATTCATTCCGTCAGACGCCCGCGGTTGAATCTTCGTGAGTGACCAGGGTGCCAATGCTCGTGTCTCCAGAGACCACTCGCTGGATGTTTCCCTTGGTCTTGAAATCAAAGACGCAGATGGGCATCTTGTGCTCCATGCACATCGTCATTGCGGTGAGGTCCATCACCCCCAGCTGCTTCTCGATTGCGTGGTTGAAGGTCAGGGTCGCGAATCTGGTCGCGTCGGCATTCTGAGCTGGATCCTTGTCGTAGATTCCGTCCACCTTGGTGGCCTTCAGCAGGATGTCCGCGCCCAGTTCGATCGACCGCAGGGCCGCGCAGGTATCGGTGGTGAAGAAGGGGTTCCCTGTTCCCGCCACCAGAATCACGATCCGATTCTTCTCGAGGTGCCGAAGGGCCCTGGCTCGGATGAAGGGTTCCGCAACCGAACTGAGGTTGATTGCACTCATCACTCGTGCCTGGTGGTTTCGACTTTCAAGAGCTTCCTTGAGCGCCAATCCGTTGATCACGGTTCCGAGCATCCCCATGTAGTCGGAGGTCGACTGGTCGAACCCGCTTCCGGTCGCCAGAGCTGCTCCCCGGATGATGTTGCCTCCTCCAACGACCACTGCGACCTCGATGCCCTGTTCCTGGGCTTCGGCAATCTCGTCGGCGATGATCATCAGTTCGTCCGGAGCAATGCCCAGCTCACCCTTGGCGGCAAAGCTTTCGCCGCTGATCTTGAGGACCACTCGATGTCGTTTCGTGCTCATGGGTCATGCCTCATCGGTACTGAATCCCCTCAACAGGGGCCGTAAAGTGGATCATAGGCTGGAACGGGCCCAGACTGGTCCCGCGAGAATCTCTGATGCCGGACGGACACCCTAGAATATCCTTCGTGCGGGAACAAGAACCCCGCCCTCTTGCGTATTCATGGTACACAGTGAACGAGATCCCTCCCAAATCCATGGCGACCCAGATATCGCACCTTGAGGCGGAGACCGAGTCGTTGCGTGGCCAGCTTGAGGAGCTGCGGGAGGTGCGTCGTAAACGCGACTTTCGAAAACTCGTGCTTCTGGGCCTGGCGGTCTCGATTCCCTTCCACCTCCTGATCATCGCGTACCTCGCAAGCTACCACCTCGGAGGTTCTGGTTCTGGCTTCGACCAGGACGAGGGCATCGAGTTCACCGTCCTCTCCTCCACCGAGTTGCAGGAGATGCAGGAGGAAATACAAGTTGAAGACGTCACCGCCAGTGAACTTGAGGTGGATGAGTCGTTGAGCTCGATGCTGGCGAACCTCGATGATCAGATGGCTTCTGCTGCAGTGACCGAACTGGACGTCGACGGTTCGGCACCGACCCCGGGTGGCGTGGTGGGTTTCTCCGAATCGACCAACTCCGATGCAGGCTTGCTCGGTTCGGCTTCCTTCTTCGGGATCGGGTCCCGGGGTCGACGATTCGGATTCATCATTGACCTTTCCACCTCGATGCGAAATCCCATCTCGATGCGCGAGGATCTCGGTACGGGTCTGACGAAGTTCGATCTTGCGGTCCAGCAGTTCTCCGCGACCATCGGCAGGCTGCCTGACTACGTCCAGGTCTACACCCTCTTGTTCGCGGGAAGCCTGGACAGTCTCAAGGCGCCAGCGTTTCAGAAGAGCTGGCTTTCGATGAATGACCGCAATAAAGAACGCCTCATCACCTGGTTGGCCCAGCGTACCCCTGACGGAAGTACCGAGCCCTACAAAGCATTCCAGAAGATCTTTTCGCTTCGAAATCGACCCGACGTGATCTACTTCCTCACCGACGGGATCTTCGATCTAGACGTACCTGAAAAGATCGCCGCCCTTAATCAGAAAGGGCGAAAAGTGGTGATCAACACCATCGCGCTCGGCGGGGGAGCAGCCTTGATGCCACTGGAGAAGATCGCGCGTGAAAGTGGTGGTCAATGCATCCGCTATCCGGCGCGAGGAGGCGGTGGCCCATGAACCCTACTCATTGCTTTGTGCTGCTCTCAGTTGTACTGGGCTGTCCCGGAGCTCTGGCGGAGACGATCTACCTTCGCGATCAACTGGGATCACTCGAGGTCGATCACATTGCCTTCGAAACCGGTGGGGTGCGGCTGATCAACCATGATCTCATCTCTGACCCGGATCAGCTTCCCGACGAATCAGATGATTCCCTTGTCCCTGATCCGGACGAGCCCGCCCCTTCCGGAGAGGATTCCCCCTCCGGATCCAGTCCAGAGGCGGAGATGCCAGCTCCCGTGCGTGGTCGATTGCTTGCCTGGGATCAGGTTCGCTCCATCGAGGGAATCGAGGATCCGGTCCTTGCGGCCGAGTGGGCTCGATGGCAGCCCGTTGCCACCGACCTCTGGCGCGCGCGCTCTCGACTTCAAAGAGGTGATCGGACCTTGTCCGCGCCTCTTTTCGAACGGCACTTCGGTCTGTTCGCTTCAGATCTCAACGGAAGCGAAATGGGACTCATCGTTGCTGAAGGCCTTCTGCGAAGCCGCCTCCGCTCCGGCGCCATCGAAGCCCTGCTTCCCGCTGCTCTGGAGACCGTTCGGCTCCGACGCGCCGGCTTCAGCACAGATCGATACCAGGAGATGCCGCCGGTCCTCGACGAACAGCTCTGGCTTGTTCCTCGTCTGGCACCGATCCCGACCCAGGGGAACCTCGATTCCAAGTCCATGCGGTCTCTACTGGATCGCTGGCTTGGCAGCCCGGATCCCGTGGTGGCGGAAATCGCCCGTGCTTATGCCCGAATGCACGACCCACCGGATTTTCTGGCCGAGGGCATCCCCGCCAAATCGACGAATCTCTCCGGAGCCGCGTTGCTGTCGGCTGCGATCGCCACCGGAGCCTCTGATCCCCAGCAACGTTCCGTCGCCCGGGATCGCTTCCAATCCCTGTTGCGCACTCGATCCGCTGGTACTCCGCTGGATTCATGGCGTGGTTGGTTCATGGGTGTCTCAGGGATTCTCGATCAGGATTCCTCGCTAGACGTCGCGCTTCTCGAACTGCTTTCAATTCCAGCGCTTCATCTTCATGATGATCCCGCACTTTCGGTGCGCGCAATCGAGGTCTGTGCGGATGCCCTGGAAAAAAATGGTCGAATCGATGAGGCAGCGGTGCTTCGTCAGGAGATCGAACGACTTGATTTCAAGGTTGATCCGGCTCTTCTGCCGGTTGTCCTTGGCACTGATACCTCATCATCGGACGTGTCGTCCGAGGAAGACCCCAGGTGATAGATCCCATGAACCAGTTCCAGTCAATGCTCCTTGCCGCCACTCCCTCGACGGGAAGTGGATCGACTTTGCTGAAGTTCGTCACCGACGGTGGCGTGATCGGCTATCTGCTGATTCTTCTTTCGGTGATCGCCCTGGTCCTGGTGGTGATTCACGCGATTCAGATTCGTAAATCGCAACTGGTTCCGGATGAACAGATCGACGACCTCCAGGAACTTTTGAGCCGAGGTTCTTCGGAGGAGGCGCTTGAATACTGCCTGCAGCCGGTCAACGACAGTTTCTTCACTCGGGTGCTTGCTCCAGGACTGACGCGGTTTCTTCGATCACCCTTCGGTGCCTTTGAAATCAAGACGGCCATCGAGGACGCCGGTGCCGAGCAGACCGAACGACTTTATCGTTCGACTGATGCCTTGGGGGTCATCGGGGCGATCGCTCCGCTGCTCGGCCTCCTGGGTACGGTCTACGGAATGATCAGCGCCTTCTCGACCATCGGAGGTGGAGGTGGTGGGCCAACAAACCACGAGCAACTGGCGGCCAACATCAGTCTGGCTCTGGTCACGACGATGCAAGGCCTCATCGTTGCGATTCCCTGCGTCATTCTTTATTCGTACTTTCGCAACCGAATCGACGCCATCGCTGCCGATGCGGGTGGCAAGCTCGACACCCTGACCATGCTTCTGGAGTCCGCACAGGCGCCGGTTCCTGATTCCAACAGCCCCTCAGGACGAATCGCCGCGGCCACCGCGGCTCGTTCGGAGGGTGAAGGTTGAGACTTTCTCGTTCCAAGCGACGTGGCACCTTTCTTCTGCTCGACATGACCCCCATGATCGACATCGTGTTCCTTTTGCTGATCTTCTTTCTGTGGACCATGCAGCTGGTGCAGGATGCACGAACCGAGCTCGATCTCCCACTCGAAGACGGAGAACAGATTGCTCAGACCGACCAGGCAGGACTGATCGTGAACCTGCTTGCGGACGGAACCCTCATCGAAGGCGACGAGCCGATCTCGCTGGAGCGTTTGAAGGTCCTCGCGCTCTCGACCTCCGGCGCTTCAAGCTCGCGCGGTGGTTCTCCGAGGCCCCTGATCCGGGCCGACCGAAATGCGCCCGCCGAACGTCTCAACCAAGTCATGAACATCCTGCGGCAATCCGGAATGTCCGGTATTCGCCTCGCAACCAGTCCCTCTCGCTGACCTCATTGGATCACCCGCTTGCGAATCAAGACTCGTCACAATCGACGCCGCAACGAACGACTCACCCTGAACATGGCGAGCATGATCGATTGCACATTTCTCTTGCTCGCCTATTTTCTACTCACCATCGTGGTACTGGATCCCGAAGACCAGCTGTCTTCCAATCTCCAGCCGGATCAGACCAGTGCCTCCGGTGCCAATCAGGATTTCCAGCCACAGATCATTGACGTTGAATTGGTCGATTCGATTCCGGGATATCGTCTGGGTTCGCGCTTGTTTCGTGATCCGGATTCACTGCGTGTCGCACTGAGCCAGCTCCAGCTGGACTCGGGCCTCTTCATCAGAGTTCACCCCGGACCCACCGTCGGGTTTGCGGCCTCTGCGATGCAAGCCGGTCGTGATGCCGGATTTTCAAGCGTGACCTACGTTCCCGAGGGTGGGTGAGCGATGGTCGGAGCCTCATTTTGCTCACGCCTGTTCGTCTTCGTCGTATTGGGATCAACGCTCTTGTGGTCACCTCGCAGTGCGACGGGGCAGGATTCGATCGCCGCCTGGCTCGATGAACTCGGTCTGGATCGACTTCGAATGCATGCCTTGCAGCAGCGGCTGCAGGTTTCATCCATCGACGAGGAGGAACGGGAACGGGTCACCGATCAACTGCTCGCGCTTTATGGCAAGCTGCTTGCCGAAGCGACGGACGAGATCTTTCTCGAGGAATTGAACGATTTCAGTGGAATCATTCTTGAGAACGTCAGTACCCAGCGTGGGGATCCGATTCGTCTGGATCTCTACACCTCGGAATGGCGTTCCCTCATCACTCGTTCGTTGAACGAAATCGTTCTGGGACGCGTACCGGCCGTGGAGAAAAAGGCACTCATCGACTCGATACTGGATCTCTCAGTCCGGATCGATGCGCTGCTCAAGCGGTCGAACGCCCGATCCAGAAAGGCCAATCAGGACCTCCGAGAGGCTCAGGGTTCCCAGGTCGAAGAGCGCACGCGTTCCTTCGACGAACTCGAGGATGCTTTGCGCAAGGTGCGAAGCCTCAGCGGATGGGTCCATGCCTACCTCGGCTGGTTTAACAACCAGGTATCGCATTCCAACACTGCTCAACGGATGTTCGCCTCGTTGCTGTCCAGTGACGGTTCGCCCTTCGTGGTTCCCAACGACAATGAAATCTCCGTACAGCGGCGAAGTGAGGACTGGTACGCAGAGTTGATCATCGGCATGGCGATTGCCCAGGCTCCGGAAACCTCCAATGCGACGGTAGGGGCCTGGCTCGATCTGGTCTCGATTCCGAGCGCCGCTGAATCAGCTCGCCTTCAGGTTCCCTTCTACCGTCTGGCGTTGTTGTTGAGCAGCGATGAAAGCGGTCGCTACTCCGACGCAATCAGGATCCTCGACAGACTTGGTCCCGACGTTCCCGCCGAATGCCTGCGAATCGTCTGTTTGCACGCCCTGGACGATGCGGCTGAAGATCCTGAGGCGGCAGCCCTGGTTCCCGTCCTGCTGCGGCAGCTCATTGATCAGGAAGGGATACAAGAAGTCATCGGACTTGCGCGTGGTTTCATGCTGGAGTCGCTGCCGGAAGACCGTGCTCTCGGGCACTTCATGCGTGGATGCAATCTTGTCCTGGAGGCGCGCCGTCTTCAGGAAGCAGGTGAGAATCAGGCTGCGGCGGACGAGGCCATTGCCGCACTGGAACAGCTGGATGCGGCACTCGCTTTCGAAGCCGATGAAACAGATTCCGCGCTCACTGGTCAGCTTTTACTCCTGCGTGCCACCATGAATGAATTACTCAAGCGACCACTACCGGCCTCACTTGATTTCGAATCTGCAGCGAACTTCGCTGACGGCGCTGGCGCAGCGGATCTGCTGTGGAATTCGATTGCTCTGCTTCGACCGGGATCTCCTGGTGTACCCGAAGATCCGGCACTCCAGCAGCGCCGAATAATCCTCATCGAGCGCCTGCTCGCCGAGTATCCAACCCATCCCCGCTCCCAGGCGGCTCGACTGCTGCAAATGGAGGAGACCCGGCAATACACCCTCGAAGATGCGGAACAACTGCTTCAGCCCGCCACTGATCCCGCCACTGCCGCAGTCGCGATGCGCAAGGCCGCGGCAATCCTCTACCGAGAGTGGGTGAACGCACCCCGGTCGCAACGCGAAGCGCTCGCCCTTCGCTTCCTTTCAGTGGTCGGTCAACCGGAGATTCTTCGTCCCGACGGAGCTGTCGATCCTCGCGACCTGAGTCTTCTGGTTGGTCTCCTACGACTTTCACTCGAGCTGGCTGAGCCTGATCTCGAGCTTGCTCGGGAGGTCCTGGCCACCCTGGATGCAGCGATCGAATCCGGTGTGCTTTCGTTGGAGCATCGTGAACTCGAGTACGAGTCCTTACGAATCGAAGTCCTGCTTCGTGAACCCCTTCCTGATTTCACACGGTTGCACGAGCGATTCGAGCTTCTGCGAGACCAGCCCGAGGATCCTTTCGTCCGGCGGGCGGCGCTGCTGCTGATCATCGCTGCCCAGGAGGACCTCGATGCTCGTCCGGAGGGGAGTTGGACTCCAGCGCACGAAGCCGCGTCCGAAGTCATTCGTGAAGGGGTCGCGCTGCTGGTTGATCCCGAACCGACCGTCCCAATGCTGCAGGATTCCAACGCCTGGCAGTTAGTGCGAACCCTTGCCCGGGTTGAGAAAAATCGGTTTGAAGGTGTGGGTGATCGTGAGGCGCTTCTTCGTTCCTTCGCGCTCTACCAGCGACTGCTCGAGGCTCGTCCACGGGACAAGAGTGCACTGGGGGGGGTGGCACGCACCGCCTTGGCTCTGGGCAATGACGTCGAGGCACTCGAATCCTGGAGGGTGCTGATGAATGCTGCGCCTGAAGCCACTCCTGAATTCTTTGAAAGCAAGGTGCACTTTCTCGAAGTACTTGCCCGCAGTGACCCCGACCGAGCTCGGCAGATCCTCGATCAGCACGAGGTGTTCTATCCTGATTACGGTCTTCCTCCCTGGGGAGACAGACTTCGCGCCCTTCATGAAGGATTGGGCCCTGCAGGGGGAGGTGCCCCCTGACGAATCCACCTCTCAAGCGTTTTCTTGGCCTTGGTGCCGACGTCTCCGATGCCCAGCTGCTGGCGCTGACCCCCGGTCGTCGGGCTTCCGAAAGCGAAGTGCGTTCTGCATTGCAGGAACGTTTGCGCTATCTCGATCGTCATCCCGCCGGGAAAGCTCCTGAAGCGATCGCTCTTCGCACCGCACTCATCGAGGCGGCACTCCGACTGGCTCGCTCCGTCACCCCCCCCAAGACCACTTCATCCGCACCGGGTGAACTGAGTATCACCGATTTTGATCGTCAGATTCTTTCCATCCTGGTCGGTCACGGTGGGTGGAATCCCTCAAGTCGTGGTCATCTGGTGGCCCTTGCCGCAAAGCATCAGGTTTCGCCCACCGTATTCATGCGCATCATTCGGGGTCTGTCCGATCTGCTGCATGATGGAGGCTTTGCTGCACTGCTCCAACCGAAAGGGACCATCCAGCATCGGCCCTCGTCAACCCCTTCACGTACGTCTGTCGCGACCGCCATCGCTCCGGTTGGATCGCCAGCAGCCCAGGCCCCTCGGCCGGTCGATTCACTCCAACCCACCTCCCCGCAAGTCGCACCGGCTCTGGAATCTCGATTCCGAAGCGCCGCCAACGTGGAATCCCATTCCTTCTACTGGCTGATCCTCGTGGTACTGGTGTTGGGACTGCTGATTTTGGGAGCGACACTGCTCTGGTTCCCCGGTGACTCTGTCCGCAGCACTTCCTCAGATTCAGACTCGGCCGTGATCGCTTCACCAACCGAGGAGGCCACAGGTTCCGCCCGAGACCAGAAGGGCTCCGTCTCACCCGCGCCGACCCCGGAACGAAATATTGCTTCAATCGGAATTGCCTGGCAGTCGTACCCGGCCTTCAGTCCATCGGGTCCGGTACCGGAACGACCCGCTTCGCTTGATGCTCTGGAGTGGCGGACGGAGTTCGATCAACTGACCGAACGAATATTCCGTACTTCCGGCTCACTCGATGAAACGATCACCCAGTCCTTTGCAGATCTGCTCGCTCGCTGTGGTTCGGTGTGGCCGCTGCTGGCACCCAATGTTCGCTACCAGTTGGTTCGTTCCACACGTGAACCGCTGCTGGCCGCTCCTGATTTCGTTGCCCGCGAACAATTACTGCAAATCCTCGGCCAGTACGGGGCCGGAATGAATCGAGTCAATACCGCCGAACAACTTTGGTCGAGAAGCTGGGTCCAGGGCATTCTCGGAACGATTTTGGATGATCAAAGTCAGCCCCGTCAGCTTCGTGAGAGTGTTCGGCGTCTCATGATCGAACCACCGCGTGGGTTGGGTGTGCGGACCTTCGGAATCGAGGCGTCATTCGATCGATATGCGAGCCGATACCTCGATGACCTGATGGCTTTACTCCTGGAAGAGTCAGACCGACCGAATTCCGACATCGGACCGCTCCTGGAATACTGGTTACTCGCTCAAGGGGCACTCCTTCAGGATGCAGTGCTCGAATCAGCGCTGCTTGATTCGATCACGTTTCTGCTGGTTGAATCAGATTCCCTCACTCCAGACTCCGATTCGACCAGACTTCTTGCAAGTCTGGTTTCCGAAGTGGATTGGTCCATGGAAACGTCCGATCCTCAACTGCTCCTGCTCAATCTAGAGCAGTGGTTCGAGAATCCCCGCATCTCTTCTGAAAACCTCGAGATCCTCACCAATCTGATTCTCATTCTGAATCCTTCCAGCTGGTGGGACGATTCCATGTTGGTCCCGAGTGGTGCCGATCTCGACCTGCGTGCGGTCGTCCTGGATCGGATCGAATCCACCCGACCAGAAATTGCCCCGGGAGCTCGATCAACCGGCGTTCCGATCGACGCGAGTGACCACGCACAGCTTCAGGAGCTGATGCGTCTGACCCGATCGAATGTGCGTGGCGATCTTGCGCTGATGAGAAGATTGCTGGTCAGCAGCTTGGTTTCTGCCGCCGCCGAGGCCTTTTGGAAGGACGCTCCGGATGTAGGTCGTACCTGTCTTGATCAAGCGAATGCACTTTGGCGAAACCCACCGCGACCTGATGGACGTCTCGATGGCGCCCAGCTCGTTCCCGAGGGTGATGATTTGATCGGGGACTCCCGATTCGTGATGGACGGTGTGTGGAGCCGTTTGTGGAATTCCGCGGGAGGCAGCCTGGCCGAACGTCGAAAGGCCCTTCGCGAGCTTCGTCAATTTCCCCCTGCAATCATCGGTCCCCAGGATGCCACCACTCTTGCGGGTGCGGCGCTCAAGTACCATCCGAGTACTCGGGCCATAGCCCAGGAGCTCATCCTCGAACATTTCGGATCCAGTCCCAACATCATGATCGGACTTCTCAACGAGTTCTCCGGTCGCAGGACACGAGACGTCCATGAGTTCCTGATCCAACTGCTCACTGATGACCCTCTGCCGCCCCGTGATGCGACCCTCTGGCCCATTCGGGTTCGGTCGGCACTGGTACGCCAAGCCTGGTTGCTGCAGCGTTCAGACCTCCACGACATCGAGGATCTCGCGGCTCGGTACGCCGCAGGTCTGGTTCAGCGGCTCGAGCTGATCACCGATGGCCGCATAGCGGTCAGACTGGATGAACAGCCTGAGCAACTGCTGGAGCAGTATGCGGAATTCCTCCGCGATCAGCTTCGTGATTCCGTTCTTTCCTCTTCGATCCCGGCAACTCTTGGCGAGATCGATCGTAAGACCGTTTTCCACGAATCGGAAGCGACCAGTCAGTTGCAACGGGTGGTGGTCGAGCTGTTCCTCATCGCGGATCTGTCTGCCTACCTCACGGCGGCACTTCGTCCGGAACTCGAAACGGAACTTTCCGAGCATCATTCCCGACTCACGAATTCAGTCACCGACTGTTTCGGCGTTCTGGAGCAGATGATTCTGCTTGAGCAGGCGATCGCCTACTACATAGGACTCCGGCTCGAAATCCGTGATGGAGGTGCGTTGTGATACCCATTCTCCCTGTCTGGCTCGTACGGATTGTCTGTCTGGTATGGACACCTGCGTGTCTGGTTTCCTCGGTCACGGACATCTCCTCGTGGGTCGACCGGCTGGAACAGTTGGATCCGAGCCGACCACTTGAATACTTCGAGCTGGCAGAAGAGATCGCGGACACCGGAACGACTCCCGAGGAGCGATTACTCGCTCTTGAACTCTTCGCGCTTGCGGGGCAGCTTGATTTCGATCAGCTGGGCCAGTCTTCCATCCTCGCCATTGGGTACTTCTCCACCGATCCGATTCAGAAGGAGCGCCTGCAGATTGCGGCCAATCTGTTGTCCAAGGAGAGGCTCTTCCAGGGACGCGATCAGCAAAGCTCGTTTTCCTCTCAGGAAGATCAGTTTCGCTTCGGGCAAATGCTTGGAGCGGTACGTTCAGGTGAGATTCAGCGGGCACGAGAACTGCTCAAGTCTCCCGGGGTTCGCTCCTTGCTCTTCGAATACGGAGATCTGCTCGGTCTGGACCCTGTCGATTTCCTTGAGAAGCTGGAGTCCAGAAGCCCCATCGGGATCAGCTCCGAACTCACTCGGCAGCTGCTGGTGGAATGGACGGTGCTTGACCGGCCGGGGCTCAATTGGTCGGCTGAGCTGCTGGCCAGTGGGGGGGCTCCCCTGACCATCATCGACATTGTCGACCTGGGGGCCTTGCTCGGCGCTGATGCCGATCGGCCCTATTGGCGTGGGGGGGGTTGGTCGCAGCGTCCGCTTTCCCTGGATCAGTGATCAACCCGCAGATCGATTCACCCCGAGCTCAACCGCTGCTGCCTGCGGGTTGCTTCTGCATCTGTTCCTCGCGCGCGGAGTTGACGATGGCTTCGAGAAAACCCTGAGAATCGATCGTTGGATCGCGCCATCGAGGGACGTTCCGTTCCTCGATCAAGACGAGTGGACTGTGCGACCTCCACGTCCGATTCTTTTCGTTGGCATCCTTGAGCAGCTTGTTGCGCAGTTTGTCGGACCCCATCTTTTCCAGCAGTGATCCTTCAGGGAGTCCGGTTGCCGAGGCGATGCCTTGGGCGATTTGAGCCCGATTGAGCCGCCCACCATTGGAGATCACCCAGTCATGCGCTTTCCAACGGGCTTCGTCGCCGCCAAGCTCCCTGGCAGCTTCGACCCCGCGGGCCAGATTCTTCGAATCCTCGACGAGCCAGGGGTTTTCACCTCTGTACTCGAATGGAGCATGTCGCCATGCGTATCGGATGGGCATGCCCTTTTCAAGCATTGTTCGCATGATCTGGTCCGCCTGCTTTGCCGAGTCGTGCTGGTAGTCGGCGAAGATCACGATTTCGACCGGCCCGGTACCGCGCCAGGATTCCAGAGCATTGCCTGGGGTTCCTCGTTTGCGACCTGATTTCCAGTCCTCGAACAGTTTCTGTGATCGGCTCGCCGGCACGATTGAATTCTGATTGGACTTTGCGGCGATGTCCACGGTCCGGCGGACGCTGTTGATGTCGCCTCCACCGTAATACCATTTGTACTCAACCCCGTTGATGAACATCATTGGGGTGTAGAAGATCCCGAGATCGTAGCCATCGACACAGTCTTGCTGGATGTCCGCGAGCACTGCGTCACTGGTCATGATTTCATTGAAGGACGCAGGGTCGAAGCCCATGCGATTGAGTGCCTGTTCGAGCTGGTCCTTCGTGAAGGCACCCTTGACCTCGAAGAGCCAGTTGTGCATCTTCTCGAAAGCTTCTGGCCCGCCGATGATCATCGCCGCTTCCGCTGCTCGTGCCGCCCAGCACGCATTCGGGTGTGAGGTGAAGTTCGCCTTTGGATTGCAGTCCATGCAGTAGGGGTAGTGCTTGATGGCGATGGACATGTCGTCCCGTTGCCTTGCAACCTGTGTCAGCAGATTCTCCGTCTTCTTGCAGTCCGGGCACTGGTAGTCGGTGAAGAGCACCACCTTAACCGCGGCGTCGGCTGGTCCGATCACGTTGCTGGTCTCGAGCTTTGAGAGCGACTCCGTATTCGCGGGTCCGGCAGCGATCTCCGACTGGTTCTTCGCCAGCTCTCGTGCATTCCGGTTCGATTCCTGTGCGTTGCGGATGGGCAGCAGGATTGCAAGCACCACGGTCACCACGCAGAAGGAGACAGCTGCGGTTCGCCCGCCCTCGGAGTTCGACGATCTGGAGCCTCGAAGGATCCATTCGGCGCAGAGCCAGGCGACCAGATTGCCGGCATGCGAGACCACGCACCACCTGCAGAAGGATCCTTCACTGACCATGATCACCACGAATCCGATCGAGCAGAGCATGCCGAATCGCATGATCAGGAGCAGGTTTCGTGACGGTGCAGCCTTCAACCAGGCGACGAGTAGGCCGACGAAGTACGCGAGGCCGATGAAGGAAACCGGCCAGTTGAGTCCCGGAATCGAGCCCCACACCCCCGAGGTCACCTTGTCGCATCCACTCGAGGGTCCGCAGCCGGGGAGGGTCTTGATGATGCTCAAGGCCACCAGGCTCAGCATCAGTGACGCAAAGACCGCGGCGGCCAATCCCAGTACCCCCAGCCATCGTGCCCATGAGGTCGTATTGGAATTGTGAGCCGCTTCGACGTGTTCTTTTTTGTTGGTCATGGCATCTGGATTTTACGGTCTGATGCCCGGTTCGTCCCTAGTTTTTCGTGGTCAATGAGCGGACTCGGGGTTTAACGACCGATCGGAGGTTCCGAGCACGCCTGGCTCATTCCGTCCCCAAACGAGGTCTGGAGGAACCTGCAGAGCGTCTGCAGCCAGATATTGCGTATGGAAATGTCGTTGCTGAAGCCGCCATTCCCGATGGTTGCCTGGGCGGTCGGCCGGTACCCTGGGAGGCCTGCAGTTCCCTCTCGCCGGGCGATGATGCTCCAGATGTGCTCCCAAGCCTTTTCTGCCTTACCTCGGCCTCGTGCGGTCATCTTCTCCCAGCTGGACAGCTCCAGATTGAAGCAGTTGCTCACGAGCATNGACCAGTTGAACTGGCACATCACATAAGCGCTGATGTCAAGGTCCCGATACGCATCGATTAACACGAATTGGATCTGTTCCTGCGAGAGGATCTGTCCGTCCTCTACCGCATTTTGTTTGTCGGTCATCGCCCAGCTGCTGGACACCACGACCGGGGGAATGTTCGCACCCGCGGCACGCTCGGCCTTGAGTCTTCGGCCCAGGTCGGTCGCTCGGAGGTTCCGATTGTCGATTGCGCCCTTTGTCTTCAGAGGAATGACCTGAAGTGCATTGAGTTCAATTGCGTCGAGTCCNGGATACCTGACTCCGTCAGCCCTGAGAATGCCTCCTTGCATCAAGGGTCGGCAGTTCACCATCATCCGATCGAGAACGGTCTTGTGCTGTTCGGGTGTCAGATCCTTCCAGGCCACGTTGAGAGGCGTCCGGCCTGAACCGTCGATCTCGCCATCCTTGTTGATTCGAATTCGAGGTGGCACCGAGAGCATGTTGTACCACCCCACGATTGGGGGTGATCCGAACCTTCGAATCGACTCGCGGCGGATCAGTTCTGCGAGTTTGCACATCTGCATCTGCAGTTGCTGTCCTTCAAGAAAAGCTGCACGCGAACAATTGAGGGGGCTGTCCGGATTCTGAGCGTCGTAGTAGATCGCACCGGATCGGAACACTCCTGGTACCGAACCGCTGGGGGCGGTGGTCGATGAGCGATACCCCGGGAACCCGTGTTCGATATCGACGGTCAGGTAGACCCCGGCCAAGTTCGTTGGGCCCATTCCCGAATACATGAAACGGTCGAACAGATCACGCACCAGGGCGGAGTAGTCGAATTCCGGAAAGGGCGGATCGTTGTAATACCCGTTGGGTGAGACCCGCTTGCGACGACCATCTTCGTCGAGCTTGGCGGTCATTCCCATCGGCAGATCAATTCCGTGGCGCAAGGCAGCATGGCTCCGATAGGCCTCGAGGAACAATCGGTTGGGTCGACCACGGGTTTCCCCACCGGTCCAAAGCGCAGCAGTGTAGGTGCCGGCCGCGTCGAACAGCATCGTCTGAGGGTACAGAAACCCGTTGGGCTGCTTTGAGAACTCAATCCATTTCTTGAGATCCATCCGTGGTGGACTGATATTCACTGAATCCTGGCTTGGTGGTGCGGAGGATCCGCCCGCACAGGATGCAGTGAAGAGAACGGCTGCTGAAACTGCTGCGAGCAGGCCACGTATTGTGTTTGCACGATTCTTCATAGGATGTTCCCTGCTCAGCAGGCGTCGAGTGCGCGCCTGATGTCGGCCATGAGGTCATCGGGGTCCTCGATGCCCACTGAGAATCGAACCAGCGTATCGCTGATGCCAAGTGCAGCCCTTGACTCCTCGGGGACCGACGCATGGGTCATGATGGCAGGGTGTTCGATGAGGCTTTCGACGCCACCAAGGCTTTCCGCCAGTGCGAACAACTCCACGGTTTCGAGGAATCGTCGAGCGGTCTCGATGTCGCCCTTCAGGAACATGGTGATCATGCCTCCGTAGCCGGGTCCGCTGGGAAGTGACATCTGTCGGGAAGCGACCTCGTGCTGCGGATGACTCTCAAGACCCGGATAGACCACTCGTTCGACCTTGTCGTGGCTCTCGAGCATTCGTGCGATTTTCATCGCACTGTTCGAGTGGCGTTCCATGCGCAGGCCCAGAGTCTTGACTCCTCGCAGACACAGGTAGGCATCGAATGGCCCCATGACCGAGCCGATCGAGTTCTGCAGAAATCGAAGCCGCTCCGCAATCTCGGGAACCCGAGTTGCCAGGACGCCTCCGACCACATCGCTGTGACCGCCCAGGTACTTGGTCGCCGAATGCATCACCACGTGCATTCCAAGGTCCAGTGGCCGCTGGAGGATCGGCGAGCAGAAGGTGTTGTCGGTGACCGCAATGGCGCCGTGGTCGTCGGCGATCTTCGCGATTCTTGCAAGGTCCGAGACCTTGAGCGTGGGGTTGGTTGGTGATTCCACCCAGACCATCTTCGGCTGGTGCTCCTTGAAGGCCGCCTCCACCGCGCTGAAATCCGACATGTCCACATAGACCGGCTTGAGGCCCTGGCTGCGCTCACGAACCAGTGACATCAATCGGTAGGTGCCTCCGTACATGTCATCCATGGCCAGCAGGCAATCTCCAGTCGAGAGCATCTCGAGGCAGGTGGCCGTGGCCGCAAGCCCGGATGAAAAGGCGAACCCTCCATGGGATGCATCCTGGACCTCGGTGATCCCGGTGTTTTCCAGGCTGGCCACCGCTCGTTCGAAGCTGTACCGGGTGAGGTTGTGGCTTCGAGAGTATTCGTAGCCCTTGTGCACTCCGGGGGATTCCTGAGCGTAGGTGCTCGAGGTGTAGATGGGGGGCATGACTGCGCCCGTCACCTCGCAGTTCTCCTGTCCTCCGTGGATGCAGCGGGTGAAGATGTGGGCAGTATCGTCGTTCATGAGTTCGATATTCCGAAGTGGGGGGGTCAGGGGAGCTGTTGACGCAGGAAGTTGATCACATCGATTCGAGTGATCAAACCGTAGAAGTGCTCTTCGTCGGTGACGATCGCCACCATGTCCTTCTCGAGTATCCCGAGAACTTCCTCGAGTGATGCGTCCGGGGTCACGGTGTTCAGAGTGCACGTCATGTGATCCGAAACCGGAGCGTGGGGATCCGCCTTGTGTCGAGTCATCGCGATCAGCACGTCGGATTCATCGAGGATGCCCTCGACGCGCCCCTTCTCGTTGAGGATCGCCATCTGGCTCACGTCGTACATGCGCATTCGCCGCACCGCCTGGGCGAGTGGTTCGTTGCGCGTGAGGGTGTAGTCTTCCCCGTCGAGATGGCGGCGCGAGATCAGGTCTCGGATGTTGTGGTGCTTCGGCCGATCGATGAAGCCCTGGTCGGTCATCCAGTGGTCGTTGAACATCTTCGAGAGGTACTTGGCGCCGTGATCGCAGATCAGGGTCACCACGGTCTTTGGTTCGGTCTGCATCCTGCAGTAGCGCAGGGCGGCGGTCAGCAGGGTGCCCACGCTCGATCCCGCGAGGACTCCCTCCTTCTGAAGCAGTTCGCGTGCGGCGAGGAAGGCATCCCGGTCGTCGACTTCGATCGCGGTGTCCACCAGTTCCAGATCCAGGATGTCGGGCACGAAGTCCTCTCCGATTCCCTCCACCATCCAGGAACCGGCTTCGACCTCCCGGCCCTCGTTCACCAGGGGTTCGAGAATCGAACCGGTCGGATCCGCGAGCACCAGTTGGATCGAGGGATCCTGTTCCTTGAGGAACCGGCCCACTCCGGTCACCGTTCCTCCGGAACCAACTCCGGCGACGAAGGCGTCGAGGTTGCCGTTCATCTGTTCCCAGATCTCCGGTCCGGTGGTGTCGTAGTGCGCGGCTCGGTTGGCCTCGTTTGCGAACTGGTTGATGTAGAAGGCCCCGGGTCGTGATTCGGCGAGTCGCGCGGCGACGTTCTGGTAGTAGTCCGGGTGTTCGCGGGTGACGTCGGATCGGCTCATCAGAACTTCCGCACCCATCGCTCTGAGGTGTGAGATCTTCTCATTGGACATCTTGTCCGGAACCACCACCACGACTTCATACCCCTTCTGGCTTCCGACCAGCGCCAGAGCCAGTCCGGTGTTGCCTGCGGTCGCTTCCACGATCAGCCCGCCGGGCTTGAGTTCGCCGCTTTGTTCAGCGGCCTCGATCATCGAGATCGCGATGCGATCCTTGATCGAGTTGCCGGGGTTCATCGATTCCATCTTGACGAACAACCGGCAAGGCCCGGTGTCGAGTTTGGTCAGTTCGAGCATCGGGGTGTTCCCGATCATCTCCAGGACGTTNTCGTAGATGGGGGCGAGTCTGGTCTTGCTTGATTCGGTCATGCTGGTNGNGTCTCCGGCCTCCCATGGTACGCCCTTCCGGTGGGTTCGTTACGCTTGAATTCGTGACCATTCCTCCTCCCTCCATTTCCCTTGAAGAGGGGCCCGACGGCCGAGAACTTCGAATGCCCGGAGATCGGCCGGGGCAGGGGGTTCGTGCCGTCCTTGAGGGGGTGTCGATCGTCGGACATCCTCTGGTCAAGTTGCTGCGGGGCTGTCCGGGTCCGGTAGTTGACGCCACCGCTGGCCTTGGTGGGGACACGGCGGTGCTGGCCGCCCTCGAGCGCCGGGTCCTTGCAATCGAGTGCTCGGAGATCCTGGTGCAGCTGCTGGAGGACGCCCGAGCCCGGGTCCAGCAGCCCGAGCTTCAGGAACGGATCCACCTGGTCCACGGGGACTCGGTTCAGGTGCTTCGTGCCCTTCCGGAGGAATTCCGGAAGCCCGCGGCGATCCTCCTCGATCCCATGTACCCCCCTCGGCGCCGGAGAAGTGCGCTCCCCCCCAAGGGGATGCAGGCCTTGCGACTGCTGCATGCCGGGCAGCCCGAGGGGCCTCCCGACGAACTGCTCAAGGCGGCCTTCGAAGCGGCGCCCCAGCGAGTCCTGCTCAAGCGACCTCCGGAAGCGTCTTCGCAAGAGGGGCAGCAGGCACCGACCTTCTCGGTGGGCACCAAGCTGGTCCGCTGGGATGCCTGGGAACTGGGCTGACCTCGCTGGGGCTCACTCGGTTGCGCCGACCAGGGGAATGGCGATGTTCGCGAGCAGGACCACCACCGTCAGCAGCACACTGAGCAGGTGCAGTTTCTTGAAGCGAGCGGTGTCGCCACGGTCGGTCGCTCGGTTGGTGGCCGGAATCAGTGCCCAGCAGGTCAGGGGAAGGGCGATGGTGATCGCGGCAAGGATTGCCTGGGCGATCGACCCGTTCCTGGCGCCGAACGAGGTCAGCAGGGTGATCAGCCCCAGCGCCGCCAGCAACAGAAAGAACTTTGGAAAGAGCGCTCGCAGCAAGGTTCCCGCAGGCCCCATCTCCAGAGTCCTGAAAAGCGTCGGAGCAAGCACCATGGTCTGCATGATGATGAGTCCGACCGTGATGCCGGCAAGAAATCCTGGCATGTCACTCCCTTTCACTTGGTGTATCCGGTGTATCTGAGTCTGAATGCACCAGATCTCGCACTCAGGTTTCTTCCGATCGAATGATGATAGATCAGATCCATCAGGATGGAGTCCCTTCCGATCGGAACACCATGCCGGTTCGTCGTACGGAGCGCCGGCTCAATCGAGCAGCCATTCAATGATGCGCCCGGGCAGGGCGCCCGAGACCGTCCACCAGGCGGTCCCCACCAGCACCACGCTGGTCCCGGCGACCACTGCCCAGGACTTCCAGCGGCGTCGGTCGAGCACTGCTCGCCCGGTCTGGATGCCAAGCACCACCGCGGTCAGTGCGATCGCTGGAAAGAACGAGATCAGCCCCAGTATGCCGAGGACGTACATGACTCCGAAGAATCTGCCGGGAATGCCCTTCGGGTCATCCACCATGGGAACGGGCTGATGCCCCAGCTGTGCCCAGCCAGCCAGCCAGCTCAGGATCAGCAGTCCGATCGAGCACCCGGGCAGCAGTGCAAGCAACATCGTGGTCCAGCCCAGTCGGCCGATCTGATTCGGTGGACTGGAAGCGAACCTGGAAGGGGTGTTCCGAAAGGTGCTGGGATCGCTCTGTTCAAACGGTTGGCCGCATTCCGGACAGCACTTCTGGGGGGCGATCCCCCTCAGGTTGTGGCGGCAGACTGTGCAGAACATGGTGCACCCCGAAATTCAGCACCCGCTCCGAGTCGCTGCGCGAGGAGTTCAGGCCTCTTCGGGGTGTCTGGCTTCGTGAATCTCGGCACATCGCGACATGAACCACGCGATCGCGACCGGAATCGCCACAAACGCACCAATGATGATGAACGCGCGGGTGGCGATCGGCCGGGTGTCGGCTTCGTTGATGGTCGGCTGGGTGTATTCCGCCAGGACTGTGCTCAGATGGCAGAAAGCGTCGATAAGGACCGGGAAGAGGCTCATGAAGTGTCTCCTGAGGCTCTACAAATACCGGTTCCCCGTGCTCCCGTCCAGTCCCTCTTGAACGCACCCCCCCTGATCAGGTAGCCTTGCGGCATACTCAGGAGCTCATCAGATGTATTTTTCCCTCACGCAAGCCCTCTCGCAGACAACCATGTTCTACATCTTCATGGGAATCATGGTGTTCCTTGCGCTGCTCTCGGGGATCTTCGTCTACCACTCGATCTTCATGGCCCACACCCAGCACGGGCACGACGACGAGCATTGAGCCTTCGATCCATCCAGGACACGATCAACCGGGCACGATCACCAGTGGACCGCCCGGCTTGTCGCATGCCTTGAAGGTGGAGGCTTCCGACGCGAAGGTTGAAGCGAGGACGTCGTCCGAAAAGGCTCCGACCGCCTCCCCCAGTCCCATGTAGACCATGTCGGCGTTGTTGAAGAACGCGATTCCCTCGGCGGCTTCGGAGCCGATCTGTTCGATGCTGTGGAAGTAGGAGGTCGGCGCGTAGAAGCCCTCGCCCGGCCCGGCCTCCGCACGTTCGATGGTGCCATCCGGGCTCATCAGCATCACCCTGACCCGGCCCTTGGTCATGTAGACGACTTCATCCGAGTTGGGATGCCAGTGCGGTTCGACCGCGCCGCCTGGGTTGACGCCGAAGGCAAGAATGCCTCCACCCTGAAGCGCGGGGAAGTTGCCCTTCATGCCGTCTTGCAGGTAGCCCCCACGGACATCGACGACCTTGTCACTGCCCTCGATGTTGAACTTGAGGTGGTGGCTGAATGATGGCTCGACGGCAATGGGGTTGTGGAGCATGCCAAGCATGCCTCCGACTTCCGGACCCCTGAGCCCCTGGGCGAAGTCATCGTCCACTGAAAGCGTGGACTGCAGTGCTTCATTCGAGGTCGCAATGACCGAACTGCTCAGTGTCAAGGTTTCCGGCTGCCCGTTATTCAAGGTGCAACGCAACGAAACGTCTTCCCCAGAGTGGTTTTCCAGTGAGTGCACGCTGCCCTGCGGAATGTGGAAGATCTCGCCCGAGCGCACCCCGAATCGATCGGTCTGACCCGGTCCGTGGATGGTGACCACCACCTCGCCCCCGGTGCAGTAGCCGGTCATCGCGGCATTGGCATGCCACATCGGAAGCGCCACGCCTCCGGGGTTCAGGTCCAGTTCCAGCACCGACATTCGAGTCAGACCCTTGAGTTCGTCGTTGCTCAGAAGGCGGATGCGTCCACCAGGGCCTTCCTCGAGGATGCTGGCGGTGTCTGCGTTGAAGATGTAGTTCACGTGTCGGATCTCACTTGGTGTTGGTCAGTGGGTGATGTCGTTGTAGAAGAAACAGGCTTCAGCGCGGGCAGCCCTGGCTGAAGGGGTCTCGGACAGCGCATTGAGCATCATGAAGTCATGGATGGTTCCAAAGTATCGATTCGCGGTGACCGACACTCCGGCCTCGATCAGTTTCTTGGCATAGGTTTCACCGGATTCATGCAGCACGTCGTTGTCGCCGGTGATGACCAGCGTCGTCGGCATCTCCGTGAGCTGTTCGACACTGGCGTAGTAGGGTGAGATGAGCGGGTCCTTCAGATTCTCGTTGTTCGCGAAGTAGAGAGTCCACGCCCATTCGAGATTTTCCTTGCTGAGCCATGGTCCGTTGAGAAGCTTTCCATAATCGAGGGCATCCGCGTCGAGGTTGACCGCAGGATAGAAGAGCATCTGGCTGCGGATCTCGGGGCCGTCCTCTTCTTTCGCGCGAAGGGAGCAGGAGGCCGCCATGGCTCCGCCGACACTGTCGCCGGCGATTGAAATGTGATCCGAGGTGGTCGAGAACTCTCCCGGATTCGCATGCACGTATTCGAGCACGGCATAGCACTGGTCGTGGGCATTGGGGTACGTCGCTTCGGGTGCCAGGGTGTAGCGCACGAAGATGATCACCGCTTCGGTGCAACGTGCCAGCTCACCGACCATTCGGGCATGCGCAATGACGCCCCCTCCCACGAAACCCGCTCCATGCATGTAGACGATCGACGGTGCGGGGCCGGTCACACCCTTCTTTCGGTAGATCCGAATCGGGGTGCTGCCCCTGGGTCCGACCTTGAGCACCCGGTCCTCGATTTCAATGTCCGCCGGCATCGTGTAGTCCGATTGCAGCGCATCGAGCCCCTTGCGAAACTGTTCCGGGGTGATGGGATCGGAGGACTGGCCTTCTTCAGACTTCGCGACGAAGGCCGAGGCGACCGGATCCATGATGATGCCTCGTTTGCGGTATCTGGACTCCGTGAGGTTGGGGACGGAGGAGTCCTGCGCCACGAGCATGGCTTCGGAAGAGGAGTCCGTCGCCGCTTTTCCCGGTTCCCCAGCAGAGACACCGCATGCAAGGACGCTCAACGTCACCAGAAGTGTCATCGTCTTCATCTTCATCATCTGATCTTCCTTTCAGGGCGTGGGCATCAGCGCTGTCTGCAGGTCCCCGCAGTACACGGACTGTAGCCAGCATGGTAGGTGTTGGCCTGCGCATGTGCAGTGTTCCCCACTATTCAGGCTCTTCCGTGGTCTGTCAATTCACCACGCGCTGTGACCACTCATTTGATCGTTTGAAAAGTCGTGGTCATTCAGCATCGGCAGAGGGTTGTGTCGGAAGCGTCACCTCGGCGGGCCGGGTTCCGATCGTGAGCATCGCCTTCTTCACCGTCCCAGCTCGAAAGGTGCTGACCTCGACGGTCGCGCCTGGCCCAGAAAGATAGAAGTGTTTCTGAAATTCAATTGGCGAATTGATCGGGTACCCGTTGAATTCTGTCAGAAAGTCGCCCGGCCGAATTCCCGCGGCAAAGGCGGGACTGGGTTCGAAGACGTTCTCTATGTAGATCCCCACCGGCGGCCGGCTCATCTGCGACAGTGCGCGAGGGCCGATCTCCTCGCGCAGTTCCTCACGGCTCATCACCGAGAAGCCGAGCCACGGAGACTCCACGGACCGCTGGTGGATGATCGGTGCGGCGATCTCCCGGATGATCTTTGCGGGCAACGCGAATTGCACGATCTGCTGCGCCGGAGCGATCTTCGGTCGATCTCGTCTCGGCATGAGCATGCCGACCACCGCACCTTCGATGTCCGTGACCGGACCACCCAGGGCGTCGGGGTGGATCATGCGTGCAATCTGAAGATAGGAGGCCTGCAGGTCCTCCTGGTAGCAGTCTCGGCGGGGGATCCCCGAGAGCACCGAGGGGGTGAAGAAGGTGTCGATCCCCGGAGGGTCGCCGACCAGGAATGCCCAACTGCCCGGCTTGAGCTGATCACTCTCGCCCCAGCTGATCGAAGTCAGTTGGGGTTGCAGACCATCAACCGGCACCGTCATCTTGAGAAAGAGCAGGTCCAGAGTCGGTTCGCCGCCGAGCATCGAAGCCATCACGTGGATTCGGTCGTGGCCCTCCACGTCGAAGGCGGCGGGCAGCGTTCCGTTGGGACCCATGAGCGGAGACCGCGCTGTGGCAATGATCCCGCGTCGTGCATCCAGCACGAAACCGCTCGCCGATCCAAGCACGGCGTAGCCCGGGTACCGAGGTTCCTCAAGCGAAACCACCCAGCCGCCCTCCTCGTTGGGCGCGGTGTTCTCAGGTGGTGACTGGATCTTCTGCAGCGAACGGATCGAGACCACCGAGGGTGCGATTCGCTCATGAACCTGGATGAAGGTGTCCTGAAGCTCGTTCGCCGCGTCCTGTGGCGCGGCGCAGGCCAGCGCACTCAGAGAAACCGCGGCCGTCCACATCAGCGGTCCAACGCCCTGCATGCACGTGTCCTTCGAGCCGTTCATCGATTGTTGCAGTTACCCCAGGCCGCCAGCACCACCGTGAGGTCGCTGCCACCCACCACGCCATCCTCGTCGAGGTCGTAGACCGGGCTGTCCAGGCCCCAGTAGGCGAGGATGAAGGCAAGGTCCTGGCCGTCCACGGTGCCGTTGCCGTCGAAGTCCGCCGGGCAGGTGGGGGAGCCGGGTTCCTCCAGCTGGAACTGGAAGGTGCCGATCAGGTCCCCGTTGGGCAGTTCTTCCAGAACCACGATCTCCCGGCTCTTCTCGTAGAACGGATCGCTTGCATTCTCGGGATCATTCGGAAAATAGAGCTGGGTGGTGAGGATGTTCGAGAGCTCGCCCTGCACCTTGACGTGGAGGTGCTTCGGTCGGCCTGGATAGGGTGCGGGGATGTTGGTCTGCAACGTCCAGCGAGCATCCTCATCGGCAAACTGCTGTCCGCGATACAAGAATTCGATGCTGGTATTGTCGTAGTCCCCGTCCACGTTCGCCTGCCAGAAGTCAATCCATGCTCCGGGGATCGGTCGGCAGTCCCACCCGACCACTTCGCCGCTGAGGAACAGGATCGGTTCGTCGACTTCCACGACCAGGTCTGTTCGCTCGGGAGCGCCTTCTCGATAGAATGGGCCCTGGACGTCGTCGTTGGTTGGGATGCACTCGATCTCATCGCCGGGGGGGGCAAGAAGGATCAGTGATCCAATGATGCAGTTCGCCCAGAGTGTCATGGTGGTTCCTTCCGTCGGGTGTCCCCATCATCGCATCCTAGCTGGAAAACTGCACGCCAAATATGGTCATTGTTTCGTCATATCGGTTCTTTACGGCCCGCTGGCCCTTGCCTGCCCGGTTTTGTGGCACCTTTGACACGACGATCACTTTCCCGATCACAGGTTCTGTTCCCCGACACCCGAACGGGACTGCCTCATGGAATTCTTCCACGCCATCAGCCAGGTTGACTTCCACCACTGACGTGACGAACAAAGACACCCCGCGCCAAGGGCTCGGGGTGTCTTTGTTTCAATGCGGTCTGAGTTCAGACTTACATGTTGTCACCAACCGGGTTCCCGAGAACCACCATGCTCTGGAAGTACTCGATGACTCCGGAGTCGGAGACGTCCAGGGCAGGCCACTGCGGCCAGTCGAAGGTGTCGTTCATGAACGGCTCCATCTGGTCCCAGCTGAGCACCGTGAGGTGGTTGATGTCGTGGTTGATTGCCACGCCCTCGATCGAACGGAACCCATGAGTACGGCCGTGCATCCAGCCCCCGTAGTGAGGTTCCATCTTAATGGTGTTGATGAAGGTGTCGACCATACCGTTCTGTTCGAGGTAGTCGGCATAGCCCGCGATTCCGTTGTCACGCACCATATCCATCACCAGGTTCCGCATTTCGTCGGGATCCTCCACCAGTCTCGCGGTGCGCTGGATGTCGGCGAGGAGTTGCGGACGATAGGCGTCATCGGTGATCCATCCGACCTTCGCGCCCTGCATGGCGTAGTACAGACCGACTCCGAGGAGGTCATTACCCCAGGCCTGACTGTTGTTGGTCAGCGATTCGTCGAATGCCCACTGACCGACGTCCTCGAGTTCCAGTGCGGGAAGTCCCAGGAACGCTCGCAGGTTGTTGTAGGCAAGCAGTGCTTCGGTGGTGATCGCGGTTCGTCCGCCGACCAGTTCGTGAGCATGCGAATTGTTGTTCGAGTCGTGGAAGTCACCCCAGCAGGTGATGTGCGTGAACTCGCCCATGCAGGGGTCATCATGGCCACCGCCATCACCGTGGTCGTCGTCACTGCCGTCGTCACCGCCGCTGTCGCCGTCGCCGTCGCCGCCGCCGTCGCCGTCGCCGCCGTCGCCGCCACCGCCGTCATCGCCGCCACCGCCGTCATCGCCATCGTCCTGGGAGCATTCGCCCCACTGACTGAGCAGAATGGTCAGGTCCGCACCGTCCACCAGACCTGATTGATCGAGGTCTGCCAGAGCATCGCTGGTATTCCATTTGGCCACGACCAAAGCAAGATCCGCGCCGTTGATGACTCCACTGCTGTCAAGGTCACCGGAGCAGGGGCCCGCTTCCGCTTCTCCCGGCTGCATGAGTTCACCTTCAACCATGACGTCGACCAGGACGCCATTGATCCTGGTGTCCATCGGTGAAGGCGGCCAATCTCCGACTCCGGTGAAGCCCAGCACCACTGAATCACCCGGTTGAATCGATTCGTTGTACCAGACGTGTTCGAGGATTCTTCGGCCGCCGGACTCCGACGATTCGCAGTTCCAGTAATGGAGGATTTCCGGGGTGCCCATCCAGGAGAGCTCCCATCCATTCAAGGCGGTTCCATTCGGGTCCACCTTCAGGACGATGTCGGCGTTGTAGCCACCTTCCCACTGCGCTGTCGCCTGGTAATCGATGGAATTCTGCCCGTAGAGGACGCTGGAGCAAAGCAATGGCACGGCCGCAACGACAGCCGGCGACAATAATCGGTTCGAATTCAGTCTCATTTAGATTTCCTTCGTATGCCCCGTCTCTTCCACGTGCGAACGTCCATACGGGGAGAGGCTGGAGGAGGTTCCTCAGACTTTGACAACTAGAATCAAATTGTCGCCCATGTCTTTCAAATTATGTCTCTCTTTGGGAAAAAACGGCCCTCCTGACCTTCCTGACACGAAAAAGAGCGCCACGTGGCGCTGTGCTTCAGGTTTTTTTCCCGAAAGGAACCCCTCGTCACGCTAATGGCCGGTGCTGTCCCCGCTGCGGCTGGCTTCATAGAGGAACCAGGTGCGTCGTTCGGTCTCGTCGATCCAGTTCTCGATCAAGCTGGAACTGGCAATGTCCCGGTGCCGGTCAGTCACGTCGTGGGCGCTCCTGAGCGAGGCAGTCAGATGCTTGTTGTCAGTGCACAGTTCCGCCAGCATGGCCAGGGGGTCCACGAATTCGGCATCGTTGTCCTTGACGGTCTGCCGGCGGGCGATGTCTCCAATCGAGCGCAGGGTGGTGCCCCCGATCTTTCGAACACGTTCGGCAAGCATGTCGGTCATGTCGAACAACTGTTCACCCTGTTCATCGAGCATCAGGTGGTAGTCACGGAAGTGTGGTCCACTCACGTGCCAGTGAAAGTTCTTGGTCTTGAGGTAGAGCGCAAACACATCGGCAAGTACGGGATTGAGTGCCTCGGAAATATCCTTCGTGGCAGCGGGATCGAGATCGGTTGGTGTGGCGAGTGGCTGGTCGTTCTTGGACATCGGTGTGCTTCCTGAGTCAGTCGTGCATGCGTTGAGTGATGAGTTGATTCTGGCGTTTCATCCACCGTTCACGGTATCGAATATCAAGAGTACTGCCGTCGTGGGAGGCTTGTTTTTGAGCAGTTCGGATCTTTTGTGAATCAGATCGAGCCCTGTGCCCCTGTTTTTTCCCTTGATCAGGCTGAATCAGGTTTCTTCCGGGGTGTCCCGTTGCTAGGGTTCTGGTAACGACCTCCTTCCTTGCATCGTCCGAGGTCTTCCAGGGTGCGATTTCATCAAGGTGCGTGTTTTCATGACACAGCGAAGGCTTCTGATCCCGTTCTTGTTGACAGCCCTGTTCGGTGCGGGGCTGCCGGCTGATGAGTTGCTTGAAAACGGAGGATTCGAGTCCGGCTCCCGGAGCTGGGTCCCGGTGGGGCCGGTGGTGCTCGAGACCAGCGAGGCTCTGGCGTACGAGGGATGTTGCGCTCTTCAGGTCCGCGAGCGAACCGATGCCTGGAACGGCGTCGGGCAGTTCGTCACGGAGCAGCTGATTCCCGGTCGGTCCTATGCGGTGAGCGGGCAGGTGCGCCTGCTCTCCGGAGACTCCGACCAGGTGTCACTCAAGTACCGGAAGATCGATGAGTCCGGGACGCAGTGGATCCTGCTGGCCCAGGGCGTGGCGCGTTCGGATGAGTGGCGGGAGTTCGTGGGTGCGTTCACCTACGAACCGGTCGGTGCCGTCGATTCACTTCGCTTTTACGTCTCCGGCCCGCAACCCGGGATCGATTTCATGGTCGATGCGCTCTCGATCATCGAACTCGAGAGCGACTGGCAGGCCGAAGCCAATCAGCGAATTGAGACTCTGCGCACGCGAACCCTTCGAATCGAGGTGGTGGACGGGCAGGGGTGCCCGCTTCCCGGCGTCGCAGTCGAGAGCGTCCAGGAGCGACGTGCCTTCGCCTTTGGGACCGCGATCAATCGCAACCACATGAACAATGCCACCTACACCGACTTCGTCGCGGACAACTTCGAGTGGGCGGTCATGGAGAATGCCGCCAAGTGGCGGCAGAATCAGAACACTTCCGGTCCCCCCGATTACGCGGACGCGGACGCGATGGTGCAGTTCTGCCTCGAGAACGATCTTCGAATGCGAGGGCACTGCGTCTTCTGGGCGAATCCGATCCGAGTCCCCGACTGGGTGCAGCCGCTCACGGGCACGGCACTCGAGGAGGCGATCAGTCAGCGCATTCAGAGCGTCGTTCCTCGATATGCCGACGTCTTCGAACACTGGGATGTCAACAACGAGATGATCACCAATCGTTTCTTCGCGGATCGACTCGGCGAGGGGATTCGATCCTCGATGTTTCAGCAGGTACGAGCCGAGGATGCCGATGTGGCGTTGTTCGTGAACGACTTCAGCATCCTCACCAGCAATCGACAGACCGAGATTCTGCAACAAGTCGAGTCTCTGGAGGCCGCAGGCGCGAGTGTCGATGCCATCGGGGCCCAGGGACACTTCCCGACTCCACCGACCGGTGCGGTCGTGCTCAAGCGACTGGACAACCTCGCCCGAGCGGGAAAGCCGATCTGGATCACCGAGTTCGACTGTCCGGTCGAGGACGAGCTGCAGCGCGCCGACGCTTTGGAGACCGTCTACCGTGCGGCGTTCAGTCATCCCTCGGTCGAGGGCATCCTGATGTGGGGGTTCTGGGCGGGGTCCCTGAACAACGGACCGGATGCCGCACTCGTGGATCTCGATTGGACCCTGACCGAGTCCGGGATTCGCTACCAGTCACTCATGGATGAATGGAGTACCGAGGCCTCGGGAGCGACTGATGCACAGGGCGCCATGGAGTTTCGTGCCTACCACGGTCGTCATGCGATTTCACTCGAGCTCGAGGGCGTCCTGCAGGAAGTGGTGCTCGAACTGGCTGCTGGAGACGGCGTCTTCACCCAACGAGTGGTGCTCGATCAGACTGGTGCCTGCACGCTTTGCGTGGCCGACCTCAATCAGGATCTCCAGGTGGATGGAGTGGATCTCGCCGAACTGCTCGGTGGTTGGGGCGGAGGTGGTGCCACGGACCTCGATGCTTCCGGAACCACCAACGGAGCGGATCTTGCTCTGCTGCTCGCCGAGTGGGGTGCGCAATGCGGCCCCTGAATCAAATCAGCCTGCTTGCGGCCAGGTTCATCTGATCCGGGTTCACGTCCAGATGAATCGAGGAAGGGCCTCGTGCATGCAGCGGTGGGTGTTCATCGCTTCCGGAAGCCACGCCGCCTTGGCAGGGGGGGCGGCTTCCGGCTTCGGTTCCGCCGAATCATGTTTCGGGTTGAAATGGAAGTGCTTGTTCATCTTGAAGACGTCGGGGTACTTCTGATCCAGTTCGTAGACCACGAAGGCGAGGGTCACGAAGGAGAGGATCGTGGTGCTGGCCACGATCGCAGCGGTCTGTTCGACGTAGATGTTCTTCTGCTTGGCCACGCCGTATTCGCACTTCGCAGCGGCGACCGAGCTGCACAGGACGACCGCCACGGTCGAGGCGGGACCCAGGCCGACCCATTCGCACATGAACCACGCGAGAATCGGCATCAAGATCAGTTTGAAGACGGTCGCTCCACAGATGGCGAGCAGGTTCTTCCTGAAGACTCCGAAGTCGAGGTCGACTCCCACCGCAAAGAGTGCGACCGGTGCCGTCGTCGCGCCGAGGAGCGACAGCGTGGTATCGATCGTGTTCGGTAGCTTCCATTCGGTGAGAGAGATCACCACGCCCACGATGAGGGCGACGAAGTAGGGCTGGAACACCTCTTTCCCGAGGGACTTGAAGAAGCCGAGGATTCGGGATTCGCCGGGTGCACCGTGGTTGAGGTCGTAGATCAGGGACATCACCTGGAGTCCGATGATCAGGTTGATCACACCGAGGATGCCGTAGATCGTTCCCTGTTGTCCCATCAGCATCGCGAGGATCGGCAGCGCGATCATGCAGGTGTTCGAGAGCGAACACGTCGCGGAGAAGAATGATCCTTCCAGCCATGGCATCCGAAACAGCTTCGCCGAGGCCAGTGCGGCGATGAAGACGATGAAGGTGATGAGCAGGAACGTCCCGAAGAACGCTGCGTAGGGAACGTAGTCCTGGACCGGTTCGTTCGCGAGCGCCACGATGATCATGCTCGGGATCGCGACCTTCATCGCGTAGCCGATCAGGGTGCTGCTCTGACCGGAATCGAACTTGCCGAGTTTCCGGAAGATGTACCCCGCCACAACGAACAGCATGATGGGAAGTACGACGCCAAAGATGACCTCTGATGACATGTTGCGCTCCCTCAGCCATATGTTCTGTGGTTGAGCCGGTGTCTGATTGAAACGACTGGACGGGATTCAGAATCAACATCGTCACTGGATCTCACTGTCCAGTACAAAACGAAGCGTATCTCCGTACGGCGTCGATTTCTGTTCCCGTCGCGTGACGCATGTCCGAGCGGGTCATTGCCGCGTAAACACCCGGGCGATCGGACTGATGATTCCCGTGCGCACCGCCTGACGCGCATTCTCGAAGCGTTGGGGGCGGCCGGGTGTGGTGCTCCGTGGCGAATTCTCCTGCGGGGGGTCGAAGAACCGGCGGGCGGTCTCGTGGAAGGAGATCCGCTCGGTGGGGGTGAGGCCCGCCGCGGCCGCGGCCTCGAGGTAGACGGCTTCGCGATCCACGAAGCTGAATCGGGCGAACGAGGCCCACGGCATCGGAAACGACAGCTCGCCATCCGCGATGCGCATCAGGTCGTAGATCAGCACCCGTCCGCCCGGTCGGGTGACGCGTGCCATCTCGGAAAGCAGCGTCTGCTTGTCCTCGATGTTCATGCCCACATGCATCAGGGTCGCCGCATCGAACCGGGCGTCCTCGAAGGGGATCTCCGTTCCGGACGCGAGCTGGAAGCGCACCTGTTCGCCGAGACCGACCAGCCGGGTGAGTTCGGTGGCCGCTTCGATGAAGTCGGGCGTGAGGTCGATGCCCGTCACCCGGGCCCCGGTCGCCTCCGCGAAGAATCGTGCCGGTCCACCGATTCCGCAGCCGATGTCGATGAGCGTGTCGTCCTGCTTGAGATCGAGCAGGGGGGCAAGTCGCGTACTCGCTTCGCGCTTGCCGACGTGGAACTCGTCAAACTCGCCGAGGTCGGTCACCTGGAGTGCCTTGGGATCGTGGCCTGCCTTCGCGAGATCGTCCAGGAGTTTTTCAACGAGGTCGGTTCGTGCGTAGTGCGATTGCATGGTCTCGGACATCGGCAGGCCCTTCTACTGAAGCAATACCGTCGTGGTGGATGGGTACACGATACCGCGCAAGCCGAAAGAACAGGGCCCCCGAACGCACGCGCGTTTCGAGGGCCCTGGAGCACTGCAGGGATGAGTTTGCGGTGGTGGTTCACTGCCACCGGGCGAGGAGCATGGTGAGGTCGCCGCCGTCGACGATGCCGTTTCCGTCCAGGTCACTGGTCGTGCCCTGGTTGTCCCAGTTGCCGAGGAGTTCCGCGAGGTCCGCACCGTTGATCGCACCGTCCTGGTTGATGTCCGAAGGGTCGAACTGGGGGGCGTCGTCCTCGTCGGCGGCTTCAAGCCAGTCCATGGGGGCCTCCGACTGGTCCGGGCCCTCGAAGGCGTCTCCGAAGCTTCCGGTGATGAGTGAGCTGGCGACTTCGATGGTCGGGTCGACCGAGAAGGTCTCGGGGTTCTCGACCGGTCGATTGAAACTCGACCAGTTGGCGGAAGCGGAGAGCAGGGCCTGTGCCTCGTTCTGGTCGAGCCAGCGTTCCTCGGGCTGGAGCATCTTGATCGCTCTCGGACCAGCTTCGCCCAGGGGTCCGGGGATGACCTGGTACTCGAGCCACTCGTAGAAGGTGTGTTCGATGACCTGCATGGTGCGTGAGCTGTGTTGCGTCTGCTCGAGTTCCTCGTTGCCGTTGGTGATGTTGAGCTCTTCCATGGGGATCATCATTTCCGGGGTGCCCAGCACCACTCCCAGGACCTCGAGCCACGTGGCACCCTGTTCGTTCGCGCAGTCCTCGGCCGGCTTGTATTGCATGAGCTCCTTGATCGAATTCATTCGGTTGCCGACGTCGTTGAACCTGGGTCCCCGTGCCGTGCAGCCGTCCTGGGCCTGGGTGATCAGTCCGATCAGGTCACGTGATGTCGTTCTCGACACGCCGGATCCCCCGAGCACGTTCCTGAAGTCCGCATTCGTGACCCGGATCGCCCACCGGTGGTTTCCGGGATGATAGATCTCATTTTCAAGGCGTTGGGTCTTGCGCAGTTTCAGATTGCGTTCCTCGAATCCGATCACTTCCACCGGCTTGGGATTGAAGTTGTTGAGGCTTTTGAATTTGATCGGCATCCCACTGCCCATGCCTTCGAATGGACAGTCGAACTGCAGGCAGCCCCAGTTGAACTTGTACTTCGCCTTGGTCTTGCTGCAGGTCTTGAAGTCCGAGCTGATGGCGCGTCGGGAGGGAGTTCGGGTGCCGAAGGGGGCGATGATCTCCCCATTCCAGCTTTTCGAGATCGCAGGAGTGATCGTGTACTGGGACTTGCTGCCGATGAATTCACCGGGGGCGAGATCCAGACCGATTCCCAGGTCACCTCGTTCGTAGAGCATGTTGGCGGGAAGCAGCATCGAATACGGGGACACCATGACGCCGGAGCCTTCCAGCGTGACATCGACCCCATGGATGTTGGTCGTGGTGACGCTCACGTGGGTCGACCACAGGTTCGGGTATTCCGTCTTCTCGTGGTCGCCATGTTCAGTGAGTTTGTCGCAGTTGTTGTTGGCTGCGGCGCCGAGGCTGGTGACGCCGGTGATCCCACCAACGAGGGTGGCGGCGGCAAGGGTGCGAGCGAGGAAAGGGGAGGTCTTGGTGGTACGTGACATTGGTGTGCTCCAAATGTTCAGGTTGGTGGCCCCGACTCTGTGCGGGACCGTGACACCAATGACCGCGAGAAGCACTCAGGCACCTTCCGATGTGAAGTCACTTTTTTTTCTGGTTTCAGGACAGCCTTCTCAAAACCCGCTCCAGGGCCTTTCAGGCTGGATGCCAGACAAAAAGAACACCTCGTGCTGGCGCACGAGGTG
>NHEC01000080.1 GCA_002171655.1 Planctomycetes bacterium TMED75
ACACGCTGGTCCCGACCGCCACCGGACTCCAGGAGGCGACGGACCTGGTCATCGATCTCGGCAACGGCTACGAGGATCCCAATTTCCCGATCAACGGCGTCGACGTCTGCGGCGACGAAGGCGATATCTTCATCGGTGTCGAGTACTACTTCGTTCGCGTGGACGGCACTGAGAACCGCGAATTCGGCGACACCACGGGCGACTACATCCGTCCCGAGGGATTCACCTTCGCCTGGGGCTACGACATCGCCGACGCGCGTACGTTCAACCGCGCCGGCTTTGTGGTGACCTTCGCGGCGGTCTCCTGCGGCGGGGACGGATGCTTCGGTGATCTCAACGAGGATCTCATCGTCGACTCCGCGGACATTGGACTTCTGCTTTCCGCCTGGGGCTCCTGCGGCAAGGCCGGACCGGGATGCTTCGCCGACCTGAACGAAAACGGCGTCGTCGACGGCACCGACATCGGCCTGATCCTCGGCGCCTGGGGTGTCTGCCCCTGAGGTCGGACAACCGTACGTACGATTTCAAGCCTCGAAGGCCCCGCTCCGGCGGGGCTTTCGTCGTTTTCGTCCGGGACCGCAACGGCGGTTGTGCTAGCCTCCAACCTCATGAGCAAGCCGAAAAGAAAGAAGAACAAGTCCGGCGGCGGCTACACCCCGCCCCCCACCGACCCCGCGGTCGAAGTCGCCGCGCTGCGAGAACTTCGGACGAGCCTGAGCGCCGAACGCGCCGGACCGGAATGGGGCGCGATCCAGAAGGCGATGCTCAAGGCCGGCATCGACTCCAGTCTGGTCGCGAGGGCGGTCGCGGGACGAAACCTCGAATTGATCGATCGCCTGATCGACCACCTCGAGGACCCGGAGTGCCCGGTGGAGCCGCCGCAACCGGAAGTCGAGCCGGGGCCCGAGATTCCGGAAGAGGTCCTTCGTGACGCAATGCGAGCCTTTCGCAAACGCGTGAAGCTCACCAGGCTCGATCACGAGTCGAAACTCGCGCGAAGCCCGTTGTCCAGCGGCAAGTCCGCCGACTTCGAAGCGATCCTGCCGCCGAACCAGTTCCCCTCGGAGGTCTGGTGGGCCCTTGCGGCCCGTGGCGACCTCGAGTCGACCGGCGGCGGCTTCTATCGGGTTCCGGTGCCGCGGCAGGAATTCTGATCGATCGGCGCCGGCACATCCCGGCCGGCGGGGACTTCAGTCAAGGGTCGACCAGCGTCACCGCGGGGCCGTCGACTGAAACGCCCCCGCGTGCGTCCGATCGACCACCGTCAGGAAGTCTCGGGCGGCATTTCGCGCAGGACGCGGAGCAGCAGGACGTCGACCCAGAAGGGCACGAGCGGGAAGATCGCGCCGACCAGTCCGAGCACGGTCAACCGACCGGTGAGCGGGATCAGCCACCTGCCGACGAGGAACATCGCCACCACCAGCAGGAAGAGCATGCCGTGGAGCGAGCCCACGACGGAGACCCACTCCGGCCGGCCCGCGTAGTACTTCATCGGCATCGCGACCCCGAAGAGGACGAGCGTCGAAATCCCCTCGACGAGGCACATGACGATCAGGAGTTTCAGGAAGAGTCTGCTGGACATGGCCATCCGTTCGGGGGAGAAAAAACGACGCGACATCGCTCGTCGCGGTGCCGAATGGTAGGCGGATCGATCGTCTCCGGCTTCGAAGGCCGTTCGCCTCCGGCTCATGACGAACTATCATGCCCCTCGGACGAAATCATGAACACGCGTACCAAGAGACACCACACCGCATCGCACCCGAAGCGCCTGCTTCTCCTCCTGCTCCCGTTCGGACTGCTGCCGATGACGGTCCTCTCCGGCTGTGAGCAGCGACCGGTCGCCCCCGTCGAATCGACCTCCTCGCAATCGACCGCGGCGGAAGGCGGACCGCGCCTCGAGTTCGACGAACCCGTCATCGACTTCGGCCGGGTCCCCGATCACGAGACCCGCACCGCCCGCGTCGTGGTCCGGAACGCCGGTGGCCGACCACTCACCGTTCAGAAGGTCGTTCCGACCTGTGGCTGCACCACCGTCGACTTCAAGACTCCGATGACCATTGTCGCCGGTGGCGAATCCACCATCACCCTCGACTTCGACCCCCGGGGCAGCGGACGGCAGGAGAAGTACGTCCAGGTCGTCTCGAACGATCCGCGCCGTGCGACCAGCACGGTCACGATCCGCGCCGACGTGATCGCGACGCTCACCGCCGAGCCGAGATTCCTCGCCCTGGGTCGGGTCACCGCCGGTGCGCCGGTCATCGGCTCGATCGAAGTGACCGCCGCCGAACCGGGCTGCACGTTGGAAGGGGCGAAGATCACCGGCGATCTCGCACCGCACGCCAAGCCCTCGATCACCCGCCTGAACGATCCCGCCGATCCGCGGGGCGTGTGGCGGGTGGACGTGAACATCGGGGCGACCGTCCCCTGGGGTTGGCACACCGGGAACATGGTCGTGAACGGACGGATCGAGACCGCCGACGGTCCGAAACCGATCGAGATGAAATTCGCCATGAACGGTTCGTTCGAGGGATCGATCATCGCCGACGAGACTCTGATCGGCCTGCTCACCATGACGCCCGGCCAGCGGATCGATCGGGGAGTGACGCTGCAGCGGGTCGATGGACGCNCGCTCACCTGCCTTTCCGCGACGATCGCGGGCGGTACGCCCGGATTCCGGGCCCGCGTCGAACCCCTCGACGACGGGCGAACGCGATGGCGGGTCCGACTCGAAGGCANCGCCCCGAACACCCCGGGCAGCGTGGGCGGGACGATCGNGGTCACCACCGATGATCCGGCGAATCCCGTCGTGGCGATTCGATACGCCGGGGTCGTTCGCTGACCGGCGAGGACGGGCCTCGAGCATCATGGCTCCCGTGGGCAACCCGCCGATTTCGGTTCTGGCCCCTATCCCCGTGTGATAGGGTGACTTNCGGTGGCATTCCCGACCTTCATCCTCGCGAGCCTGCTGCTGCACGCGGCCACGGCCGGCGAACCGCCGGACGTCGATTTCACCCGTGACGTCCGACCCATTCTTTCCCAGCACTGCTTCGCCTGCCATGGCCCCGATGCCGATGCACGGGAGGCCGGCCTGAGCCTGGTCGACTTCACGTCGGCCACCCGCGCCCTGGGCCCCGGTGTCACCGCGATCGTTCCCGGTGACCTCGACGCGAGCGAAGCCTGGCTTCGAATCACNGATCAGGCCGATCCGATGCCACCCCGGAAGGCCCACGANCCACTCAGCGCCGCCGANATCGAGACGATCCGACGCTGGATCGAATCCGGCGCGAGCTACCGCCCCCACTGGGCCTACGTCGAGCCGACGGTGAACCGGGATTCCCCACCCGACCATGGAAAGGTCGTGGACCGACTCCTCGAAGATCGGCACGCCGCGCTCGGTCTGGTCGGCAGCGGCCCCGCCGATCCGAACACCCTGCTGCGACGACTCTCCTTCGACCTCACCGGACTCCCGCCTTCGCCCGCCGAAGTCGCTGCGTTCCTGGACCTTGCCCCCGAAGATCGGATTCCGCGAACGGTCGACCGTCTGCTGGCGAGCCCCCACTTCGGCGAGCGGCTCGCGGTGCGCTGGCTCGACCTCGTGCGGTACGCGGACACCGTCGGCTATCACGGCGACCAGGAGCACCGCGTCTGGCCGTATCGCGACTGGGTGATCAACGCGTTCAACGCGGGCATGCCCTTCGATCGATTCACCCGCTGGCAGCTGGCCGGCGATCTGGTCGTCGAGGCGGATCCCGACCTTCCCGAGGACGTGCGACAGGACGCGCTCGTCGCCTCCGGTTACAACCGACTGGTGCAGACGTCGCACGAAGGCGGGCTGCAGTTGAAGGAGTACCGGGCGATCTACATGGCCGATCGCGTGCGAAACACGAGCGAGGTCTGGATGGCCGCGACCGTCGGCTGCGCCCAGTGTCATGACCACAAGTACGACCCCTACACCCACCGCGACTACCACGCGTTCGGGGCGTTCTTCGCCGACATCGACGACGAAGCGCATCTGCGAAATCCGTACGACGGCTACAACACCTCGCCCACGCGACGGGAGCCCGAGATGCGGGTGACCACGCCCGCCGCCCGGGAACGCCTCGACGACCTCGCGCAACGCCGGACCATCGCCGAGCGCGATCTCCGCGCGGCCGAAGCCGCGGCCGAAGAGGCCTCGCCGGCCTGGGAGCGGACGGTGCGGACGCGGATCGTCGATGGTGGCGACCGGACGAGCACCTGGGTCGACGACGTCCTCGACACCGGNGGCACNGCGAGCGGTGACTGGACCTTCCGAGCCGACCCCGGGATCGCGGCCCACCGTGGCATGAAGTATCGCGTGCAGCGGTCCGACGGACTCGTCCAGCACTACACCGTCGACACCGATCGACGGATCCGGATCGAACCGGATTCGGTGCTCGAAGCCTGGATCCACCTCGACCCCGACGATCCACCCGCCGCGGTGATGCTGCAGGCCCATGCCAACGGATCCTGGGAGCATCGCGCCCGCTGGGGCGACGACTCGATCGCCTACGGACGCACCGCGGAAGATTCACCGTCGTATCGCCGGATGGACGATCTCCCGCCGACCGGTACCTGGCATCGACTCGCGGTTCCACTCACCGACCTCGGCCTCGCCGCAGGGGATGAACTCGACGGGATCGCCTTCACCCAGTTCGGCGGCACGGTNCGATGGGACGCGGCGACGATCCGACANCCGGGCCCGGCACCACCGGAGGTCGTGGAGGCGTTNCGGCGGCCNGCGCCCGACCGGACCACGGTGGACAGACTCGCCATCGCGGCTCACCGGCGATCGACGGATCCGGTGATCGCCGACGCCAGGACGTCACTCGCCTTCATCGATTCGGAGCGCGAGCGAATCGGGTCGATGCTCCCGACGACGCTCTACACCCGCCGCCTCGAGACGCCGCGTGAGGTCCGGGTGCTGCCCCGGGGCGACTGGCTCGACGAGACCGGACCGACCGTCCTTCCGGCCGTCCCCGCCTTCCTCGGCGAGGTTCCTCGAAGAGATCCCGCACGACCACGGGCGGACCGGCTCGATCTCGCGGACTGGCTGGTGACTCCCGCCAGCGACGGGGGCATCGGCGAGATGACCGCCCGCGTGTTCGTGAATCGAATCTGGGCGATGCTCTTCGGCGAGGGACTCTGCCCGAGCGAGGAGGACTTCGGTGGACAGGGACGCCCGCCCACGCATTCGGAACTCCTGGACCTGCTGGCGATCGAGTTCATCGAGTCCGGATGGGACGTCAAGGCGCTGGTTCGCCGAATCACGNTCACCGATGCCTATGCCCGATCTTCGATCCCCGCCGGTGACACGGCGNTGCTCGACCCCGCGAATCTCCACTACGCCCGACAGACCCGCCACCGGCTCGACGCCGAATTCGTGCGCGACACCGCNTTGCAGGCCGGCGGGCTGCTCGACATCGGGCGNGGGGGCCCGAGCGTCAAGCCCCCNCAGCCGCCCGGGCTCTATCGACATCTNAACTTTCCGACCCGGCGGTACCAACCGGACACCGACGACACCCAGTGGCGNCGTGGCGTCTACGTGCACTGGCAACGACAGTTCCTGCATCCGATGCTCAAGGCGTTCGACGCGCCGTCCCGCGAAGCGTGCGTCGCCGCACGCTCGGTGTCGAACACGCCGCTCGCCGCGCTGGTGTTGATGAACGATCCCGTCTTCGTCGCGGCGGCCCGTGGGCTGGCGGCCCGGGTCCTGGGCGACGACCCCGCCCCGCCCGACCGCGGATCGGACCGCGAACGCCTCGTGAACGCCTGGCGGATCACCCTCGGCCGAAGCCCGGTCGAATCGGAACTGGCGGTGCTGGATCGCCTGCTCGAGAAGGCTCGACGGGACTTCGNGGACNTGCCCCAGAACGCGATCACGCTCGTCGGCACGAACGCCTCGGGTGGNCCGGCCGGATCGCCGGCCGACGTCCCCCCGGCNGAGTTCGCCGCGTGGATCCAGACCTGNCGAGCCATCCTCAACCTTCACGAGACCTACACCCGTGAATGAACCGATGTCCGACATCCTCGCCNAACTCGACGCGATGAGCCGACGCCGGTTTCTCGGCTCGCTGTCGATGGGTCTCGGGGCCGCGTCGCTCAGCCAATGGCCCGGAGCGCTTCCGGGCGTGTCCGCCGCGGGACTCACGCCGCCGCCGATGCTCCCGAAGGCGAAGCGGGTGATCTTTCTCTGCATGGCCGGCGGCCCAAGTCACCTCGAGACCTTCGACCACAAGCCGCGCCTCGTGGAACTCGACGGCCAGCCGATGCCGGAGTCCTACACCCAAGGCATGCCCATCGCCCAGTTGCAGGGCAAGGAACTGCGTTGCCTCGGATCCCGCGCCACCTTCCGCAGGCACGGCGAGAGCGGCCAGTCGATCAGCGACTACCTCCCNCACATCGCGACCTGCGCCGACGACATCGCCATCGTGAACTCGATGGTGACCGAACAGATCAACCACGATCCCGCCCACACCTTCATGAACACCGGGACCATCGTNCCGGATCGCCCCAGCATGGGCTCCTGGGTGAACTACGGNCTCGGTTCCCTCAGCGAGAATCTGCCCGGTTTCGTGGTGCTGACCAGCGTGGGCGGCCGCAATCCACAGCCCATCGCGGCCCGGCAGTGGTCGAGCGGATTCCTCCCCAGCAAGCTCTCGGGCGTGGAGTTCCACGGGCAGGGCGATCCGGTGCACTATGTCGCGAATCCCCCCGGCATCACCACCGACTGCCAGTCCAGCCTGGTCGACGCGGTCGCGGAGCTGAATCGACTCCGGGCCGAGACGACCCGCGATCCCGAGATCGACTCGCGGATCGCGCAACACGAACTCGCNTTTCGGATGCAGGCGTCGATCCCCGAACTCATGGACATCTCNGAGGAGTCGCCCGAAACCCTCGAGATGTACGGCGCGGTCCCGGGCGACGGTTCCTTCGCCAGCAACTGCCTGCTCGCCCGCCGACTCGCGGAACGCGGCGTCCGCTTCATCCACCTCTACCACCGCGGCTGGGATCACCACGGCGGCCTGAAGCAGTACATGGACGTGTGTTGCGACAAGTGCGATCAACCGNCCGCGGCCCTGCTGCAGGATCTCAAGCGACGCGGCATGCTCGAGGACACGCTGGTGGTCTGGGGTGGTGAGTTCGGACGCACCCCGATGTCCCAGGGCGGTGGCAGCGATCCCGGCCGGGATCACCACATCAAGGGTTTCTCGATGTTCCTCGCGGGNGGCGGCGTCCGAGGCGGCGTGACCCACGGGNCGACGGACGAACTCGGCTACGACGCGGTTCAGGACGTGGTCCACGTTCGCGACCTGCATGCCACGATGCTTCACCTGCTGGGTCTGGATCATCAACGACTGAGCGTCCCGCACCAGGGACTCGACGTCCGCCTGACCGGCGTCGAATCGGCGCGCATCGTCCGGGAGATCCTCNCGTGACGGAGTCGGACGCCGCGAACACGCCAGCGATCGCGCCGCCTGCCCCGCCCACCACGGGACCCTCCAAACCCGTACCCCGCCTTTCGACCCGCGCGACGGTCCGACGATGCATCCTCTGGATCGTGATCGCCTACGTCGCGGGCACCGCGAGTTTCATCCTCGGGTGGGTCGGCCAGCAGGCCTCACCGGCCGCGATGATTCTCGGCATCGGTCTCTACGGCGGCTGCATCGGTGTGGTGAGTTCGAGCGGCCGATTTCGACGCCGCCTGCAACGGCCGTTCATCGCGCGATCTTTGAAGGTCGGATACGGAATACGACTCGCCACCTGCATCATCCCCGGCGCCGCGATGACCGTCGACATGTTCCCCGGAATCATCGCGGTGATGGTCGGCGACGTGCTCGCGAAAGGATACGGACTGGGCAACTTCACAACCACGCTGGCGTCGACACTCGTCCAGGGCACCCTGATCAACATCGCCACCCTGGCCATCGTGCTTCTGGCATGGCTCTTTCAGAAGATTTTCATGGAGTGGAAGCCGCCGATACGCGACACTCGGGACTGCGCCGGCTGCGGCTACCACCTCGAAACGCTCGAGGCGGACACCACCTCGATCTGCCCCGAATGCGGGCAGACCAACCAGGGACTGAACGACCGACGCCCCTGGATCGACCGGACTTCGTGGTCGAAGTTTCTACTCGTGGTGATTCCCGCGGGAATCGTGGGCATTCTGGCCCAGGGTGGCACGCTCCTGCTGATTGGCTGAGACCGGGGCCGCCGATTTCTTAGCGCAAATCTCTCATGGGGCACTGCCTCTTGAGCCGTTAATATATTCAGGAAGCATGTTATTCACGTCAGAACTCGGCAAGGAAACGCGAGCTTCGGTCGAACAGCGCTGCCGCCCCGGGAGGACCGTTTCGGCATGATTAATCCCAGATCGGCGTTCTCACGCACGTTGGCCCTGACCACCGCTCTTGCGGCGGCGAGTTCCGCCGACACCACGTTCGTCCTGCAGCCCAGCGACCTCGACGAGAACCGTGACGTCCCGGGCCGGTTCCAGTTCCGACGAACCAGCAGCTCTTGGGGCATCGGCCCCCTGCTCCATGTCTATGGCCCGCATTCCTTCGACACCGGCGAATGCCCCGACATGTCCGGCATCGGCTGGGGAGAGCCGTCCCATGGATTCGTCGGACGAAGCGGGGACTCGGTGATTTCGGTCGTCAAGACGGATGGCGGCGCCGAGATCTCCTTTCGTGCGCCCGCGCGCGGAAGGTACGAAGTGCGATGGACGGCGAAGGACCTGAGCAGCTGCTGCTTCCATGGCTACGAATGCACGATCGGGATCTACACCGTTCCCCCGATCGAGATGCACTGGATCAACGACCGGGGCGAGACCTCGGGCGAGTACGTGCTTGAAGACGCCCCTCGAGGACTGCTCGTCTTCCGCGGTGGCTCGTTCACCGGAGAGGGGGGAAATCGCGGTGACGTGCTTCGGTGGGATGTCGAGATTCGGTTCACACCACGCCGCCCCGGCGACTTCAACGACGACGGAAGGGTCGACGCCGTCGATCTCGGACTGATGCTGGAGGCATGGGGCCCCGTCTCGCAGGGACACGTCGCGGACCTCGACGGGAATCACCGCGTCGATGCGTCCGATCTCGGGACGCTGTTC
>NHEC01000081.1 GCA_002171655.1 Planctomycetes bacterium TMED75
GGGCAAGGTGCTGACGCAGGCGATGGACATCGAGATTCCCCGTTCGGCGGCGAATTTTCGTTTCTTCGCCGGAGCCGTCCAGCACGCCTCCGGTGATTTTCACGACATGGGGCAGACCGCCCTCAACTACACACTCCGCCGTCCGCGCGGGGTGGTGGGGTGCATCTCTCCCTGGAATCTGCCTCTCTACCTGTTCACCTGGAAGATCGCGCCCGCCCTTGCCACCGGAAACACCGTGGTCGGCAAGCCGAGTGAGGTCACCCCCGCCACCGCAAGCCGTCTTGGCGAACTCGCGATCGAAGCCGGACTCCCACCCGGAGTTCTCAACATCGTTCACGGTGATGGCGCCGTGGTCGGACAGCGTCTGGTGGAGCATCCGGACGTCGGCACCCTGACCTTCACGGGAGGCACCGCCACCGGAGCGCGGATCGCCTCGACCGCGGGACCGATGTTCAAGCGTGTCTCGCTTGAACTGGGGGGCAAGAACCCGGTCATCGTCTGTGAGGACGCGGATCTCGAACGAGCGATGCCGCACATCGTGCGCAGTGCCTTCTCCAATCAGGGTGAGATCTGCCTGTGTGGTTCACGAATTCTCGTACATCGCGCACGCCTCTCGGAATTCATGGAAGCCTTCACGGCTCGCGTCGCCGGACTCAAGGTGGGTGATCCACTTGATTCCGAAAGCGATCTGGGGGCTCTGGTCAGTCAGTCGCATCTGGAGCATGTCGAGTCCTACATCGAACTGGCCCGTGAAGAGGGCGGAAAGATCGCCGTTGGTGGTGGTCGCCCGCGCACGCTTCCCGAGCAGTGTCGTGAGGGAGCCTTTCTCGAGCCGACGGTCGTCCTCGGCCTGCCACAGGACTGCCGCACCAACCAGGAGGAGATCTTCGGTCCGGTGGTTTCGGTTCAGGGCTTCGACACGCATGGCGAGGCGATCCGACGGGCCAATGATGTTCGATATGGGTTGGCGTGTTCGATCTGGACCGATGATCTCACCCGAGCGCACCGGATGGCCGCGAAGATCGATGCGGGCATTGTGTGGGTGAATTGCTGGATGATCCGGGATTTACGCACCCCGTTTGGTGGCTGGAAGTACAGTGGAGTGGGTCGTGAAGGTGGGGAGGAAGCTCTGCACTTCTTCACCGAGGCCACCAACGTCTGCATTGGACTCGAATCATGAACATCCGAACAGTTTGTTCCCTGCCGGTCCTGTCGTTCACCCTGCTCTATGCAGCATCCACCCTCTGCATTCAGGGCTGTACGCCGACTTCGGCAACCTCTCCCGCCAACCCCGAGGTCATCCCCGGCGAAGCATCCATCGTGGATCGGACCTTCACGCTCTACCTGCTTGACGGCGATGCCGGTCAGCAGAAGGATGCCACCGAAGACTGGACGCTCCAAGGTTGGAAGATTCTTCAGGAATGTCCGATCACCAGTGAACAGACTCGAGCCGATCTCTTTCGGGCCCTTGATGATGCGATCGCGGCCGCACCGGGACCTGGAAGTCGCTGCTTCATTCCTCGTCACGCCATCAGAGTGCAGACCAATGGCGTGCTCGTTGACTACGTGATTTGTTTTCAGTGCGGAAACTACAAACTGTACGAAGGCGACCGGTCGGTCACCGGTGGCGGCATCAGTGGTTCGCCCAAGCCGATTTTCAACCGCATACTTTCACAATGCAACTGACAGGAGACGGTTGATGAGTTCCGATCGAATCGATTCCACACGTGCCCCGGAGCCGGTGGGCGCATTTCCCCACGCCCGGCGTTCCGGAAATCTGATCTTTCTCTCCGGGATCGGTCCCCGCGTGCGTGGTTCCAAGGAGATTCCCGGGGTCACTCTCGGACGCGACGGTGAGATCCTCGAATACGACATCGAGATCCAGTGCCGAAGTTGCTTCGACAATGTGAAGACGGTGGTCGAAGATTCCGGGGTTCCCTGGACCAACGTGGTCGATGTCCAGGCCTTTCTGACCAACATGACGGATGACTTCGCCGTCTACAATCGTATCTATGCGGAATACTTTGCCGGTGAAGGCAATCCCAACCCTTCACGAACCACCATCGAGATCGGCTGTCTGCCCACGCCCATCGCAGTCGAACTCAAGGTCATCGCTCAGGTGAGCGACTCCGAGTGAAGTATTCGGGTTTTTCGATTCCGCCCGAAGATCGCCTTCAGCGCATCAGCCGCCCGTCGCCGTCGTACTCATTCGTGGCGGCCTCCAGGATCGACCACAGTACGATTCCCGCCCAGAGGGGAAGCCCGACGCAGATGGTGAAGCCCAGGATGATCCCCGTGGTGTTGAGGATGATCGCAAACAGCGAAAGTCCCAGCTGAAGCGCTCCCACACCAGAGCGTCCGACCCAGAGGTTGTTCACTCCTGCGAGGCCGCAGACGGTCAGTGGCAGGATGATTCCCAGCAGGATGTAGACAATCCTCGGATAGACCGACTTGTTGTCACCGTCACTGAGTTCTTCGGCGAATTGCCTCTGAGTGGGTGGAGCGGTCGGCGCTTCCCGCGGACTGAGTACGCTCTCGTCCTTCGCAAAGGGGTCGCGGTTCTCTTCTGGAAACTGCAGCAGATCCACGGTGTTGATCCACTCTCCACCCGTCTCCCGAATTCGCCCGGTACGACTGATCCTGCCTTGCTCTGAGTAGATGAGCAGTTCTTCACGGGTGTAGGGACCGTACTCGACTCCCGAATCATCCTGATAGGTCCACTTACGATCCATGTCTTGAGTTCCCCCTTCAGCTCACTCGAATGTTCAGCCGGAGCAGACTCGAGCTGCTATTGCGGTATGCCCTTGAGTGGGTTCTTGACACTCTGCTTCTCATCAGTGAAGGCTCCAAGACCCGTGGAACCCTCGTAGGCACCCGCACTCGAGAACGTACAGACGACGGGCTTGCCGTCGGTGCCGGGAAAGACCAGTTCAAACCCATTGTTGGAGATTCGGTAGGTGGGATTTCCAGTTCCAGCAGGAGTTGGGGGATAAAAGACCGGGGGGGGTGAATTTTTCAGCCCCGCGAGAAGGGTGTTGCCCTCTTCGTTGCCGGGAAGCGTGCCGTTCTTCTTGATGAACCCTCGAATCGGGCTCGACGCCCAGTTGGCCTGCTGGGCGAGATTTCCCTCGACCGAGCCTGCTGGAGGATTGCTGTTGATCTGAGCCTGTCCCGCTCGGCCATCCCAGACCACCAGAAAGACCCCTACGGCCGCCACCACCACGAACAGGACCACGAGGACGATGAGCCCTCCGACATTGCCGCGTCTCTTGACTCGAGTGGAATCGGAGTGGGTGTTCATGGTTGAAACGTGCATGGTGGTATTCAAGCCTCTCTGGTGGTGGGTCTCGTTACGGAATCAACCCCGAGTGGGGTTTCAATGAGTCTGCAACCTTGTTTTCTAATCGAATGGGCGGAGGATTGCACGCACCGGGCTTCCATCGAAACCTTCCAATGGCAGGGGAAGTGCAATCAGCTCGTAGTGGCCCGCCGGAACTTCCTTGAGGACCAGTCCCTCGAGAATGGCCATGTCGTGGGCAAAGAATCGTGCGTGGGTGGGCAGATCCTTCGATTCCTGGGTGTCGACGCTTGGCGTGTCGAGCCCGACCAGTCGGACGCCACGCGAACCAAGCAGGTCGATCAGTTCCGGCTGCAATCCACAGAAATCATTGTTCCATGCCTCGACTCCATCGAAAGAACCGGTATCGATCAGGAGGCGTTCGGTCTCTGGCAGCGCGCCCACAAGGTGCTCGATCCCGACGGATCCGCCGCGGGGTCCATTTGCCTTGATCACCGCGCACGGCCCCACATACAGATCGAGCGGCTGCTGCTCCATGCTACGACCACCCTTCCCGTAGTGAGAAGGAGCGTCAGCGTGCGCACCCATGTGGACCGAGGTACGCAGGGTCGAGAGGGTGACCGGCGCGCCATCCTCCAGTTGCCACAGGACCTCACGACTGGGTCTGGTGTCACCGGGATAGACGTGGGTTCGATCGGAGATGACGGGTGTGATGTCGATCAGTGTCATGTCTTGATTCCTGGGTCGGATCCCCAGCCAGCTCATCCGACCGTGGCAAGGCTCAGTGCAACGATGAGAACCACCAACGCCAGGCCACTGGCCCAAATCGTGATCAGGGTCCGCCACTGCCGGTGTGCCTTTTTTCGCGCATCGTCGTAGGGAATGGTGCTGAAGGAAACCATCTCGTAGAGAGGAAGAAAGCGATCCCCCAGAGTCTTGTGGAGGAGGTGTTCCAACTTCTTCTTGGCTCGAAACCACCCTCGACCGGTGTGGTCGCGCATCTCTATGAAATTCTGCAGGGCAAGGTCCGCGATTGCATTCCCATGATCCACTCGGTCCCGGTAATACGCTTCGATGGCGGACTCCGGATCGTCTGGTTGATCGATCAGCCCCGCGGCAAGTCGCTTGGCATCCTCGAAGCTTGCATTGGCGCCTTGCCCGTAGAACGGAACGATCGCATGAGCGGCATCGCCGATCAGTACCACCCCTCGACGATTCCAGGGACTGCATCGAATGGTGGCAAGGGGTCCGATCGGATTCTCCGCGTATTCAGTTTCCAGGTCGGGCATGACTTGCGAAGCGCTCGGGTATTCCCGGTCGAAGAACGCCCTGATCTCGCCGTTTGAAACTGATCCGAACGAGTGGGGCCCTTCATACGGCCAGAACAGGGTGCAGGTGAAGGATCCGTCAAGGTTGGGAAGGGCGATCATCATCGAGCCACCATGGGGCCAGATGTGCAGTGCGTGGGGTTCGATCGCGTACGGGGCATGCGGGCCTTCAGTCACCGCGGGAATCGTGAGTTCCTTGTAGCCATCCTCGAGGAAGTCCTGGCTGAAGTTGAATCGTGCAGTCTTTTGAAGTGCGCTTCGGACACCACTGTAGGCTCCGTCCGAACCCACGATGACCGAAGCCGTCTCGGTCACCTCGTTTCCTTCCGAATCGGCAAAGGTGATCGACCGCGCCTCGGGATTCACCCCGGTACAGGCAAGCCCGAATCTGAATTCGACGGACTCGTATTCGTCTGCACCATCCAGAAGCAGCAGGTTCAGTTCGGAACGGCTCACTGAATTGATGGCCTTGGTTCCACTGCTGGAGTACGGCTGGAAACTGGAAACCGTTCCGCTGTGGATCATTCTGCCCGGCATCGGAATCGCATGCTTCATCAGTTGATCATCAAGTCCCGCAGCCTTGAGTGCATCAATCCCCCGAGCGCTGATCGCGAGGTTGATCGAACGTCCTCCGGCCTGTCGGTTGGTTCGAGGATCGTCACGCCGCTCGACCACCAGCACCTCGAAACCCGCCTTGCCAAGCAGCCGCGCAAGGAGGCATCCGGCAAGACCCGCTCCGGCAATGATCACTCGATTTGGTGCGTGCTCGCTCATGTCTTCCCCAGGACACAGGCGGTCTCATGAGCATCCGTGAAGGTGTTGTACAAGGGAACCGGAGCCAGCCGAATGACGTCCGGGTGTCTGAAGTCACAGGTGATTCCAGCAGGTCTCAGTCGATCGAATCGCTCACGTGGTCGATCATGCACTCGAACCGAGAGCTGGCAGCCCCGTTGAGCTGGATCCCGAGGCGTGATGATCGTGCAGTCCTTGGTGAGCATTTCGTCCAGGAGGTACTCGAGGTAGCCGGTGAGTTTTCGGCTCTTCTCGACCAGGGCCTCCATCCCGACCTCATCGAAGAGTTGCAGGGACGACACCAGGGGCGCAGCCGCGAGGATCGGTGGATTGGACAGCTGCCAGCCATCTGCTCCGACCCTTGGTGTGAATTCGTCAATCTCTTGCATCTTGAATCGAGTCTCTGGGTCATTGCCCCACCAGCCGGCGAACCGTGGGGTCGAAAGTTCTCTGCCGTGACGTTCATGTACGAATGCACCGGCCAGGGCACCCGGGCCGGAGTTGAGGTACTTGTAGGAGCACCAGCAGGCAAAGTCCACGTTCCAGTCATGGAGATTCATGCGAACATTGCCTGCAGCGTGTGCCAGATCGAAACCGCACATCGAGCCGTTGGCGTGCGCGGATCTGGTGATGCGTTCCATGTCGAGCAGCTGTCCGGTACGGAAGTTCACCCCGCCGAACATCACCAGTGCGAGTTCATCGCCGAGCTCTTCAATCGTGCGTTCGATGTCTTCGATTCGCAGCAGGTCCTCTCCGGTTCGCGGAGCGCATCGGACCAGATTCTGCTCGGGGTCGATGCCGCGGGCACGCAGATGACTCTGCACGGCGTAGGTGTCCGATGGGAACGCACCGTCCTCGATCAGGATTTTCGTTCGCCGATCCTTCGGCTGATAGAAGCTGACCATGAGCAAATGCAGATTCACGGTGAGGGAGTTCATCATCACGACCTCGCCGGGCCGCGCTCCGACCAAGCGGGCTCCGCTCTCCCGAAACTGCTCGTGGTAGGCGTACCAGGGGCGTTCCGCTTCAAAATGTCCTTCCACCGCCAGAGCAGACCAGTCGGCGAGTTCCTGGTTGACCACCTCCCGCGCAGCACTTGGCATCAGTCCGAGTGAATTTCCGCAGAGATAGGTGAGCGGGGTTCCGTCGCTCCGGCTCGGACATTCGAAACGACCTCGCAGTGAAGCAAGTGGATCGTTCGCATCCAGTTGTTCAGCGAACGATCGTTCCGGCTGGTACACCTCTGAATTGTGTTCTTCAACGGGGTTCGTCATGCACTCGGTTTCCCGGCCTCCGCCATGCTGGTGTCGATCCCGGGGGTGCCGTTCATTCCCAGGAACTCCAATGCGGTCCCTCCAAGCAGCTGGGCCTTTTGCAGATCGTCCAGTGAATCCATCGACTTGATCAGCTCCCCGGGTGTCGTTTCGCCCAGGGGGAACGGGTAATCCGATCCCAGTGCGATGCGGTGACTGCCGTGCTGGTTCACCAGAAACTCAAGTGCATTGGGATCATGGACCAGGGAGTCCAGGTAGAACCGATCGAGGTATTCCCGTGGATCGATCTCCGTCTGGTGGGCGCAGAGATCGGGTCGCACCCGATGCCCATGACTGATCCGCCCCAACGTGAAGGGAAACGAACCACCTCCGTGGGCAAAGGCGATCTTGAGTCCCGGCAGCCGGTCGAGAATGCCGCCCATGATGACCGAACAGAGTGCGACCGCGGTTTCCGCGGGCATTCCGACCAGCCAGGGCATCCAGTAGTCCTTCATTCGATTGCTGCCAAGCATGTCCCATGGGTGGACGAAGACACTGGCGCCCAGATCGTGTGCGGCCTCCAGGACCGCGAAGACTGATGGGTCGTCCAGGTTGTTTCCCTGAACATGGCTTCCAATCTGGATACCCGGCATCTTCAATTGCTTGACCACTCGTTCCAGTTCTCGGCAGGCGAGGTCCGGGTCCTGCATGGGGACCGTGCCGAGTCCGATGAACCGATCCGGAAATGTCCGAACCACATCGGCAATGTGGTCATTGAGAATCCGTGCGAGGTCGTAGCCGTCCTCCGGTTTGGCCCAGTAGGCAAACATCACCGGTACCGTCGAGAGCACCTGCATGTGAACTCCGTGGTGATCACATTCTGCAATTCGAACGGTTGGATCCCATGAATTCGATTGGATCTCCCGAAACGACCGGCCGTCGATCATCATCCGTGCGCAGCACGGCTTGTGGTGGTCGAGTTGCACCCAGCCTCCATACCCGTACCGATCCTTCAGATCCGGCCAGTTCTCCGGAAGAATATGGGTGTGCAGGTCGATGACTCGAAATGGAGGATTCATGGAGTAGGTGTTCTGGCTCGCTCAAGCAAGTCCTTCAGGCATCACGAACGGCCCTGGCTTGGGAATGCGGTGGCCACACGACGGACAGGTGGATCGTTCTGGGTCCGCCCAGAAATCCTCCATGGCCTGCTTGAACGCGTTCACGATGTCGGTGCAGTCGAACTTGTTGTCCTCGACCAGTCCATGGCACTTGTCACAGTAGAAGATCTGATGTTCCAGTTCGCCGGCGGGTCTGCGGCGTTCCACCACCAGGCCCAGGGTGCCCTCTGGTCGACAGGGTGCATGTGGTACCCCAGGGGGAATGAAAAAGGTCTCCCCCTCGTGCACCACGTGGTCCACTATTCGCCCGTCCTCGTGTGTTTTCACGATGATGTCACCCTTCAACTGCATGAAGAATTCTTCCGAGTCGGTCTGGTGAAAATCATTGCGCGCGTTCGGGCCCGCGATGATCATCACGAAGAAATCCTTGCCGCTGTACAGGTACTTGTTGCCAACCGGAGGTCGAAAGTCAGCCTGGTGCTGTGCAATCCAGTTCATCAGGTGCATCGGATTGGTTACGGATCCATCGGCTTCGACACCGTTGGCCTCGTCTGGAGTGTCGGGATTGGTCACGCTTTTCGAAAGGGTCTCACTGTCCATGAACCGTACTCCTGTCCGCCGTCACATATTTGGCACCTGACTATGGTACCACTCGCACAGAGCTCTTCGCTCACTTAACATCGCTTCATGCGATTGCGTATCGGACCCACCGTGATAACCCTCCTGACAGCTCTTCAGGGGTGTGCCCACCACACCCCCAGCCCAGAGTTCACCGGAAACGGACTGGCGGGTGATCCCTCGATCGCTCGGCTGGTGATTACGGTCTACGGAATTGGTGATGACTCAGAGGGGCTGATCGGGGGTCGCATGAATCTGGGCCTCTTCAACGACGCTGGCAACTGGCTGACTGCTGACGACATCCCCTTCGTACGAGTGGTTCCGACGTTCGGCCATGTCGACACCCTGTCGATCACCATCGATGACGTCCCGGTGGGTGTCTGGGCGGTCTCGCTCTACCACGATCTCAACCAGGACAACCAACTGCAGCGGGGCCTCCTGGGTCTGCCAGCGGAGCCCTGGGGCATGTCCAACAATGCGATCGGCAGGATGGGCCCCGCCACCTTCGAGCAGGCCTCCTTCGAGGTTCGGTCCCCGGAGACGAAGATCGAAATCGGTCTCTGGGATGGACTGATACTCCGTGATCGCCCCGAGAGCATGAAGTGACTGCTCCGGGCGAGGGCACACCAGCAGTGACGGAGTGGACGGTACGTCCGATCGAGGGTCGTGGGCTTGCAGGTTTCTTCGCGGTTGTGATCATCGTGCTCTTCGGAGTCTTCGTCGCCCTGGTTGCCGGCGACTGGATCTGGGGTGTCCTGGCGGTGGTGCTGCTCTTCGCGACGGTCTCCCGTTTCTTTCTGAGGAGTCGAATTGAGGTGTCGATCGAAGGCATCGTGGCGGAATTCCCCTTGGTCACTCGGCGCATTCCCTGGAAGCAGATCGTCTGGATTCGGTACGACAGACAGTCGGCACTCATTCGAACCACTCGGCGACGATTTCGTGGACGTGAATTCACCATTCTCTTCGGTCAAGAGCCGCAACGTGCGATCGAACTGCTTGAGAAGCACGCTCCGTCCGGTCTGCTTTCACTGGTGAATCGAGGAGGGTCCGAGTCATGAGCACCCGACTGCGCCAGTGGTTGCGTCATGCATTCCGGGTAGAAAAGGAATCCGATTTCGCGCCGGACGAGAAGGACCGTGCGCTGATCGACACCGTCTGCCACGAAGTGGTCAAGCGAGGGATGGCCACCCCAGCCATCCTTTTTCTCGAGTCCACCCGGCCTCTGAACTACATCGGCAGTCAGACCATGACCTTCTTCGAACCGGTGATGCACGCGGTCCTTCGGCACCCGGAGGCCTGGAAGCGATTTGCCGCCATTCTCGAGCATCGTGGCTCGGTTGAATTCATCTGTCGACGAATCGATGCCCTCAGCAACCAGACCGATGACTCCGATCCACCTCAAAGCATGCCTGAGGACCCTGCACCCTCTTCCTGAGCAACCTGTGGAGCATCGAGCGCGGATCGGGTACCTTTGACCCCTCGCTCGAGGTCTTTTCCGCCTCCCGCCCCAATCACCTCACCATCGACCACTCCATGACACCTCCCAGCCAGATCAATACCGACGCCGTCAATGTGATCCTTGCCACAGATTGTGGTTCCACGACCACCAAGGCAATCATGATCGAGAAGGTCGACGGGACCTACCGCCAGACCCATCGCGGTGAGGCCCCGACCACCGTCGAAGAGCCGTTCGCCAACGTGACGGTCGGGGTGATCAACGCCTTGACCGAGATCCAGGAGGTCTCCGGTCGTCGGTTGATCGATGACGAGGGACACATCATCCGCCCGGCCACCGCGGACGCAGGATGCGATATCTACATCTCGACCAGTTCCGCCGGGGGCGGACTGCAGATGATGGTCGCCGGTGTGGTGCGGGAAATGACTGCGGCCAGCGCGAAACGTGCTGCGCTTGGTGCGGGTGCGATCGTGATGGACACCATTGCCGCCAACGACCGCCGCCGACCTCACGAACAGATCCAGCGGATTCGAGAGCTTCGGCCGGACATGGTGCTGATCTCCGGTGGTACCGACGGTGGCGACACCAAGAAGGTCACCGAAATCGCAGAGCTGATTGCGCCCGCAAAGCCCCGGCCTCGCTTCGGCAAGTCCTACGAACTGCCGATCATCTTTGCCGGCAACACCGATACCCGCCCTGAAATCGAACGCGTCTTCGGCGAGGGTGGCTTCGACCTCAAGATCACCGACAACCTGCGTCCTTCCCTGGAACGGGAAAACCTCGGGCCTGCACGCGACATGATCCACGACGTCTTTCTCGAGCACGTCATGGCCCACGCGCCCGGCTACGACACGCTGATGTCGATCACCGATGCGGCGATCATGCCGACTCCGGGTGCGGTCGGTGACATCCTCCAGACGATCGCCAAGGGTCGCGGCATCAACGCCGTAGGAGTCGATATCGGTGGCGCCACGACCGACGTTTTCAGTGTCTTCGACGGCACCTTCAACCGGACAGTCAGCGCCAACCTCGGGATGAGCTACTCGATCTCGAATGTCTGCGCGGAAGCCACGATGCCCAAGATCCTGCGCTGGGTGCATCTGGATATGGACGAGCGCGAACTGCGCAACCGCGTCAAGAACAAGATGATCCGTCCGACGACGATCCCCCAGTCGCTGGAGGCACTGATCTTCGAACAGGCGGTTGCCCGCGAGGCGCTTCGGCTCGCCTATCAGCAACACAAGGAATTCGCGACGACCCTCAAGGGGGTGCAGCAGCAGCGTACCGTCGGGGATACATTCAGTCAGGAAGCCGGTGGCGAGACGCTCGTCGACAACATGAAACTCGATCTGCTGGTTGCTTCAGGTGGTGTTCTCAGTCATGCGCCGCGCATGCATCAGACCGCGATGCTCCTGATCGATGCCTTCGAACCCGAAGGCATCACCGAATTGGCCAAGGACTCGATTTTCATGATGCCACACCTTGGTGTGCTCTCCTCGGTCCATCCCCAGGCGGCGATGGAAGTCTTCGAGAAGGATTGCCTGGTCTACCTTGGAACCTGCGTGGCCGCGAAGGGCCTCGGAAAGCCTGGAAAAACCTGCTTTTCGTGGTCACTGGATTCGGGTGCGAAGGGTTCGGGATCGATGGCATTCGGCGAGCTCCAGCTGATCGAGCTTGGAGTTGACGAGACCGCCGAACTCGAAGTGAAGCCTGCTCGAGGGTTCGACCTCGGCGCGGGTCCCGGCAAGGCGCTGACCCAAAAGATTCGTGGAGGAACGGTCGGGGTGATTCTCGATGCTCGAGGGCGATCGCTTTCACTTCCTGAAGAACGAAGCGCATGTCGAGCAGCGGTCTCCAACGCGATCGAGGCGGTCGATCTCTACGGTGACCAGCCCGCCAAAGTCGATGGGAGGGCGGTCTGATGGCCAAAGCCTACACCCCAGGTTTGAAGGTGGCTGCCTCCACGACTCATCAGGCGCATCGGGTGCTTCCGATTCCCGGAACCGTTCAGGTGAAGCAGGGTGATCAGGTTGAAGCTGACACCATCGTCGCCGAAACCTTCATGGACGGTGACATCACCCCCCTGAACGTCGCAAACCTGCTCTCCGCCCAGCCTGGTGACATTCCGCAGTTGATGTTGAAAGGTGAAGGGGATCGCGTTGAGCAAGGGGAGCCGATCGCACGCAACAAGGGGGTCTTTGGGATGTTCAAGAGCGAGTGCACCGCACCCGCCAGCGGTACCCTGGAGGCGATCTCCAAGGCCACCGGTCAGATCATGATCCGAGGCAAATCAATCCCCGTCCAGGTCAAGGCGTATCTGCCCGGAACCGTGATTGAAGTCCTTCCAGAAGAGGGCGTTGTGATCGAAAATCAGGTCACTCTGATCCAGGGAATCTTCGGTGTGGGGGGCGAGACCTCCGGACCGATCACCATGGCCTGTCCGGCACACGATCAACGGCTGGAAGCGGGCATGATCAACGAAGCGATGCGTGGCATGATCGTAGTGGGGGGTGCCCGAGTCACCGCCGAAGCGATCGGACGGGCGCGTGAAGTCGGTGCGGCGGCTGTGGTCTCCGGCGGCATTGATGATGCCGACCTCAAGGAAATCCTCGGCTACGACCTCGGGGTTGCGATCACCGGGACCGAACGGATCGGGCTGACCGTGATCATCACCGAAGGCTTCGGTGACATCGCAATGGCCCGTCGCACCTACGAGCTGCTCAAGGAGCGCAGTGGCGATTCCGCCTCGGTCAACGGCGCAACTCAGATTCGGGCCGGAGTGATGCGGCCGGAGATTCTGATTCCGGTTGCCGGCAGCCAGGTTTCGGCGCCTGAAACATCGACTGAATCAGGAGTTCTGGAACTTGGGACGCCGATCAGAGTCATCCGGGATCCGTACTTCGGACTCATCGGAACCGTTGCCTCCCTGCCTGAGGCACCTCAGGTTCTTGGTTCTGGATCCAAGTCTCGAGTGCTTGAGGTTTCGCTTGAATCCGGTGAAGTCGTTACGGTACCCAGAGCGAATGTCGAACTGATCGAGACTTGAACTCGATCGCAAGTCCCAGCCCGGGAGCCCGTGTGCTGCAAATGAAGAAACGAAACACCCTGCCCGCCTTGGCGTGTGCCACGTTTGCGGTGTTGGTGTCTTTGCTTGCTGCGTCGGTTGAAGCGGCTCCCCCCGAACCACCCACGAACCTCGCTGCGATCGACAAACCCTGGGATGGTGGCGGGGTGGTCTTCGTCACCTGGGATGCGTCGACAACCCCGATCGACCAGTTGCAGGGCTACGAAATCCTTGCGAAGGATCTGGGACAGACCCCGGTGGAACTGGCCGATCAGACGGCCGAGCAGGCGGATCTCGAAGCAAAGGATCAGACCGAGACGATCCTGGAAGGCGAAGGGGTTGCTCCACAAGAAGCCCGACAGCGAGCACGAATCGCTGAAGAGGCGGATCCCGCAGTGCCCGTGGTCGAGCCCACTACCTGGCAGTCCCTGGGCATCATTTCCGCCACTGAAACCAGCTACGAAGCGACCGGCCTTGAAAAGGATCGGCAGTACATCTTCACGGTTCGGTCGATTGGGTCTGACAAGTCACTTTCCATGATGACCACGCCTACTGAGCCGGTGGTTCCAGAAGCGGCCTGGTTCAACCTGAGCAAGCTGCCGCTGTTGATCGCACTCTGCGTGATTTCGTTCGCGGTTCTCCTCTTCGTGGTCTTGGCCCGTGGCGGCATGCCCATGAACATTCGCACGATTGCCGGGTTGAAAGCAGTCGATGAAGCGGTGGGACGTGCGACCGAGATGGGTCGTTCGATCCTCTACATCAACGGTATTCAGGACATGGACGACCTTCAGACGGTCGCCGGTGTCACGGTCCTCGGACACGTTTCAAAGACAGCGGCCGAATACGACGCGAAGATCGAGGTACCGACCAGTCGATCTCTGGTGATGACCGCCGCCCGCGAGACCGTGCAGTCCTCCTACTTTTCCGCGGGCCGGCCGGATGCCTACAACCCTGATCTCATCTACTACGTGACCGACGAGCAGTTCGGCTTCGTGGCCTACGTCTCCGGCATGATGACCAGGGAAAAGCCCGCCGCCTGCTTCTACATGGGTTCATTCTTCGCGGAAAGCCTGATCCTCGCCGAGACCGGCAATTCAGTCGGTGCGATTCAGATCGCCGGCACCGCGAACCCCAGCCAGTTGCCCTTCTTTGTGGCCGCCTGCGACTACACCCTGATCGGCGAGGAGTTCTTCGCCGCCAGCGCCTACCTCTCCGGCCAGCCCGACCAACTCGGCAGTCTCAAGGGCCAGGACATCGGCAAGATGCTCGCCGGACTTTTCATCATCGTCGGGGTGGTCCTCGCGACGATCCAGGCGATCACCGGTTCATCCGGTCTGGAAGACGCCGTCAACTACCTCAAGGAAGTGATCCTCGGAAGCTGAGACACAGGAACCACCGTGCAGATACTGACCCGCTTCATCCCACTTCTGATTACCGGCATCGCCGGTCTGGTGATGATCATCTCGGCATTCATCCCCTACACCAGCGAGTGGGGACAGAAGGCGGGTCAGTTCTTCAACATTCTGGCGGCGTTCGCGTTCGTGCTTGGTGGAGGCAACCTTCTCAAGGTCCATCTCAAGAAGATTTCCGATCAGTCGGTCGGCTGGGGTTATTCCGGCGTCGTCCTGATCTGCTTCATTGCAACACTCTTCGTGGGCCTGTTCAAGATCGGGGCCTACCCCAATCCGAACTTCCCCAACGTACCGTTCAGTGGTGAAACCCAGGGAACTGGCAGCTGGTTCTGGTGGGCGTATGAGTACGTGTTCAAACCACTGACCGCCACGATGTTCTCGATCCTCGCCTTCTATGTCGCGTCCGCTGCGTTTCGAGCGTTTCGAGCCAAGAATTTCGAGGCGATTCTTCTGTTGGGAACGGCATTCATCATCCTGCTGGGCAGCGTCTCCGCCGGGGTCTTTGTCACCAACTGGATCCCCAACGACGGTCCTTTCGGTGACCTGCGACTCGAGAACCTCCGCATCTACATCATGCAGGTCTTCAACACTGCAGGTACTCGTGCGATCATGATCGGCATCGCCCTCGGCATCGCCTCGACTTCCTTGAAGATCATGCTTGGTATCGATCGCTCCTTCCTTGGATCGGGGGATTGACGCGATGATGAACTTCCTCAACACCCTCGACCGTCGCTGGATCTTCCTCGCCATGGCCCTCTGCGTGGGTGTGCCGATTCTGGTGATCGGATTGACCGGCTACACCTTCCCGGAAACGCCGACTCCTCTGGCGGAGGCATTCTTCAACGAGGTAGACACTGCCGGTGAAGCGAAGGGTCGCCGGGCCAACATTCTGGTTGCGCTTGATTTCGATCCGGCCTCTGCGGGTGAACTCAACCCCATGGCTGTTTCCCTGGTCCACCAGTGCGCCCAGAAGGGGCACCGGATGTACTTCATCTCGTTGTGGCCGGTGGGCCCGCAGATGATCATGGAGTCGGTCGACAAGGTCATCAAGCGCCACTACCCCGAAATGGTCTACGGCGAGGACTACGTGAACCTCGGCTTCAAGGCGGGGAACGAGCAGGTCATCAAGGTGATGGGCATCGATCTCACCACCGAGTTCCGAACCGACGTCGAAGGCACCACCCTTTCGAAGATTCCCATGATGCAGGGGATCACCAACCTCGAGGACTTCGATCTGATCGCGGAAATCAGCGCCGGCTATCCCGGTTCGAAGGAGTGGGTGCTCTACGCCGCTACGCAGTACAACATTCCCTTCGTGAGCGGCATGACCGGAGTGCAGGCGCCTCAGCTCTATCCCTACTTCCCCAATCAGCTGCAGGGTCTGCTTGGTGCGATCAAGGGTGCCGCCGAATACGAGTTCCTGGTGAACAACTGGGTTCGCGAGGACGCGATGGCCAAGGTGCTTGAAGCTGGCGGATTCCCCGAATCGAAGGCCATGGAAACCGCGGCGGCCCTGGCCAGCAAGCCCCAGCAGGTCTCCACCTGGACGGTCACCGCGGAAGCTTCCACCCTCGGGCCCGAAGCGAAGACGAAGCTGATCGAGCTCGCCACCGCTCCGATTCCCGGTGAGTACCTTGAAGGCCAGCGCCGCATGGGACCGCAGTTGTTCGCTCACCTCCTGATGGTCTTCCTGATCATCCTCGGAAATGTGATCTTCTTCGCCCAGCGGCGACGGGGAGGTGGGGCATGAGTGCCGTCAGTGAACCGATGAGCCCCCGACAGCGTGCCACCTGGGCGGTGATCCTGGGAGTCTGCATCATCCTGATCGTCATCCGTTGCTTCATCGGTGAGGGCATGGGCAAGGTCTACGTTGAGCCTACGAACCTCCAGTTCGGTGAGCTGTCCGCAGACACCTGGAAGTCGATGGACCAATCTGAATTCGCAACCTTCGTGGCCAGTAATCCTGATGCAGCCACCGAGCAATGGACCCAGTACGACTCGGTTCCTCCCAGCGCCTACTTCGAACAGCAGCAGCAAGGTGGTGGTGGTTCGATCTTCCTTTCCTGGCCTCGGACGATCGGTCTGTGGCTGGCGGCGTTCTTTACGCTGGCGATTTATTCGTTCCTCTATCGCGATAATCCGTTCTACAAGTTCGCGGAAAGCGTGGTGGTCGGAGTCTCGGCGGCTTATGCGATGGTGGTCGGATTCTGGGACACGATCGTGCCCAATCTGATTCAGCGGTTGCTGCCTCAGTTCGCACATGATCACTTGACGCCCGGAATGACCCTTCCGACCGACGCCGCTCAGTTCAACAATCTGATCTTCTTGCTCCCGCTGGCGCTCGGAATCATGCTGCTCTGTCGCCTGGTTCCCAAGGGCGCCTGGATGAGTCTCTGGCCGCTGGCCTTCATTGTCGGCACCATGGCCGGTCTTCGTATCGTCGGGTATACCGAAGGCGATCTGCTGAGCCAGGTCCGAGATACGATCAGCCCCGTCTACGTTCCCGGCGCTGACACGTCGACGCCTTTTATGGCGGTCTGGACGACGATTTGGTCGAGTGTCGCTGCCTGCCTCCTGGTGATCGGAGTCTTGTGCTGCCTGGTCTACTTCTTCTTCTCGGTCGAGCACAAAGGCGCGGTCGGGGGGGTGGCACGGGTCGGTATCTGGTATCTGATGATCACCTTCGGCGCAGCCTTCGGATTCACGGTGATGGGCCGAATTGCCCTGCTCGCGGCTCGATTCGAATTCCTCTTCGACGACTGGCTGTGGCTGATCGATCCCAACCAGAAACGAGCGTTGGTCGAGACCGTCTCGATGCTCATGTGCCTGTGAGACCCAGGCCTCGGCCCCGCCACACTCTGACTCCTCCCATTTGAAACCTTCGGCACTTCAGCGGCCGCCGGCAAAGTACCCACGTATGCGGGCTATGTTTCGTGTCCGGAGGCGAGTGTCTCCATTGGAAACAGGTTCGATCACAAGGAGTAGACGATGTGTACAGGGAAGATTCGAAAAGGTTGCCTGGTGGCGGGAATGCTTGGCTTTGCACTGCAGATTGCCTCGGCTGACGTGGTCTGTGGTTGGAATTTCAATGAACTGGAAGCCAAGCAGGCCGAGCTCGCTTCCGATTACGGGTCAGGGGTGCTTGATCTCTCATCACTTGAATCAGCAGTCACGGTCTTCGGCGGTACTTCACTCAATGCACATCAAGAGGATCTGGCGGGAAGCGCACTGGGCATCCGCGGACTTGATGCCAATGAGCAGTGGATCGAACTCACCTCTGCGGTGCGCGGTCCGGTGGAACTGTCGTTCGCGTTTCGTGCCACCGCTTCAGGATTTGATGAGAACCAAGTCCAGATGTTGATCGATGGTGACTGGGCGGCGGTCGGTTCGTTCGGTGGGGATCAGGCGGACGGTGCCTGGCACCGGGAAACGCTGACCCTGCCCGCCTCGGACGGCACCTTCCGGGTGCGCTTGTTTCTGAATGGTGCAGAGTCCTCAAGTGGAACCATCCGCTTTGACAACCTGCAGATCACACCAGTCTCCGCCCCGGGCGCTTTGCTGGCCTGCAGCAGCGGATGCATCGCGTTGAGGTCACGCCGCCACTGATTCTCTCGCACTGTGGCGCTCCTCGGATGGAACCGGGTCGCCAACAGGGGGGTGGGTCTGGTCGAGGTGGAGCACCAGACCGCCCCTTTTTTCAGGCATCCTGGTTGGTGAGAAGTCGTCGGGTGGCGAGTTTGCATGCCAACTGCACGGCGTGAATCATCGAGGAGGGATCCGCCTTGTATCGACGAGCTATGTCGTAAGCCGTGCCGTGGTCGGGACTGGTCCTGATCAGTGGAGTCCCCACAGTGACGTTGACGGCGTCCTGCCAGCCCAGAAGCTTCACCGGTATGAGGCCCTGATCGTGGTACATGGCGACCACCAGGTCCCACTCGCCACGTGCGGCACTGATGAACAGCGTGTCGGCGGGAAACGGACCATGCACGTCGATACCAGTGTTCCTGGCCATATCGATTGCGGGTGCGATGAGCCGGAGGTCTTCATCTCCCAGGAGACCGTTTTCTCCTGCATGTGGATTCAAACCACACACTGCAATGCGTGGCGATTCGATGCCCAGATCAGTCAGAAAGCGATGCCCCACGTCGATCGGATCGAAGACCTTCCCGATGGTCAGCGTATTGCGCAGATCCATCAGCGGAACGTGTGCGGTCGCCAATGCGACGGTGAGCTTTTTCGAACGGAAGAGCATGGTGTGTCTCTTGGCTCTGGTTCGATGTGCGATGAGTTCGGTATGGCCGGGAAATCGGCTGCCCACCATCGACCAGGCCTGCTTTGAGATCGGTGCGGTGACGATCGCATCGAGGTGACGAGTCGAGTCGGCGGGAAGCAGTGCGTCAGCGATCGCGTGTTCCACGAAGTCATAGGACAGTCGTCCGCCCACGGGACTGGGGCCTGCTTCCTCCCTTCGAAGGATCTCGGGTTGTTCGTAGTCAAGCACCACCACACGGTCATCGATTTTCTGGTCTCTGCGAGAGGAGTCATGTGGAATCCTCGACCAGTTCGGCTTGAAACCGATGCGATCCGCCGCAAGATTCAGTAGCTCGTTGGATCCGTAGATCAGAAATCGAGCTTCTCCCAAGGTGTCCGCCTGCTGGAGGGCGCGAACAACCACCTCGGGTCCAATTCCCAGGGGATCCCCCATGGTGATTCCTATCACAGGGTGCTTGAGGTTGTCCTTGTTGCTGACCATTCGGTCATTCTAGGTACCCCGGGTGCTTCGTAGCTACCAACAAAGGCCCCAGGAATTCAACATTACCGCCAGGTCGGCGCCATTGACTGTTCCTGAACCATCAAGGTCGGCCTGGTCATCTTCGGTACCCCACTGGGTGAGAATCACCGCAATGTCTCCTCCATTCACCAGGCCATCTTCAGTGAGATCAGCCGGGCAACGATCCACCTGAGAGCATTCACCAGCTTGGAGCTCTGGTCTGAGGTTCCAGTAGGTGGCGTTCATCCGGTCGTATTGGCCGGGTGTGAATTCAAGCAGGCAGTGCACCGGACTGTAGGACATGAAGTTCCTGGTCTCGGATTCCAGAAACGGTGACCCATCGCAGAGCGGTTCCGGGTATCCCTCGATGCAGGAGCTTTCATCGGTGCGTAATGAACAATCCGTGGGATCCACGCAGGTCTCGAACAGCATGTTTCTGCTTGGAGCCGTATCACACACCAGATCCCCCACCTCACTGCAGAGCGTCCCGTTGGGGCAGTCGAATCCCCAGTTGAGTTCATGGGTGTGAAACAGATCGAAGTAATGTCCGATTTCGTGGATCAGGACACCCGAGACGTCCTTGGCACCCTGGCAGGAGGTCTGCATCACCACGCCCTGCACTGGGCTGAAGGTATAGCTGCTCGAACCACAGAGGCCTCCGCCCTGGACGCTCGGACACCAGTACACATCGATTGCATCCTCGGTCGAATTCAGGGTCCGAAGTTCATAGGTGTTCTGGACATTCGCAAACAGGGTGTTGTCGCTGATGAAATCGATTTCCGGGTCCGCGCAGAACTCGATTCCTGCTGGTGCAAACGCCTGGGAGAGCCTCACCAAGTAGTCGTCGAGCGTCGTGGCATCAATCGACGCGTTTCCACTGGTATCGGTCAGCACGTGCCATTTGACCTGCACCACCATGAATTCAGTCGGACGTGTGATCGATCCGGAGTCGTAGACCCCTAATCGCATCCGCTCCCGGACCAGTTCCACGTGGCTCTGGTCAAGGTGGCATTCGCACCGTTGTGCTGTGGCAAGTGCGCCCGGCTGCATCAGCACCCAGCCCAGCATCATTGCCAAGAGCATTCGGTCGTATCTCATGGTGCTTTCTGCAATCCGAAGGGGAATCACACCCCTGTTGATTCCACCCTTTCATTTCTACTTGAAAAACCAGATGAAGCATGGGTGATTTTTCCATTCCGGCTGAAACTCCTCAAGCTGTCCAGCAAAGAACAGGGCGCTCACACAAGTGTGAGCGCCCTGAAGTATCTGTCGATCAATGGGTTGGGTCACCCAATGTTCAATCGGTTCTGATTACTCGCAGTTGCCCCAGAAGGCGAGCACGGTTGCCAGGTCTTCACCGTCGGTGACTCCGTCATCAGTGACGTCACCTCCACTGTTGCCCCAGCCCGCAAGGACGTAGGCAAGGTCGGTGCCACCCACGACGCCGTCACCATCGGTGTCAGCCGTACAGGGTTCTTCGCCTCCGCAGTCACTGCATTCGGTTGAGCCATCACCGTTGTAGCTGCCTTGAGCAAGACCACAGATCGTTCCACTGAGGGTGAGGCATTCGCTGCCAACACAGCAGGCGCCGGTCGCCTCCACGCAACTGCCTGCGTTGCACGCGGTGCCTGCGCCACCCCACGTACCGCCACCTGCAAGGCAGTTTGCCTGGCTGTCGGTGAAGCACGATGTGCTGACGCAGCAAGTGCCCTGGGGTTCGGGGTTGTTTTCGAAGGAGATGTCCATGTCGTAGTCGTTTTCACTGCCGTCGTACATGAAGACGCGAGCAAAGATACGCTTGCTGGTCGCTTCAAAGTTCGACCACTGGGCTGACTCGTTGTTGGTGTTGGAGTCACCCTCGTCGACCAGGTCGCCCGAACAGCTGAGGCTGAAGAGCTCGATGTCAATGTCTCCGTTTGCATCCGCGAACTGGAGGTCGAAGTTGATGGTCTGTCCGCTCGGAACGTTGACGCGGTACCAGTCTTCGTCCTTCGCCTTGACGATCAGATCGTCGTAACTTCCAGCGCCCGAAGAAAGGAATACTGCATTGCTGCAGCTGTCATTCTCTTCGTAAAGGTCGTCTCCGGGGGGGCCCAGCTCGAGGTGCTGAGCGAAACCGCCCGTGGAGTACGCGCGTTGGAAGCGTCCGTAGCCGTCGAGACCGTTGGTGTTACTGCAGGAGCTTGCGCCGCAGGTGAGCACACCCATCAGCTTCTGGTCGCTGGTGCGGTAGGCACCGGAACCCGAGGAGCCTCCTTCGGTCACACCGTCGTTCCATCGAACTCCGAACCAGTAGGTGCTTGAACCGCACACGGGGTTGGAGTTGATGTTTCCCGTGCTGTACTTCATGCGATCACCCGCGGGGTGGTGCAGGCAGGTGATGGGCAGGTTCGTGGAGGCGATGTCTGTGGTCCAACCGACCCAGAAGATGCTGCTGGGGAGCGAACCGTTGATCCTGAGCAGGGTATTGTCCGACTGCCCATGGGTATCAATGAGGGCTGAACCGTTCGCGGCAATCCCCTGGTAGGTGGATCCGCTGCAGTTGAGTCGTTCATACTTGAAGATGAACTGGGCACCCGATGCCACGTTGCTCGAGGAGATGCAGTGTGCTGCGGTCAGGTAGTAGGCGGTCTGGTCCTGGTTGGAGGTCGCAATCAGCTGTCCAGAACACAGGGAGCCACTGAAGACCACCAAGGCGGTGGCGTCTCCCACATCCTCCCAGTCGGCGTAGCAGGTCGCTTCGTTGTGGCAGGATCCGGATCCGCCAGCGAGCCCTTCCTTGAGGATCGGAATGTATCCGTGGATGACTTCTCCCAGTGTGAAGGGAAGTCCTGGGATTCCAGCGACCGTCTCAGGCTCGAAGTACTCGATGACAACGTTGTCCACGGCTTCGATCCTGGTCCAGACCGATTGGGTGCCCTCTCGGCAGGGGCCTTCCCCGGTGTAGGGGCCGTTGATGGTTTCCGAAAGACCTGGCACGTAGCTGCGAATCTCAGCGCCTTCGGGAAGATTCATGTTCTCGATCTTCAGCATCAGGTTCTCGGCGCCGATGGATCGGACCTCCATCTGCCAGAGTCGTCCGCCGGGTACGTTGACCCAGACACCGTCTTGTTCCTGTACGTTCAGCTTTCTGGAAACGCCGTATCTGAAGGGCGCTCCTTCGCGCTGAAGGATTTCACCTTCGAGCGTAAGATCCGCGTGATCAAGAGCTTCAAGGGTGTGGTCGGGAATGGGAATGAAGCCCAGACCGAACTGTTCCACCATGGGAGCTCTCGCGCCCGTGGCTTTGACAGGGTTGTTTCGAAAATCGCGATACCCCTCTGCCTCATGCACTTCGTGCTTGCTGTTTTGGCCCAGGGAGGGCAGCTGATCTGTACCGGAAACGATCATCACGATCGCTCCAACTAATGCAGTTGTGGGGAGAGCCATCAACGATCACTCCTTTAAATAAGCTGAAATCAAATCTTCGGATGAGAGAGAAAGTTCGTAAGAAGAGCCTGCACGGTCTGAACCAAGGCAGACTTTTTCTTTACCTAAAAGTTACGAGGAGAAGAGCTCCGGAGCAATATCAACGATCGATTATTTTCGCTTTCTCTGCAGAGCTCGGACTGTCCCAAGCGAATAAGGAGCTTGCAGCCTACAAAACGACCGTTTGAATGACCGTTCCCCCCCCCTGATTCTGGGGTGTCCTCGCGCGGGTGCGGTGCACCTCGGGATCCTTCAGGGAACGATCTCGATGATGCTTCCCCGTTCGGTCAGGGCGTCGTAGACCAGTTTTACGTCCGCATCGTTCATCCTGATGCAGCCCATCGAATGCATCTGACCGATCGACTCCTCATCAATGGTGCCGTGTATCCCGTACCCCAGCAGATCACTGTTGGTCTGGTCGATGCCCTTGATTCCAATCCAGCGTTCACCGATCGGATTTTCGGGGTCGTCTGAGTAGAAAAATTCGCCGGTTCGAGGGTTTCTCCACTGCGGGTTGACCAGCTTCGACTGTTCGCGCACCACGAATCGACCGGTGGGTGTGGCATCGAATTCGCCCAGGCCCACCGGACAGCTGGCAACCAGCACTCGCCCATGTTCATTCTCGAGGAAGAGGTCCAGGCGGTAGTCCTGCTTGCTGACTCGAGCATGGAAGGTGCCGACCGGAATTTTCAGTGACTGGCCCACCCTGATGGAGTTTGGATTCGTGATCTGGTTGATTCGCTTGATCATCGTCCACTCCGACTTGACGCCAGTGTTTCGGGCGATGCGCGAGAGGCTGTCCCCCGGCTGAACCACGTATCGATCAACGAAGGGATCCTGCGGGAGGACCGATGGATCGAACAACAGCACACCAGCCAGGCGGTTGAGCTCTTTTCGTGCCTCCATGGCTTCGCCCGGCCCAAGGGTTTCAGAGGCCACCAGTTGGGACAGCTGCATTCGAGCAGCCAATGGGTCCAGCTGTGCACTCTTTTTCAGTGCTTCAATTCGAGAGCTCTGCTCAGTGGGTTGCGTGGCGGTCACGATGCTTTCAAGGACCCTTGGTTCGCTGGGGCGTTTCGGAGCGCGGCTGACCGGGGTGCTTGACTCGATCTCTGCGGGGTTGGAAACCACCTCGCGAGCTGGTTCAGCCTTCATCGCGGAGGATTCAATGGTCTGTACCGGGGTCGTCGGAAGCAGTGAATTGGCCCGTGCCGTGCGTGTGGGTTCCGGTTCAACACGGGGAATCGGCAGCTGGGCTGGTTGGTTCAATTCCGTCGAGGGATTCTTCGCCTGGCTTGAACGAGGCTGGGGAACCAGGAACCACAGGACAATGCCGCATCCGATGAGGGCGGCCAGCGCGCCGATCCACTTACCCGACCGCCCTTTACGGCGACGGTACATGTATCGGTTGCGACCTACCTGCTGTCTGGATTGACTTCCGAGTGCCATGGTGTCTGCTCCACATCAGGGGTTCATCTGATCGATGATTCTACATTCTTGCCGAGCTTGGGCGTTCTTTTCCCCAAGTCTTCAAGGTCCCTGTCACTTGGGGTTTTCCTCGGGGAATGTGCCGAGTACTCGTTGCTCAGTGACCAGGGTGTCCACGCGCCGGTCATGAGAGCCGGTTGGAATCGACCGGACCACCTGGCATTCGTACCCGATGCCCATTGCACAGCCGTAGTTTCGGTCACTCAGAAATCGGTCGTAGTACCCGCCCCCACGACCCAGGCGGTGGAGCTGCTCATCAAATCCACAGCCCGGCACCAGGATGAGGTCAATATGGACTCCCTCCCAGGCGACCCCTTCTGGGGTCCGCACTCCAAGTGAATCACGATTCAGTGCCTCCAAAGGTCGGTCCAGCGCCACGGGCTCCATGACGCCCGGTTCTGGGCCCACTCTGGGAAGCAGGACCGTGCGTCCGGTCTCCATCCAGGATTCGATGACCGGCTCGATGGCGGGTTCGGAGGGCAGTGGGGCAAAGGCCAGAACGCTCGACCAGTCCAGGGTTCGAGCGACATCGGTCAGGTGGGTGATGAAAGCCCGGTCCCATTCAGGTCGTAGAGGGCCACTCTGCCGAATCTCGGCCAGGATTTTCTTTCTCAACCCTCTTTTTGCTTGTGTGATCTCGTCCATGGGACATATTCCCGGTTGTCGTGTCATTTCCTGATTTCAACGCCCGAGAACCATGGAAACATCCTGTTCTGACTGATGATTCATGAGATACTCGACTTCTTGCCAGTCCGTGCACTCGAACGCCGATGATACTCACTGGATTACCGTGTCCCGGACCGAGTCGACCAATTGCTCATGCATTCCCTTGTTTGTTTCGGAGCTGATTGAACATGTGTGGAATCATTGCCTATATCGGTGCTCGGCCTGCGTGCCCAATTCTTATCGAGGGTCTCAAGCGTCTTGAGTATCGCGGATATGACTCCGCAGGCGTTGCGATCCTCGAAGGTGAAGAGCTTCAGATTGCGCGAACGGTCGGCCGGGTCCAAGGCCTCGAACCCAAGGTTTCCAAGGCCGACGCCTTCGGGGGGTCCATCGGAATTGCCCACACTCGCTGGGCAACTCATGGTGGGGTTTCTGAAGAGAATGCGCATCCGCACCTCGATGATCTCGAGACCGGACACGGGATCGCAATCGTTCACAACGGAATCATTGAGAACTACTCCGCATTGAAAAAATGGTTGGAATCCAAAGGCCACCATTTCATTTCCGAGACCGACACCGAGGTCTTGGCGCATCTCATTGGTGAGTTCTTCGAGGGTGATCTGGAAAAGGCAGTGCAGTCAGCGCTCAAGAAGGTCACCGGTGCCTACGCGATCGCCGCCGTCTGCGCTGAGGAACCCGACTGTCTGGTGGTGGCTCGAAAGGGTTCGCCGCTGATGGTCGGAGTCGGTGCCAACGAATTCGTGATCGCCAGCGATTCGAGTGCGATCGTCGCTCACACCCGGCAGGCGTTCACTCTCGACGATTACACGGTCGCGCGAATCACTCTGGACGAGATCCGGACGACAACCCTCGACAACATCGTGGTCACTCCGCAGATTCGGGAGTTGGAAGTCGATCTTGAACAGATCGAACTGGGTGACTTCGAACACTACATGATCAAGGAGATCTACGAACAACCCGAGGCGCTCCAGCGTGGGCTTCAGGGCAGACTGGATCTGCGTGATGGCAAGATCGTCCTCGGAGGCATCTCGGAGTTCGCCCGAGAACTGGCGACTGCCAAGCGAATGGTGTTCGTCGGGCAGGGAACTGCACTGCACGCCGCAATGGTCGGTGAGTACCTCGTGGAACGCATTGCTAAGATCCCCGCAGAAGTCGAGTTCGCCAGCGAGTTCAGATATCGCAACCCAATCGTCGAACCCGGTACGGTAGTGGTGGCCATCAGTCAGTCCGGAGAGACTGCCGACACCCTCGCCGCTCTTGAAGAAGCAAAGCAAAAGGGTGCGTTGACCATTGGCTTGGTGAACGTGGTCGGATCCTCGATCGCCCGGGTCACCGATGCAGGCATCTACCTCAGAGTCGGTCCCGAGATCGGAGTGGCCTCCACGAAGGCATTCCTCGGCCAGGTAGCGGTCACCACCATGTTGGCGGCCTTCGTCGGGCGGCGACGGTTCTTCGCTCAAGAGGATCTGGATGCACTGCTTTCTGGTCTTGAGTCGGTGCCAGCTCTGGTCTCTTCGATTCTTGACCAATCGGATGCGATCAAGCAAGCCACTGCCAAGTACATCGACCGCGAAAACTGGCTCTTCCTCGGCCGAGGAATCAACTACCCCGTCGCTCTGGAAGGCGCCCTGAAGCTCAAGGAAATCAGCTACATCCATGCAGAAGGAATGCCTGCCGCTGAAATGAAACATGGTCCGATCGCCCTGATCGATGATGGCATGCCAGTGGTCTTCGTCGCGACTCGAAATTCACAGTACGAAAAGGTGCTCTCCAACATCGAAGAGGTCCGCACTCGTGGTGGACATGTGATCGCAGTCGCCACCGAGGGTGATCGGGAGATCAGTGCGCTCTGCGAGGACGTATTCTGGGTTCCCGACATTTCCGAACCTCTTCAACCGCTCCTGACTTCGGTTCCCCTTCAGTTGATGGCCTACCACGCTGCGGTGATGCGAGGCAAGGATGTCGACAAGCCTCGCAACCTTGCTAAGAGCGTTACCGTCGAATGATTCCGAGGCCTTTCGGGGCGCGGGTCTTTGTCACCTGTCTAATTTCAGACCAGACCAGATCAGGATCGGCTCGGGCTTGAAATTTTCCAACTTCATCAAAGTCGATGACGCCGGTGAGGCTGAAGCCAGAATTCGCAACGAGCGTTTGCGCGTACTCGCGGTCTCACTGGGCGCACTGCTCACTGGGTGCGGACTCTTCTTCCGTGTCTTCATGAGTGAGCATGGTTTTCCCAATAATGAATGGCCGTTTGTGGTGGCCATCATCGTTCTTTTCTTCATCATCTATGAATGCTTCAGTTGTCATCTACTGACCCGGGCGCTCCGATCTGGCGCTGACGTGTCACGGAGCAAGGTGGTTTTCGATTCAATTCTTGAGGGCAGTCTTCCCTTCGCACTGGGCTTCGCTGCGATCCTCGATACTTTCGCGAACCCGTTCATGGTTCCAGGCCCCCTGGTGCTCGCCTCAACGATGCTGATCTTTCTCTCAGTGCTCCGCCTGGATTTCTGGATGAGCCTGTTGACCGGTCTCTCTTCCACCTGCCTCTTCGTTCTTCTGGGAGTCTGGATTTACTCCACCCATTCGCCCAATGATTACAACCTGGGTCCGGTGCTCCATTCCGGGGCGTTTCTTCCCGTAGCGGGGATCCTTCTTCTGGCAACCACCTCCATTGCCATGTTCATCTCCCATCAGGCACAGGGTTGGCTTCGAACCGCCTTGGAGATGGCCGAATCGGATCGCCTTCGCCAAGAAGCAGAACGTGAACTCGAACTTGCCAGCCTGGTGCAGAAACAACTGCTTCCGGCAGAACCACCCCGTGTGCAGCCATTTGATGTGGCAGCTCGCAGTCGTCCCGCAGGAAAACTGAGTGGCGATTTCTATGACTGGTTCGAGTTCAAGCCCGGAGAATTCCTGCTCTGCATCGCTGACGTCACCGGTCACGGAGCGGCTTCCGCGATGATCGGCGCTGAGTCCCGTGCCTACCTCAGGGCGGCTGCCCGTGAGCAGGCGACATTGACTGAAATCCTTCGCACCATGGAGTCCTTCGTGGACTTTGATCTCAAGGCCGGAACCTTCCTTACCCTCGCCCTGATCTCTCTTGAATTGGATCAGGGACGGATGCGACTGCTTTCCGCCGGGCACGGTCCGATTCTGAAGGTCTCAGCCGAGGGCGAGGTGCAGCTGCTGGAGACCCAGCTGCCTCCTCTGGGGGTTGCCCCCACACCTGAAGAAGCCCTTCCCTCTGAAGTCGCCCTGACCCCTGGTGACCACATCGTCCTTTTCTCCGACGGAATCATGGATCGGACCAATCCCGGGGGGGAGGATTTTGGTCAACAGCGAATCGAACACGCGCTTGCGAACGCATTTCCTGAAAACAGTGCAGATATCGTCGACTTGCTCTTCCGGGAGTCCGAACTCTTTGCCGAAGGTGCCACGCCCCCTGACGACTCCTCCGTACTTGTTGTGGGCTTATCGAAGTCGCTTGGTAAACCAGTTGCTTCAGTTCATTTCCATCCCTAGAATGCCTGTTCATTGGTGAACTCGATACGTTTCCACATATCTCATTCGAGTCCGGTGAGTGCCTTCAGAACAATTTTTCCAGTCTTCACTGTTGAGTGAGCTTTCAACGCTGCAGCGTCCCTCCTATCGAGGCGTTGCGCAGAGTCCAGATTGCCCCGATGTCCGACGAGAAACTGCAAATCAAGAAGATCTTCGCTGTGACTCCCCTTCGTCACGAAGGAGATGGTGCGCGAAGTCGTTGCTGGTGTGTGAGCACCAAGGACAACGAGATTCTTCTGCTCAAGCACGTCCGAGTCGAGGACGAAAAGGACGAGCGCTGGATCGAGCAATTGGACAACGAACATCAGATCTCCGTCGCAGTCGAACACCCGAACATTCGCAAGTCCTGTGAGGTGATCTACCACCCCAGCAAGCGAAGTCCCACGGATGTGGGCTTGCTTCTTCAGTACGTCGACGGCATGGATCTTCAGGAATGGCAGAGTCGCACCAATCCGTCACTCGAAGACTTGGTCGCCATCTTCATCAAGGTTTCCGATGCACTGAATCACATGCACATCAGTGGCTATGCCCATGCAGACATGAAGCCACTGAATGTCCTCATCGACAATCGGTCCGGTGAGCCGCTTCTGATCGACCTGGGGCAGGCCTGCCCCCTGATGATGGTCAAGGAGCGAATCCAGGGAACGCCCGGGTTCATGGCGCCTGAACAAGCGAAGCGCAATGCGGTCACCTACCTCACCGACGTGTTCAACTGGGGTGCGACGATGTATTTCATGCTCTCCGGCCAACGAGTCGATACCGAAAAGTGGGCAGAGCCCGAACCGCTCCGAAACGTGCCCGCGGATCTTTCGGACCTCATCGCCCAGTGTCTTCGCATGCAATCCGACCTGAGGCCCAGCATGAAGTTCGTACGCGACAGTCTTCGACTCATTCACTCGAAACTCGATGTCAACGCGGTCTGAGCTCGCTACCATGCTTCCATGAGCATGAAACGCACGATTAACAAAACTCGAAATCTCATGGTGGGAACCGCCCTGGCTACGTTCGGTCTCGGTTGTGCCAAGGATGCACCTCAGACGCCGGAATTGAATGAGCGCTGGTCCGAAGAGAGTCTCTGGTCTCTGGAGGTCGTGGACATTGATGGCAATACCAGGTCCCTGAGCGACTACCAGGGCAAGGTGGCCTTGGTGGTCAATGTCGCCAGTCGATGCGGGTTCACCTCCCAGTACGAAGAGCTTCAAGCGCTCTTCGAGCAACGCGGTGACTCTGATTTCGTGATCTTGGGCTTTCCCTGCAATGACTTTGGGGGCCAGGAGTCCGGGACCGAATCCGAGATCAAGTCCTTTTGTTCAGCTCGCTACGGAGTCGAGTTTCCCATGTTCGAGAAGGTTCAGATCACCAGTGACGAGGATCGAAGTCCGGTCTACTTGCTCCTGGGCACTCAGACCGGCAAGCTTCCCGGGTGGAATTTCAGCAAGTACGTCGTCGGTCGTGATGGTCGCGCCATCGAATTCTTCAATTCGACGGTCACCCCTTCAAGTCCCAAGATTCAATCGGCCATCGATGAGGCCATGAGAAAACCGGCACCAGCCGTCTGAATTCAGTGGTCTCATCCAGGGTTGTGTGCCGCGGATCTGATGAGGCGACCTGCAGTCCCGCGAGTCATGCCTTCCAGCTGTGTGATGGTGGCGGCAATGAACAGGCCAAGGGTTACGGCGGGGGGCACTCCCAGAATCCACATCGCGTATCCCCCCAGCGCAACCGGCATCACCTCACTTCCCATCAACTGCAGCGAGGTCACCCAGGCTTTCGGCCAGCTGTTTCCACTGGACCGAAGCAAGAGTGCTGCCAGAACGGTACGCAGATCACTCATCACCAACCATGCAAGCAGACCCAGCCACAGTGCATCCAGATGTTTCAGCGGGTCGATCGATACCATCGAGACCGCGATGATCATGGGTGGAAGTCCGCTGGCAAGCGCCTCCCTCACGCTCGAAAGCCAGGGGTGCTGCTTGTTTGAGAGTAGGCAGACAAGAACTGGAACTGCGAGAAAGACTGTTCCCAGCCAGTCGGAGTTCCTCGAAGTTTCGCCCGTCATCAGAAGCAGCGCCATGCACAGCAAGGTGCCCAGGGTCGACACTTTGGCGGGGCCGCTCATCTGAAGTCGGCGTGCACCGAATCCCCCCCATCTGGTGCAGGCGGCTGCGGCACAGCCTCCGCAAAAGACCACCAAGGAGATCCGGTCCTGAGGACCACCCAGCAGTCGAGTCGCGAGCAGTGCTGCACCGGCTGTGCCAATCGCCAGCGTTCCTCCCATCGGTACGTCGAGCAATGACCATCGTCCATCGCGAAGGCACACCACTCCCATCAAGAGGAGGCAGCTTCCGGCGATACACCAGTGAACGACTCCCGGAGTGACCGGGCCGTATCCGGTTCCGGTCGCATCAGGAAACGACGTTCTTTGCTCGGCAGCACGCTGGGTCTCCAGCCACGCTCGCGCCTTCTGCTCTCGCCCCTCCTGTTTGAGAGCGGTCCGTGCGGAGGCGTCTGCTTCACGCAACCCATCATAAATGTCTGGTGCGACTCGACCGAAGACTCCCGGACCGAGCATCGAACCGATGAGCAGCGCGGCCAGCAGGCTGGTACGACCCCGATCGACCCTTTTGAGCCCCAGGGTCACCAGCAGTGCACCCAGGGCCGCACCCGCTCCGAGCAACGGGGTGATGTGCTCCGGGATCGAGTTCACGCTCTGTACCGCTCTGTTTTCTGGCGAAGTGGATCCATGAGGCTGTAGAGTACCCATCCTGCCTGTGCTCATCTTTCCTCGGAGTGCCCCATGATTCTCCACGCTCTACTCTTCGGTCTCACCTTCCTTCCCGGATCGACTGCTCCTTCCGATGCGTTTGACAAGTCGCTTGCGTTGGTTCCTCCTGAAGCAGGGGCGATCTGTGCGATCCCGAATCTCGGAGTACTCAACAATGATCTCGGAGCGCTCATCGACGGGACCAACCAGCCCGCAGCGGTCCTGGCCGGGCGGCCCATCGAAATGATGAAGGCCCTGCTTGGGTTCGGATCCGGTTTCGACGAAAGCGGATCGATGTTGCTCTGGTTGCAGAAGGCCCCGGGTGATTCGAATGAGCTGGCACCGGTCTACCTCATTCCGGCCACCGATCCTCAGTCATTTCTCACGGCAAACTTCACAGCCGATGGCTCCGGCTGGCGCAACAACCAGAACAGTGATCTGTTGTTGTACGCCCGCCCCTGTGCAAACCACGTGCTCCTGAGTCCGGTCGAGCAGCTTGCAGACTCCTACGAACCTGCGGATGGCTCGAGCAGTCGTGTTCGAAGCCACCTCTCCGAGAGCCAGACGGCTCATCTGGCAAAGGCTGACCTGCTGGCCTGGATCGATGGACCCACCTCTCGATTTCTCACCCAGCAGGTGCAGGACATGGCCAAGGACGTGCCTTTTGCCGATCGCGGTTCACTCCCGCCGGCAGTTGAATCCGCCTTCCAGTCCTCTCTGGTCCTGGTGGACATCGATCCCCTTGGTCTCTCGGTGCGTAAGTTCACCTCCTTTGATCCTGCAAGTGAATTCGGCGCTCTGCTCAAGGGCAGGCCATCCAGTGGGGCACCCCTTGGTCGCCTTCCGCTTGCGCCGTTCTACATGGCCTTCAGTGTCGATGTGGCGGCAATGGGTGGAATGCCAACCCTGCACCGGATCTTCGAGCTGCTGGGAGGATCGAGTGAAGACCTGCCCAAGTCGATTCTGGCACCCGAGCTGGAAGTCGATTCGATTCAGGGCGCGGTCTATCCCAGTCGACTGGGTATTGCGCTGGGTGGTTTTCTCAACGATTCCGCTCTGATCATGTCTGGTCCCGACCCGCAGGCTCTCGAGGATCACTTTCACCAGAGCTTTGAATCTCTCGATGGTGAACGGGGGGGCATTCGCTACGAAACCACCTGGGTCGATGACAAGCCACTTCGCACCGGGGGTGTTTCCGACGCCTTTCAGATGAAGGAGACGGTGCTTCCTCCGTCTCAGCGTCAAGGCTCCCCACGAATCAGCGATGCGGCGATCCAGCGCATGTTCACGCAGTTTATTTTCGGTTCCCGGGGCCTCGCCGGCTTCGCCGGTACCGAGAAGGACGCGTTCATCCTGACCTTTTCACAACGGCCCGATGTCTGGAACCGTGCTTTGGAGGCTTCCAGCGGAACCTCGAGTGACCTTGGCCAGGACCCCGTACTTGTTTCAATGCGTTCATGGTTGATGGAGGAGCCCGACATCGAAATCGCCATCGGGTTCGGCACCTTTGGAAAGCTGCTCGGACAGTTGGCCCGGTCCTTTCCTATGATCGAGCCCGATCAGGTTCCACAGATTCCCGAGGGCACTCCTCCAGTGGTCGTGGACCTCGGTTACCGAAACCATGTGGCTGAAGTGGCGGTCGTCGTTCCGACTGGAGTCATCGCACTTGGAGTCGAGCAGGCAATGAAGAGTGCTGCCGAGGCTGGTGGTTTCGGACCTCCACGTAATGGAAAAGACTGACTTGACCACGGAGCACTCTGATCTCTGGCAGCTGGGGCAGCGGGGCTCGATCGTTCTGGACACCCCATTGGTCATGGGAATCCTCAATGCGACACCAGATAGCTTTCATGATGGCCGAAGTGACTTCGACGACACCACTCGTTTGGTGGAATCCGGACTTGCCATGGTGCGGCAAGGGGCACAGATCATCGATGTCGGAGGGGAATCAACTCGTCCCGGGGCCGATCGAATCGATCCCGCCGAACAATGCCGCCGGACCACGGAACTGATCCGGCAACTCAGTGCACGCTCTTCCTGTCTGATCTCCATCGACACCACCCACGCCAGCGTGGCGGAGGCCGCCCTTGAGGCGGGTGCCGCAATCGTGAACGATGTCTCTGCCGGAACCGAAGATCCGGCCTTGCTCGCATTGGTTGCGGAGCGCGGATGCGGTCTGATCCTCATGCATCGCCGGGTCCCACCAGTGCAGGACGTGTACAGCGACGAATACTCCACCGACCCCGACTTCGGCGCCCATGGCGTCGTTTCATCCGTGGGAGCCACCCTCACTGGGCACTTGGCGGCCGCCAGGGAAGTCGGTGTCGCTGCCCAGCAGATTCTTCTGGATCCCGGGCTGGGATTTGGAAAGTCGGTCCGGCAGAATCTCGAGCTGATCCGGGGGATCCCCGAGCTTCAGACCGCCCTGGGCCGTCCCCTTCTCATCGGGGCCTCTCGGAAAAGCTTCATTGGCTCGATTCTGGGGGATCGGCCCCCCTCCGATCGTCTTTTCGGCTCACTTGCGGTGGCGGTTCTGGCGGCTGAATCCGGTGCTGCGGTCATCCGGACCCACGACGTGGGTCCGACCATCGACTCGTTGCAAGTTGCCGAGGCGATAAGACGCCTCTCCCCGGCATCCGGTGGTACCATCACCTGATCGCCCCTCGCCGCGTGGTTTTCGCGTGCGACTCCCTACGAACCAGTCACCCAGTGCAGCATTTTGGAGTTCCTTGAACATGGCCAGCGATGCAATGATCGAATTCACAGACGCAAACTTCCAGGCGGAAGCCGTCGATTCCGACGTCCCAGTCCTCGTTGACTTCTGGGCGGAATGGTGTCAACCCTGCCGAATGCTTGCCCCAACCATCGAACAGATCGCAACGAAGTACGACGGTCGTGTGAAGGTGGGCAAACTCGATGTCGATGGCAATCGTGAAACCGCCCTCAAGTTTTCAATTCAGTCGATTCCAACCGTCGTCCTGCTCAAGGGTGGCGAAGTCGTCAACAAGTTCGTGGGACTGCAAGGCGAAGACGTCTTCTCCAACGCGATCGACGAAGCCCTTGCCTGATCGGGCTGGTATCTGAGGCTCCGCTCGGGGTTTTTGGCTTCGGCATTTGCCCCCATGGCCAGCCTCCGTTACCGTTTCCCGTCCGGAGTCGCTTCGGCGATTACCGGTTTCCAAGCCCGAACGGGCACCCAAATTGGGGCCGTAGCTCAGTTGGGAGAGCGCTTGTATGGCATACAAGAGGTCGTCGGTTCGATCCCGATCGGCTCCACTTCATGTTCCCTTCGTGGGAAAACCAGATTCTGAAGCGCAGATGCTCTCCAAGTGTCTGCGTTTTCATTCCCGCCACCGTGTGCTCGTTGCGGGGCATGAAATTGGCGACTCAGGATTCCCAATGACATACAGTCCATTTCGGACACGGTAGGGCCCCTTCATGGATAAGACTTCCTCTGGTGACCTGGTGAGTTCCTGGCTGATTCCTCTTATCTTCACACTCCTGCTGGCCTTCATCATCGCCTGGGTCTTCACTGACTTCAGATCGGCAAGTGGTCCGGAGATTCAGATCACCTTTGACTCTGGCCACGGCTTGCAACCAGATGACGACGTCAAGTGCCGAGGAATTACCATTGGAACGGTCCGGAGTCTTGAACTCGACGGCGATGGAGTCGTTGCGCTGGTACAACTGGACCCGGAGGCCTCTCGCAGAATCGCACGCGCCCAAACGCGGTGGTGGATCGCACGACCCAAAGTCGGACTGTCTCGAGTGCAAGGCATCGACAGCCTGCTGGGACCTCGCTGGATTCAGGTGGATCCCGCCCCGGGAGAGACCGATCCGTGCTTCGAGTTCAGAGGCCTCGATGAACCTCCGATCGTTGCTTCAATCGGCTCGGGTGATCTGTTGCTCTCTCTTCGGGCGTCTGATCGAGGGACTCTTCATCAGGGTTCTTCCGTTCTGTACCGGGGAGTCTCGATTGGAACCGTGCTGGATACCAAGCTGGCTGATGATTCCACCAGCGTGGTCGCCGAGGTGCTCATCCAGGCGCCCTTCGTTCCGCTGGTTCGGGTTAATTCCAGGTTCTACCAGACCGGGGCATTTGATCTGGACATTGGCTTCGATGGAATCAATGCCCGGTTGGATTCCCTCGAGACTTTGATCGTGGGGGGAGTTTCGCTCGTCACGCCTGATGCCCCCGGCGAAACGGTTGAATCCGGTCACGGTTTTCAGGTTTACCAGGAGCCGGAATCCGCCTGGCTTCGTTGGCGTCCAAAGATCCTGCTCGATGGTTGATGGTTTCTGCCGTGCCCGGGTGAGGTGACTAGAACTCGAATCCGATGAAGCAACCCACGAATGGTGCGGGGTCGGTGTCTTCTTTCGCGAATCTCCAGCCATTGGAGTCTGCAAGTTGAAGCTGCTCACCAAAGCTGCAGCCTGCTACCAGGTGAAGGCGGAGCTTGTCCATGGGTCGCCATTCCACACGAAACCACACAGGAACACTTCGCTCCTGCCCCACCCCGTTCTTGGCAAGTGGAAGGCCGTCGTCATCGAGTCTAAACCGTCTAATCTCGTATCGAGCTCCGAGGGAAACATTCAGTTCGTAGCTCAGGTAGTAGATGATCTCCACACCCGCACTGGTCGGATAGTTCACCGGACCTCGTACGTTGGACACACACAATCGCTCGGTGATTCGCCAGTCGACGATGATGGATGGAATGAACAGCAGGCTGTCCTCGAGCTGAGCGGCAATGAGCACTCCCGCTCCCAGAGTCAATTCATCAGAGAAGGAGTAGGCAGCCCCGATGGTTCCCCCGCCGGTGAACGACTTGTCGAAATCAGCGTCCCGTTCACCGGCCCAGCCAAGGAATCCTCGTAGGAACAGTCGCCAATCCTCATCCAGCTTCCACCGAGCGGCAGCCGACAACGTGATGTCGAGCGTCGTGGTCCAGGGTACGCCACCCGCGGCATCCGCGAAGCTGCCGTTTCCGTTGAAGACGTAGCTGTCCGCTTCGAATCCGATGTCGAAATCCATTGTGAGCGAAGGCGAGAATTCGTATTCGATGCCTCCGGCAATGAATGCTCGGTTCACCGAGAAACTGCCGCCGTTGTCGATGGAGGTGTCGAACTGGTAGAGATTTCCGCCAGCCAATCCCCAGGTCACGACCTGGTCATCGTCTTCTTCATCGCTGGGCCGTCCTCCACCCTCGGTGGCTGAGCCGCCTTGCTCTCCCGAGGGGTCGTACTGACCCTCTTCGGCGGGTTCGAGAAATTCCCCTTCATCCTGTGCACTGAGGGAAGGAGTCATCAGACTCATGCTCAGCATGAGGACCACTCCTGTGAGGAATCTGTTTGCAGCAGGTGTTTGCATATGTTTCATTTCGATTTGACCCTCCGGATTGCGCCAGGTTCCTGTACGGTAATTTGATGTCCAATCCGCCGCTTGCTTTCAGATGGAGAAATATCAGAAGATGTCCTCATCCCTACAATTGAAAATGCTTGTCGGACTCATGCCTCTCGGACTTTCCGGGATGCTTCTTGCTTCGGATCCTCCAGGGGATTCCAATTGGATTCCGATCGGATCCAACACTCAGAAGCAACCGGCCCCGGTTCGCCCGGTCCTCGAGACCTCGGCGGAGCCTCTGACGGGTGAGGTCTCCATGGGCAGTCAGCGGTTTACGGTGATTGGATTGCCCGACACCCAGAACTATTCGGAACTGTACCCAGAGATCTTCTACGACCAGACCGCCTGGGTCGTCGAGCAGCGGTACCTGAGGAACATTCTCTATGCGAATCACTACGGTGACGTGGTGCAGCATGCGGACATTCTTTCCGAATGGGAAGTCGGCGACACCGCGATGCTGGTGCTCGATCTTGATGGTCTGCCCTACGGCATTAACGCCGGAAACCACGACGTCACGGCGAATGGTGTTCCGTTTGAGAGCTACATCCCTCAGAATTACGTCGAGTACTTCGGGCCGCAACGCTACGCGGGGCTTTCCTGGTACCGGGGCGCTTCCCCGTCCGGAATGAGCAGCTATCAGGTCATCGAAGGCGGGGGAATCGAATTCCTCATGCTGCAGATTGAATGCGATGGCCCTCGGCGCGAACTTGAGTGGGGTCAAGCCGTGTTGGACAACCACCGGGACAAGCCGGTGATGATGACCACGCACCGCTACATGCAGGATGCCGAGGACTACACCGGCGGCGTGCCCCTGGTCGACTCCGGCCGCTACCCGGACATCTGGTACACCTTTGAAGGGGTGTACAGCGATGGCGGCCTGCGCAGCAACGAGATCTGGGACTGGTTCGTCAGGAGAAATCCGCAGATCTTCATGGTGAACTGCGGACACTTTCACGAGGAATTCCGTCAACAGTCCACAAACATCTTCGGCAATACAGTCCACGAGGTGCTGGCCGACTACCAGGATGACCCCAACGGAGGCAACGGCTGGCTTCGCATCATGGAATTCGATGTGGCAAATGATCGCATCGACGTTGATTCCTATTCCCCGTGGCTCGATCAGTACCGAAGTGCCGACGAGAGTCAGTTCACCCTCGGTGTGGATTTCGCCAGTTACGCCGCGGAGTATCCGGTGGCCTGTTTCCAGCAGGGGATCAATGGATACGAAGGGACCTCCGACACCTGGATCGATGAAGCCAATCCAAACACCGCCTACGGCGATGATTCGATCCGTGAATCGGATGACGACACCACCAATTCGATCTTCACCGACTCACTCGGGCAGGCCTTGATCAAATTCGAAGACCTCTTTGGTGGTGAGTCGGGTGATGGTCCGATTCCTCCNGGTTCNGAGATTNTCAACGCGGTNCTCAGNCTTCAGATCTCNGAAGACACCGACTCGNTGTTCTTNTCNCCGACCTTCCTGGTCTACGANNTGAACCGNGAGTGGGCGGAGGATTCCACCTGGAACTCGCTTGGCAACGGAGTCTCGGGAAGTGAACTGGGCGCATTCATCGTCGCNTTCTCCGGTGACAACAACCCCGACGGCGACGGCTTGCGACGGATTGATCTCACTGAGCAGGTTCGCAGCTGGCTTGCGGGCACTCCAAATCATGGGATCGCCATTCTCCCCGAGATCATTGCGGGCAACGACGACGGTATCTCGATCTGGTCCAGCGAGAAGGGCAACAAGCTCTTCCGTCCTCGACTTGAAGTGACCTACTCGCCACCCGACAGCGGTCTTCCCGAGGATTTCAACGGCGATGGTGCAGTCAACGGGGCGGACATGGCTCAGCTTCTGGCCAACTGGGGCTTATCCGGGCCCACCGACCTCGACGATGATGGCGTGACCAGCGGTCCGGATCTCGCTCGTCTTCTGGCGGTCTGGACCGGTTGAGGCGCGAGGGATCCTCGATCAGCTCCCGACCGCATCTGCGGGCAGGGTCTCGATGATGTTGGTGATCACGTCGTCAGTGGAGACCCCTTCGGCCTCACCTTCGAAGTTGAGCAGGCATCGGTGCCGCAATGCCGGCAAGGCCACCGCTCGGATATCCGTGATCCCGACGTGCGTTCTGCCCTCGAGCAGCGCCTTGACCTTTGCGCCGAGCACCAATGTCTGGGCCGCGCGTGGGCTTGCGCCAAATCTCAGGAAGCGGTTCACGGTGGGGGTGGAGAACTGTCCTTCTGGATGGGTCGAAAGCACCATACGGACGGCGTAGTCCTGAATACCTTGTTCGATTCCAACTCGGCGAACCACTTCCTGGTGACTCTTGATCCGTTCGCCATCCAGAACGGACTGGATATCAGGGGTGAACCCGGTCGTGGTTCGATCGAGAATTTCCGAGAGTTGTTCCCGGGTGGAATAACCCACCTCGAGCTTGAAGAAGAACCGGTCGAGTTGTGCTTCGGGAAGCGGGTAGGTGCCTTCCTGTTCGATCGGGTTCTGAGTGGCCATCACGAAGAAGGGTCGATCCAAGCGGTGGGTGGTGCCGCCCACGGTGACCGAGCGTTCCTGCATCGCCTCCAGCAGAGAGGACTGGGTCTTGGGAGTGGCACGGTTGATCTCATCGGCCAGAACGATCTGCGAAAAGATCGGACCCTTGCGGAACTGAAAATCACGACCCGACTCACCCTCGACCACGATGGTGGTACCGGTGACGTCCGCAGGCATCAGGTCCGGAGTGAACTGGATTCGGTTGAACTGAAGCTGGAGGGCGTCGCTGAGGGATTTGACCAACAATGTCTTGCCCAGCCCCGGGACACCTTCCAGCAAGGCATGGCCTCCGGCAAAGAGGCAGGTGATCACCCCGTCCACGATCTCTTCGTGGCCCACGACGGCCTTGCCGATCTCAGAACGTACGTTCTCAAAGTCGGTGCCGAAGGAACTGGATTCTTCGGAAGTCGGGAGGGCCGAGCTCATGGCGCTGCCTACCGTTTCGTGTCTGTGCCGTTTGGGGGTCCCCGAAACCGGCTACTTGGCGTCTTGGCTGGGAAGTCTGGTCAGAACCGAATCGATCAGGCCATAGTCCAGCATTTGTTCGGAACTCAGCCACAAGTTGCGCTCGCAGTCGCTTGCGATCTTGCTCTGGTCCTGTCCGGTACATTCGGTGTAGATGCCGTAGATCTGATCTCGCAGACGCAGGATGTGGCGGGCTTCGATCTCGAGGTCCGTCGCCTGCCCTTCCAGAACTCCGCTGAGCAGAGGCTGATGCATCAGGTTTTCCGCATGAGGAAGGGCGAAACGCTTGCCCTTGGTGCCGGAGCAGGCAATCACCGATCCCATCGATGCCGCCTGACCGATCACGTAGGTCGACACGTCGCAGGGGACGAATCGCATGGTGTCGACGATGCCGAGTCCTGACGTGACACTGCCACCCGGACTGTTGACGTAGAGGCTGATGTCGGCCTTGGGATCCTCATTGGCCAGGAACAGCAGCTGGGCGACGACCAGGTTGGCCATCTCATCGCCGACCGGGCCTGAACAGAAGACGATTCGGTCGTTGAGCAGACGAGAGAAGATGTCATAGGCGCGTTCTCCGCGNCCGGTCTTCTCGATCACAATCGGTACGAGGCTCATCAAATNCTCCGGGTNTNCGCTTTNGCGTTCTTACTTCTTGTCATTGTCCAGGGGGNCGTGTTCGAANATNTCGTCGACCAGTCCGTATTCCAGNGCTTCCTTNGCGGTGAAGAACTTGTCGCGTTCACCGTCTTNCACCACACGNTNCACATCCTGNCCGGTGTGCANCGCGAGNATCTCCGCNAGNGTGTGCTTGGCCTTGATGATCTGTTCAGCCTGAATNTGNATGTCGGTGGTCTGTCCNGTGACNCCNCCNTAGGGCTGATGAATCATGACCTTGGCNTGCGGCAGGATGTGGCGCTTGCCNTTGGCNCCCGCACTGAGCAGAACCGAACCACCNGANTANGCTCGNCCGATGCANTAGGTCTGGACCTCGCTGGAGATGAANCGCATGGTGTCGTAGATCGCNAGCGTGTCGTCCACGGAGCCNCCAGGGCTGTTGATGTACAGGTTGATGTCCTGNCCGCGCTTCTGATTCTCCAGGTANAGCATCTGCATGATGATCCTGGCCGCCGAGGAGTAGTTGATCTCACCGATCAGGAAGAGCACACGATTTTCGAGCAACAGCTCGTCAATCGACATCTCCCGTGTCCGCTGATAGTTGATCGAGGCGATGGGGTCGAGCGGTGCGGGGCGCACCGCATCGTGCGCAAAGCCGGACATCGAGTGGGGCGTCAGGTCGTTCGGAATGCTGGGGTGCATGCTGAATGCTCTCCACGAGCGGTTGATTGGGATCAGTTCAGAGGGCGTGAGGATACCACCTCATGCCCTGCTCTGTGGTCGGTTCCTGTCGATCTAGTGCTCGGGAGGCCCGAATTCAATGTCCAGATCCTCGTTGGAGATGCCTTTCGGTGCGTCGGTGTCGCCGGGGTCTCGGGCGGCGAGATCGCTGGGAAGTTCAAGCCGCATGGTCGTTCCGGAAGATCCAGTGCGCTCGCACTCGAGGGTGCCCTCGTGTCGCTCAGCGATCTTCCTGCTGACGACGAGGCCCAGCCCCGTGCCCCGTTGCCCCTTCGACGTGGTGAAGGGTTCGAAGAGTCGGTCTTGAATCGCCTCCCCGATGCCAGGCCCTTGGTCCGTGATCTCCAGGCGCACCCTGGCTTCCTTCTCCAGAAAGCAGCCCGACAGCACCACTGAGGCTCCGTGGGGCGAGGCATCGATCGCATTGGAGAGCAGATTGAGCATCAGCTGGAGAATCGAAGTGGAATCCAGGGGAATCGGCGGCAGGTCGTCCGGAAAGCGGCACTCGATCGTGACTCCAGCACGGCTGCTGGCGTTCTGAAGCAGCTCGATCGCCTCCCTCGAGAGGTGTTCCAGGGACATCGTCTCGAGTTCCAGCTCCTGGTTTCGAACGAAGCCCAGCATGTTCATGGTCAGGGACTGGATGCGTTCGAGATTTCGAGCCAGGACTCCCCAGCCTCGTCCGGCCAGTTCGAGGTCCCCTCGTTCAATGGCCATCGCGACCGCATCGGTCCCCCCCCGAAGTCCCTGGAGGATGTTCTTCACCCCGTGGCTGATGGCGGCGACGGTTTCACCCATGGCCGCCAGGCGCGATCGACTGAGCAGTTCATCCATCATCATGCACCGATCCAGCGCCATCCCGGCTTGGCCGCCCAGCGCGTGGAGCAGGGCGTCTTGTGCGTTGGATTCCTCGGGTCTCTCCGCCTGCTCGACGAGTTCGAGGATGGCCACGCCCCGTGAGCTCCCGTTCGCCTGCAGCGGTACGGCCATGAGGATCCGGCTTCGACCCGAGCCCTTTTCCGATTCTCGGGCTCGGATCACCGTGGTCTGTCTTCTTGCCTGCTCGATCAACTGTTCATTGAGGCGGATCGGTCCATCCGCCTCCGAGGCGGCACTGATCGAAGCGGTCCCGGCAGCGTCCATTCCAAAGACGATCGCCGCTGCATTTCGAGCGGGCACGGCTTCCATCAGCAGGGTCAGGAACGACTCCACGTAGGTGCGCATGTCGGACTCGCCCACGGCCAGTTCGGTCGCCCTCAGCAGGAGTGAGAACTGATCCGCCGCCATCCGCTCGGCATCGGCGGGGGACCCCTCGAACGTTCTGGTGTCGATCGGTTGCAGAGTGGCGTCCTCGGGCGTGACGGCTTCGACCGGTCTTTGATCTTCTGGATTCCGATCGAACAGCAGATCGGTCGATCCGCAGGTGATCCGATCCCCGCTCTCAAGCAGTGATCGTCCGGTGAGCAGGCTTCCATTGAGCAGGGTGCCGTGGGAGGAATCCAGATCCCTCAGGTACCACCCTTCACTGCCGGGGGTCAGCTCCGCGTGTCGGCGACTGATGGTCGAGTCCGTGAGGGCCAGCGCCTCGGTCGATCGACCGATCAGCTGGGGTTCCATGTCAGCCAGAACAAAGGAGGCTCCACGGTCCGGTCCATTGATGACATGCAGAAATCGCACGAATGAGGTCCTCGGTCTGCGGGTTCAAGCCACTCCATCCAGAATGAGATGCTAGCAACCCATCCGCCCCGCCTGGTCTGCGCGTAGGATCTGGTCTCATGGCTCGCAAGACACCCGCCAAATCCACTCCTCCGGCAGCAGGAATGCCGATCGTGGTCCTCCACGGTCCAGAGACCTTCCTGATCGAGGAATACACCCGCCGACTCGTCACGGAGCTGCAACAGGCCCACGGTGAGATCGAGCAGTTCAATTTCGATGGCGCCTCCTGCACCCTGGCCATGGTGCTCGATGAACTCCGCAGCTACGGCCTGATGCAATCCCACAAGCTCGTGGTGATCGACGGTGCGGCTGAGTTCATGCGCGCGTCGGGACACCGCCCAGCCTTGGAGCGGTACGCCGAGGACCCCATGTCCGAGGCCACACTGCTCCTGCGTTCTCGAGAATGGCGGCCGGGCAACTTCGACAAGGCGGTCAAGTCCAAGGGAACGGTGATCAAGTGCAATGTGCCGGGTGATGCCGATGCTCTGCGCTGGTGCGTCGCACGTGCTGAAAAACGCTACTCGGTTCAGATCGTCGAATCGGCAGCGAGGCTTCTGATCGAGCGGATCGGTCCGATGCTCTCACGACTGGACACCGAGCTGGGAAAGCTCGCATCCTCCATCGATGGGGCCGCTGAAGGCGAAGCGGTGATCACTCGTGATGCGGTCGTTGAACTGGTCGGTCTGGGTCGGGAGGAACAGGCATGGATGATTCAGGAACCGATCCTTCGCGGAGATCGCTCCGAGGCGGTCAAGACGGTGCAATCGCTCTACGACGTCAGCCGTGCTCCGAGTGTGCTCATGATGTGGGCCTGCATCGACCTCGCTCGAAAACTCAACGAGGCGGCCATCCTGCTCGAGCAGGGGCAGTCGGCTGCTGGCCTTGCCCGCCCTCTGCAATTGTGGGGTGCGGCGGCCCGTTCGGTTCCCGCGGCCGCGGGGCGACTGGGGTCTCACACGACGGGCGCCCTGTACCAACGGCTCCTCGAAATGGATCGGCGAGCGAAAACCGGACGAATGCCCCCGCTTTCAGATGCACCGGCCTCCCGGGAGGCAACCCGACGGACTCTTGAATGCGTGGCGGTCGAGATGGCCGATAGGCTTACAGCGTGAAAGAAACGGGCCCCCCGGGGGCTTGTCGCAAGGCATGGTGGGTCAGGATGACCCCTTGGACGCAGGAGCGCACCCAATGTCAGGAATCCTCAAACATGGCCCTCAGGGTCTCCTCGCCGCGATTTCAGCGGGTTCTTTATGGCTTGCCGGGTGTTCGCAGCCGCACTCGGGTCCAGGATCCGAACCGCCGGCCTCCACCTTGTCCAGCTCCGAAGCAGCACGCCAGGGTGAGCAGTTCACGGTCATCAACCCGACCCTGACGCCGGTCTCAAGCGCCCAGGACGATCCTGAGTCCGTCACGCCCGAACAGATTCTCGAGAATCTTCAGGATGGTCGGCGCTTCATGGAATCCCTCCAGACGGAGGCCGACCAGAGTGCCTCATCGACCCTGGCGCTCGAGGTGCCCGAGCCTTCTCCCTCCACCTCCACCTCCACCTCCACCTCCACCTCCAC
>NHEC01000082.1 GCA_002171655.1 Planctomycetes bacterium TMED75
TCTCCATTATCCTGTAGGGACGATGAAACCTTCGACCGAACAAGCCACCAAAGAGCGGTACCTCCTCGATCTTGAGGGAGTCGATTTTGAAAACCCCTGGGCAGGTGTCGAAGAGATCGAAGCCGTCAATCCTCACCGAGGCCAGATGAGGCAGTTGGACAAGGTGGTCTGGTGGAATGAGAACCGCACCGCAGCAATCGGGGTCAAGGACGTTCGAGACGACGAATTCTGGGTCACCGGTCACATTCCCGGACGACCGTTGTTTCCAGGCGTGCTGCAAATCGAGTGCGGTGCGCAACTCTCGAGCTTCGTACTTGCCGAGCGTTTTGCAGATGCTCCTTTCGTGGGATTCACTCGCGTGACCGACTGTTCGTTTCGAGGCCAGGTGGTGCCGGGTGACACGCTGATCCTGTTCACCAAGGAGGTCAAGGTGAACCGCAGACGATTCATCACGAACACCCAGGGAATCGTGAACGGAAAAATAGTTTTCGAGGCGCAGATCACCGGCATGGTCTTTTAGGAGACCTCATGGCAGATTCGCTGCTGGTATTCGAACCCCTCCTGAAATCACGTGCGTGGGGAAGCGATGCGCTGCGCGCATTTGGCAAGGACATTCCACCGAATGCACGAGTAGGTGAGTCCTGGGAACTCGCGGATCTGCCTGGCGGGGATCAAGCCGAGTCCTCAGTGGTGAGCGAAGGCCCGGAAGTCGGCCGCAGTCTGCGAGCGTTGATCGAAGAGAATCCCACGTCGATTCTTGGACGAGCGATTCCCGGACCCGATGGCGTCTTTCCCCTTCTGATCAAGCTCCTGGATGCTCGGGAAAATCTTTCGGTGCAACTGCACCCCTCGGCCGACTACGCGGCCACGCATGAGGACTCCCATCTCAAGACCGAGACCTGGATCGTCCTGGCTGCCGCCCCGGGCAGCAAGGCCTATGTGGGTCTCGACCCCTCCGTCGATCTCGAACAGTTCAACCAGGCCCTCGAATCCGGCCGGTTCCTCGACATTCTGGTGGAGCGATCCCTGAAGCCAGGTGATGCGATCTTCCTCGAAAGCGGACTGTGTCATGCCCTGGGTGCCGGCACCGTGGTGGCCGAGATCCAGATGCCTTCGGACACCACGTTCCGGGTCTGGGACTGGGACCGAAACGCTCCCGATCGGCCGTTGCACCTCCAGCAGGCCCGCGAATCAATTCGACTCGGTGCAGCACAGCGCACGAAGTGGCCGGTCGTGACCCGCAGGGACGAGGCGCGGGTGCTTGAATCCAATGGACTCAGCAGACGTCTGCTCGTGGACTGCGACTGTTTCAAGATCGACCAGTTCGAGCTGGTCGAACAGGACGCGGAAACGTGCCGTTTCACTTTCCCGGGCAATGGAATGCCACATGTTTTCATGTGCACAGAAGGTGGCGGAACCGTCGAACACGACGGCAAGGTCCTTGATTTTTATCCCGGGAGGACGATATTGATGCCGGCCTCAATCCCAGAAGTGACAATCACGCTTCAGGTCCGTGATAATGCCCCACCCAGCCTTTTGCATGCCGTTCCCGCGGACCCTCTCGATACCGTTCGGGCGGACTGAATGTTGTTGAAGTAAATTCGAGCAAAGCGCGTGTCGTGCCGACAAAAGAGGTTCTAATTGGCAGAACCAGACATGAAGATCCAAGGCACCCATCCCGCAGTCATCGCCGCCTACGCCCGGACACCTTCCGTGCCAGGTCCTGCCTCGGCACCCCCCGCCGGCTCCTTCGAGCTGCAAAGTCGAGGCCCGATCCAGGCCGCTTCCGGAAACACGAAACTGGCGGATCTGGTGGCTGGCACGGTCCCCAGTGGCATCAACCGAGGCGAGGGCTTCGACCCTGTCTCACCGGGACCGTTTCCGCGCCAGACCCTCCAGCTGTACAGCAACAGCGCTGAGCGGATGGAAGCGGCTACCCGGGTCGAAGTCGGCCAGATTCTCGACACCACCGCCTGAGACCGAGCAGGCTGGGTCATGAATCAGCCCGTCTTTCCAAATGGGCCCTTCAAGCTCTCTAGCGCCCGTACGCCTCCCCCATTATCCTGTGAGGTTCACGCGACACCGATGTGTCGCGCCAATCCCCTTGATGCAGGATGAAAGACCGAACCATGGCAAGTACCGGCACGATCGCACAGGTCATCGGATCCACCTTCGATGCTCAGTTCCCCGAGTCAGACCTTCCGGAAATCTACAATGCAGTGAACGTCGATTTCGAAAGCGGCGGTCAAAAGCAGAGGCTGGTGGGCGAAGTCGCCAAACACCTCGGCGGCGGACTCGTCCGCTGCATTGCGCTGGCATCGACCGACGGTGTGAAGCGTGGTGACCCCTGCACCGATACCGGCGACAGTGTCACCGTCCCCGTGGGCGAAGGCGTGCTGGGCCGAGTGTTCAACCTGCTTGGCGAAGCCGTCGACGAGAAGGGTCCGGTCCATACCGACAAGCGCGCACCCATCCACCGCGATCCGCCGGAGTACGTTGAACTCAACCCCAAGACCGAGATTCTCCCCACCGGCATCAAGGTCGTCGACCTGCTCTGCCCGTTCGTGCGTGGTGGAAAGATCGGTCTCTTCGGAGGTGCCGGCGTCGGCAAGACCGTCATCATCCAGGAGATGATCGCTCGTGTGGCACGAAACTTCGGTGGCTACTCGGTCTTCTGCGGTGTGGGCGAACGAACCCGCGAAGGAAACGACCTCTGGCGCGAAATGGCCGAGGCGGAGTACACCGACAGCGAAGGCAACACCGCCCACGTCCTCGACAAGGTCGCGATGGTCTTCGGGCAGATGAACGAACCCCCGGGTGCACGACTTCGCGTCGGCCTCTCAGGACTGAGCATGGCGGAAGAATTCCGTGATGCCTCCGGCAAGGAAACCCTGATCTTCATCGACAACGTCTTCCGATTCACCCAGGCTGGCTCGGAAGTCTCCGCGCTGCTGGGCCGAATGCCCAGTGCGGTGGGCTACCAGCCCAACCTCGCCACGGAAATGGGTGCGATGCAGGAACGCATCACCTCCACCACCAAGGGTGCGATCACCTCGGTTCAGGCAATCTACGTCCCCGCGGATGACCTGACCGACCCGGCGCCGGCCACCACCTTCGCCCACCTCGACGCCTTCGTGGTCCTGGAGCGTGGCATCGCCGAGAAGGGCATCTACCCCGCGGTGGACCCCCTGGCCTCGACCTCACGAATTCTCGACCCTCAGGTGCTCGGTGCGCACCACTACGACGTGGCCCGCCGCACGCAGACCATCCTTCAGAGGTACAAGGACCTCCAGGACATCATCGCGATCCTCGGGGTCGACGAACTTTCCGAACAGGACAAGCTCACGGTGTCCCGAGCACGAAAGATGGAACGCTTCCTGTCGCAGCCGTTCTATGTGGGTGAGGTCTTCACCGGTATTCCAGGCATCACCACCCCGCTCGAGGACACGATCGATTCCTTCGAACGACTCTGCAATGGTGAGGGCGACGACCTCCCGGAATCGGCGTTCATGTACGTGGGCACTCTCGATGACGCCCGCAAGAAGGCCGAACAGATGGCCGCCGAGGTTTCCTGACCCCACGGGTCCAAAAGACAACCGAACACCACAGCCGGCAGTTCCTCAGGGACTGCCGGTTTTTCATGGCTGGAATCCTCAACCTGGAAGAGCGCTCGGAATCAGCTCCGCCATCTGCCCGGGGATCGGATGCCGAGCCAGTTCGAGGCTGTTGATCGCACCGCAGCTCGATCGGCACTCGGTCACCCACCGCAGCCGAACCGCGGGCAGCTCCGCGGATGCGACCCAGGTGCTCCGGAGGGAAAGAACACGAAGGCGACGACCCGGATTCGCTTCCGAGGCTCAACCTGGCCCAGTGGTGACGCGGCCATTTCCTGGATTCCCTGAAGTACGACGTTTGCCAGAGTCTCTCATCACCCGACCCGGCGGTCGTAGCCGTGATGTTCAGCGACTCCTCGATGGAATCGCAGGATCAACCGGGTCTTGAAAACGATGCAGTGGATCGGAGGGCAAGGATTCATCGACCGGGAGGGGTTCCTGGATCAGAATCACGCGGCCATCCTCGTCGAAGAAGATCGCCCAGACCGAGTCATCAGGAAGATCGGAATAAAGGATTCCCGTAGCAAACGTGCTGAGGTTGTCGCCGTATTGCCAGCGTTCTTTGCGAAGCAATCGCCCCTGTTGGTCGGTCTGACGCTGAAACGTGGAGGATGGCGGCCCCAGAAGGGTACGTACCTGCTCGCGACTCATCCCCGTTTCAATCTCACTGAATCCCGGGCGAGTCTGTGGTTGACAGCCGGCGACCAGGAGGAGCGAAACGAGGGAGCCCACGAGGATGGAAGATGTACGTGCCAATGCCATGAGTCCACAGAATACCGAATCCACCTCGTGCCAGAAAGGCACATTGCACAGACCGAAGGTCTGGGGGTTGAGAACCCCACCGCAGAGTCGTACCCGAGTTGTTTACCGGAGGAATTTTCGATGACCACGCTATGATTGGGTCATGAACACCACCACGCCTACCGAATACATCACCCAGCAGTTGATCGAACAACACGGAGCCTCCCACCGCGATCGGATCCAGAGCGGAGTCGATCGATGCGCCGCACTGTGGCAGGAAGCAGATGGCGATCAGGAGGCATTCGAACGGTTCTGCCTTGATCACTTCATTGCAGATTCCGATGACCTTGCCCGACTGGTGGAACGACTCGAGACCTCCATCGCGCAAGTTCGGGGGCACCTCTACGAGATGCGTCGCACCCTTCGTCGGTGGGCAGATCTGCGTGGTGACGAGATGGAAAACGTGGATGAATTGCTGGCGACATTCGATCCCGCCCCCGATCTTTCCGAACAGGTCTACACCCAGAAACTCGCTCATTTGGCATTGTTGAATCTGGATCGTCCCAGCCTCTCCCAGATGCTGGAAGAAGGCGATGGCTGGTCGACTGATGAATGGGCACGTTGCCGGATTTCCAAGCACTTCGGGGCACGGGTCCCCAAAGAGGTCGCGGACTTGGCCAGAGAACTCGGCTTCAAGGCCTCGCACTGGGTCTCGAACTTCCACGTTCCAGTGGGCTCGATGGTCGACGCAACCGGTAAGAAGTGGTTCGAATCGGATCGCAAACTCGTTGCACACTGGCTGATTCGCGAGGAACTCAAGGCCGGCTACAACGAACCAGATGGCATCCACAAGCAACGCGCCATGGCCTGGGTGCTCGGACGCCACATCGACGGCACGATCCCACGGGCGGTCATGGACGGCAGCAACACCGCGGACTGGGACCCCGGCATGAACACCCTGGGAGGCGAACGCGCCACCGAACTGGTCGGCCTTGAACGCTATGAACACTGGATGATGCAGGTGGAAGTGGCCAAGGCTCTCGACCCCCACCACCCCGAGCACCCCACCGCCATCGCCCGCAAATGCGAGCTGCACCGGGAGATCCCCGAGGCCGATGTCGAACGCATGCTCGTCGAACTGCTCTCCTCCGACGTTCGAAAAGACCTCTCGAAAATGATGGAAAAGAGTCTGGGACGCGAGCTTGAGGCACACGACATCTACTTCGAAGACCTGTTCGAATCAAGAAAAGCCGCGGAAATGGATGCCGCAGTGCTGGCCAGGTTCGAGGACGAGAAGGCTTTCGAGGCGAAACTTCCCGAAGTGCTGCGAGAACTGGGTTTCGAAGGAGAACTCGCCGAATTCCTCGGGACCAGGATCCGAGTTGAAATTGGCAAGGGCGCGGGTCACGCCATGCGTCCGATGCTGCACCAGTACGACGCGTGGCTGCGCACCAGCCGCCTCAAGGACCAATTGGGCTGGGATGGATTCGATACCGCAATGCACGAACTCGGCCATAACCTGGAACAACTCTGTTCCTGCTACTTCGCTCCTCGCCCGATTCTCGAGGGTGTTCCCAACACCGCCTGCACCGAAGCGTTTGCCTTCCTCTACCAGTCACTGGCCAAACGTGTGCTCGGAATCGAGGACCAGGCCGCGGCACAACGAGCCTTCCACGAGGCGACGCTCAGCACCATGCTGATGGCCTGCCAGATCGCCGGGCCTTCGCTCATGGAATTGCGTACCTGGAGGTGGCTGTATGCCAACCCCAACGCGACCGCCGAGGATCTCCGGGAAACGGTGCTGAGAATTTCCGATGACGTCTGGAACGAATTCTTCGCCCAGCACTTCGGACCCGATCCCTACCGCATTCTGGGTGCCTACCAGCACATGGTCGCGCACCCGCTCTACCTTCCCGACTATGCGATCGGTCAGATGATCAGCCATCAGATCCGAGCCCATGTCCGAAATCGAGACGTCGCGGTGGAAACCAAGCGGATCTGCTCGATCGGGCGTCTGACGCCGGCTGCGTGGATGAAGGAGGCGGTGGGTGGAACACTCTCCGCGATGCCGCTGATCGAAGACAGCCGAAAAGCAGTCAAAGCCCTGCGCCGATGATTCGCAGAGCTTCATGAAGAGAGCCCCGCAGCGAAAAACCGCCGCGGGGCTGGAAAAGACCTTTGCATGCGATCGAAGTCGATCAGGCGGAGAAGCTTGATCCGCATCCGCATGAACTCGTTGCGTTGGGGTTGTTGAAGACGAACCCACGTCCCATCAGCTCATCCTTGAAGTCGATCGAAGTTCCGTTGAGGTACAGATAGGACTTCGGATCGCAAATGACCCGGATCGAGACGCTTCGGTCTTCGTCGTCGGACTTCAGAACGTAGTCGTAGCTCCAGGCCTCATCTGAGTCCTTGGCGACTTCGGTGAGATCGAGCAGGTAGGAGAAGCCACTGCAGCCCCCGCCCTTGACCCCCACCCGCAGGCAGATTTTTCCAGCATCCAGGTCCTGCTGACTGATGATCGAATCGATTTCACGTGCGGCAGTTTCGGTGACGGTGACAGGCATCGAGGGGATACTCCTTAGCTCAAATGGCGTGCTCAGTTGGTGTTGTGGCTGGCGGACGTGTGTGAGTCCGTCTCACCCGCTCCATCATTCTTCTTCTTGTAATCAGCAATTGCGTGCCGGATCGAATCCTCCGCGAGGACCGAACAGTGAATCTTGACCGGAGGAAGGCTCAGCTCTTCCACGATCTCGGTGTTCTTGATGTTCAAGGCATCATCGACCGTTCGCCCCTTGATCCACTCGGTGGCGAGGGAGCTGGAAGCGATCGCGGATCCACAACCAAAGCACTTGAACTTGGCGTCCTCGATGACGCCATCGTCATTGACCTTGATCTGGAGCTGCATCACGTCGCCGCATTCGGGAGCGCCGACGATCCCGACCCCGATGTCGGAGCGCTCTTTGACTTCATCGGACTTGCCGAAGGAGCCGACGTTTCTCGGGGCCTGATAGTGATCGATGACTTTTTCGCTGTATGCCATTGGTGAGTTTCCTCGGTGTAAGGGTTGAAGCCCGAATCAGTGGGCGTCCCACTCGATGGTGCTGATGTCGATGCCTTCGTTGTGAAGATCATAGAGCGGGCTCATGGCACGAAGATGTTCCACGGCCTCCCGTATCTGCAGGGAAGCATAGTCGACTTCCTCCTGCGTGGTCCACCGCCCGAGGCTGAGCCGGAGGGAGGAATGAGCCAGCTCATCACCCACTCCGAGCGCCTTGAGTACGTAGCTCGGCTCCAGACTGGCACTGGTGCAGGCAGAACCGGATGAGCAGGCGATGTCCTTGATACCCATCATCAGCGATTCACCCTCCACGAAACCGAAGGAGATGTTCGTGATGTGGGGCAGTCGTTTCTCGATGTTGCCGTTGATCTGAACAACGTCCATGGAGTCGACCAGCGATCGTTCTAGCCGGGTGCGAAGCTGGAACAAGCGTTCCCCTTCGGCATCCATTTCGGCCGAACACAGCGCACAGGCCGCACCCATGCCCACGATGCCGGCGACGTTGAGAGTCCCCGAGCGCATCCCGCGTTCGTGGCCGCCTCCGTCGATCATCGCTTCAAGACGGATTCGCGGTCGCCGACGTCGCACGTACAACGCGCCGACCCCGTTGGGTCCGTAAATCTTGTGTCCGGAGAAACTGAGCAAGTCGATGTTGTCGGTTTCGACGTTGGTGGGCATCTTGCCGACCCACTGCGTGGCGTCGGTATGAAGAACCACTCCTCGCTCGTGGCACAGCGCACCGATGGCGGGAATTTCATTGATCGTGCCGAGTTCATTGTTGGCCCACATGATGGTGACGAGAATCGTGTCTTCACGAAGTGCCGCTTCGATCATGGCCCGAGTGATGAGGCCATCCTCCCCCGGCTCGAGCCAGGTGACATCGAAGCCTTCACGCTCGAGGCGTTTACAGGGATCGATCACCGCCTTGTGCTCGTGAATCGCGGTGATGATGTGCCCACGACCCGACTCTCCCGCAGGCGCCTTCGCATACATGCGAGCGGCACCCTTGATGGCGAGGTTGTTTGACTCGGTCGCGCCGGAGGTCCAGATGATCTCCTTGGGACCTGCGCCGATCAGATCGGCAGCCTGTCTCCGAGCGGTGTTGACCGCGTGTTCGGCATCCCAACCGAAACAGTGGTTTCGACTGGCTGAATTGCCATAGATCTCGGAGAAATACGGCAGCATCGCCTCTACAACCCGGGGGTCGGTTCGAGTGGTCGAGGCGTTGTCCATGTAGATGGGAAGTGATGGTGGCATCAGAGGGTATTTACTCGCAGGTGGTCAGTGGTTTGAACTGAATCATTCTATCCCCACACTACAGAAGGCTCCACCCTGAAGCAGGCATAATGATCGGGCTGGGAGGGAAAAGTCGGTCATGAGGCGATATGGTGGAACGATGCAGGTTGTATCACTTCAACAAGAACTCCAGGACTGCCTCGAAAAGGTCACTTCGGGACCTCCGGTTCTGGTTCCAACGATGGGCGCCCTCCATGCGGGGCACGAGGCACTGATTCGCCAGGCAACCAGCCATCCGGGCCCCACGGTCGTCAGTCTCTTCGTGAATCCGACCCAGTTTGCGGAAAATGAAGACTTCGACGAGTACCCCCGCCCCCGAGAGCTGGACCTCAAGATCGCCGAAGCTGCCGGAGCTGATGTGGCCTTCTGCCCCCCCTGCGAGGAAATCTACCCCGAGGGTCAGCGCGCCGCGAATGCAACCGCCGAGCGGATCGCCCTGCCGGACCTGGCCACCAGCCCGGGGCTCGAGGACCTCATCCGCCCGCATTTTTTCGCAGGTGTCTGCCTGGTGGTCGGCCGCCTGCTCGACCTGGTGAAACCGGGAATCTGCATCTTCGGCGAAAAGGACTATCAGCAGTTGCTGGTGATTCGAAGCATGGTCACCGAAAAGAGAAATCGATTCGGAGAGATCGAGATTGAAGCTTCACCCACCGTACGAGACTCGAACGGTCTCGCCTTGAGTTCACGCAACGTGCACCTCAGCGAACAGGAGCAGGCGGTCGCATTGGGAATTCCTCGAGCACTGGCTGCCGCACGAGCATGTTCCACCATTGACGAAGCTCAGGTCACGATGAGGCGCATCCTGGCCGAACACGAACTGGATGTGGACTACGCGGCGATCCGTCACGCCGAGCAACTCTCACCTCCCAATGAAGAGGGGATCCCTCTTCGAGCACTGGTCGCGGCCCGGGTCGGAGGCATCCGATTGATCGACAATTGTGCCATTTCCTTCGAGCAGACGAAGACGATCCGGCGGGATGAGGAACTTGAGGACCAAGCTGATTCGGATGCGGCCGAGGCGAGCTGATCCGACAAGCTGAAACGCAGTGGCGTGCTTGAGCGCCGAGCGCTCAGGAACTGCGAGTCACCACGGCGTCTGCGAGTGAATACAGCAGTTCCCTGCCACTCGAAGCCGGAAAGACGCGAAGTTCATGCTTCGCGTCCTCGACCAGCTGCTCGGCTTGAGCATAAGCACTGGCCACCGCACCAGACTCGACCAGCAGCCTTCGCAGGGCTGATTCATCCCGGGCTTCGAAGACTCCAAGCACCCGCTCTCGCTGCGACGGTGATGCGGATTCCAGGTAGAGCAAGATGGGCAGAGTCAACTTGCCGGTATCGAAGTCACGACCCGTGGACTTGCCGACGGTATCGCGATCCCCCAGCAGATCGAGCAGGTCATCCTGAATCTGAAAGGCAATACCGAGGTTGGAACCGAACCGATCCGCCGCATCGACCACTTCATCGGGGGCATTGGAGATCACGGAGCCGAGTCGACAACAGGCGCCGACCAGAACCGCGGTCTTGCGGCGCAGGATCTCGAAATAAGTCTCGATCGAGAGATCCAGATTCTCTCGGTTGGACAACTGCAGCAATTCTCCTTCACAGACCGTGTTGGTGACGCTGCCGATCAGTTCGTTCAGCGAGGACTCGCCTTCAGTGGAACACAGATGAAAAGCGTTTGAGATCAGGTAATCACCAAGCATCACCGCCATCTCATTGCCTCGAAGAGCACTGATCGTTGCACCACGCCGGCGAAAATCCGCCTCGTCAAGCACGTCGTCGTGGACCAGGGTGGCCATGTGGATCATTTCCAGAACGGTCGCGATGGTGCGGTGTCTGGCGGAGATCGCCGCGCCATCGCAAGGATCTCCTTCCACCGCCATCGCCGTGAGCAACAGAAGGGTCGGTCGCAGCATCTTGCCGCGGTATCGATCCACGTGCTCGGTCAGTTCATTCACAAATGCCAGATCGCTTTCCAGTTGCCTGGAAAAGATCACTTCAACCTTCTCGAGTTCGGAGTGAAGGACTTTGGCAATCTGGAGGTGTTGAGGAAGTGTCTGAAGCATTGGATTCTTCAGATCATACGCCCCCGACCCTGCTGAATCGTCATTTCTCGGCAACTATGTACGCAATCCAGCCCGCACAGGCTTCTCCGCAGGTGGTTGGCTTGAACTCGCCGTCCCCCTCCTCGGTCTCCTCGTCGGTCCCTTCCCAGTACACAGTGGCCCGGCAGAAGCCCGCCTCGAGCAGAAGCTCCTTGATCTCCGGCAGGGTCCATAATCGCCAGTCGTAGATGAAGGCATCGGTCATTTCGGTGTCATCGGGAAAGCGGAAGTGAATCTTGTTCACCACGCCCCCGTCCACCGGGTTGTAGGAATGCTGATCCCAGACGTAGGTGAATCCATCGAGGTCCCGTTCCTCCTCCATTTCCGTGAAGGACTCACTGCCTCCGTAGGCATCCATGAAGAAGAGGCCATCCTCGGCGAGGGCTTTGTGAACGGCCGCGAAATAGCCCCGCAGGCTCTCCCTCTGCTTGAAGAGGTAGTAGCTGAAATTCATCGCGAGCACGGTGTCGACCGGCCCGGTCTCCACGTGCAACACGTTTTCCAGACGGACATCAAGACGCCCCAGCTGTTCTTCGGTGAGACGATCGGTATTGCGTCGCATTCCCCAGGAAACCACCTCCGCATCGAGATCGACGCCGATCGCTCGGTTTTCATCGTGACGACGGATCCACTCCGCACTGGTCTGCGCAGTCCCACAGAAATCTTCGCGCAGAAGACGGGGAGTACGGTTGCGCAACTCCTTCCAGACCTCCTCGACGAAGTCGATTTCAGACTCGCTGTTCTGAACCGAACGTTCGTAGAGATCGTGTCGGTCTGCGGTCTCTGCACTTTCCCAGTGGTCCTTGCGCTTGGCCTGCTTCTTTTTCTGCCGTCGCTTGGACTTGTCGCGGGACTTTTTCTTTTCCTGTTTGACTGTCATGACTAGGAAGTGTAACCATCTCACAACAGGATCTGGACTCTGACCGTGAGAAGCTCCTCGAAGATTGTGATTTCATGAACCACCGATTGATTCCGGCCTTCCTGTTCCTGGTCCCCCTTCTGCTCGAGGGAGGTTGTGGATCAACCGCTCAACACCTCTCGGTGGACACCCCACCCCGGACGCTCCCGATCATCGACGGTCGCTCTGCGAAGCCGGCTTCGTTCATCAACGTGGTGAATCGTTTGGCCGAGGCAGAGGTCATCGTGGTGGGCGAGGAGCACGATGATCTGCTGGCCCACCGGTTCCAGGTCGAACTGGTCAGGGGACTTCATCAACGATGTCCTCATCTGGTGTTGGCGCTCGAAATGGTCGAACGAGACCAGCAGACCCCCCTTGATGACTATCTGGAGGGTGTGATCGATGACCGGACGTTCGTGGAGGCGGTTCGCTCTGAATCGCGCGGTCAGGCCCTTTTCATCAAGCACTGCCTGCCACTGATCCAGTTGGCGAAGCAACTGGACATCCCGGTGGTCGCCGCCAACGCACCGAGACCGCTGGTTCGAGCCGCCCGGATCGAGGGGTATGAGCACCTTGAAGCGATGCCGCAGGAGACCCGACGACTGTTCGACATTCCAGACCAACTGGATGACGGCCCCTACCGCCGCCGGGTTGAGCAGCTCATGTGGGATGCGGGCTCCATCATCAATCGCGACAAAATCGACGCCTTCATGAGGGCCCAGGAACTCTGGGATCAGACGATGGCGTGTTCGGTGCTCCAGGCGCTCGACGCGGGCGGGGATCCCGTGGTCCTGGTGGTCGGCCGTTTTCACGGAGATTTCGGCGGTGGAACCATCAATCGAATTCTTGAAGAGCGACCGGAGGTCGACCTGCGATACGTGGTCACCATTGGAGGACCGCCGGGGCGACTTCGCCTCGAGGACGCCGACCGAGCGGACCATGTGGTCTACACCGGCAAACCGTCAGATTGAATTGGTGGTTCGATCAGAGCTTCGAAAGCCACTTGTCCAGGGCGGCCTGATTCTTCTGCACCTGATAAAGCTTGTGAATTCTCATCATCTTGAAGAGTGATTCGAGCTCCGGACGCAGTCCGAACAGAGCCGTCTTCGCACCGAGCGCATTGGCTTCGTTGCGCAAGGCAATGCAGGTACCCAGTCCCATTGAGGACATGAACGTCACATCGGAAAGATCGAGTACCAGTGCCTTGAGGTTGTCACCCGCTGCCGCCAACAGAGGCTTGACGTCCTTGTCGATGATCGGAGCCTCCCGCTGGCCGACATTGGGACCAGCTGGCCTGATGGTCACCACAAAAGCGGAAAGGTCGGCCTTCAGGATCGGATTCGAGACTTGATTGGCGGATGGACCGGACATGCAATCTCCAACAATGGGGGCAGGAAGGCTAGAGTGTAGCCTGAGACGTCACGGACGTTGTCCACAAGCTTGCTTGGACCCTTCGGGGTCGAGGAAATTTCACAAATGAACCAGTTGCTGATGGAAAATGCCAGGGTGCTGACTTTGGACATCGGGACAGAGGCCCGAACACCTCGCAGAGGATCAGAATTGAAGAACCTGGGGGTGATCGAGCGCGGCTGGGTGCGGGTTCAGGATGGGTTGATCGATGCGGTGGGTGCGGGTGACGCCCCCTCCAGCAAGCATGCACGCATCGATCTTGAGGGTCGGGTGCTGATGCCGGGCCTGGTGGACTGCCACACCCATGCCTGTTGGAGTGGATGTCGATTCGATGAATTCGACCTGAAGATGGCAGGCGCTTCGTATCTGGAACTGCTGGCCGAGGGTGGGGGCATCATGTCCACAGTACGTGCCACCCGGGAGGCCACTGAAGAACAACTGATTGAAAATCTGTGCCACCGGATCGAACAGATGGCCCGGCTGGGGACGACGACCATCGAGGTCAAGTCCGGATACGGCCTCGACACGGAAACGGAGCTGAAGATGCTCCGGGCAATCGTTGCGGCAGGGGAACGAATGCAGACCACCGTGGTTCCGACGTTCCTTGGCGCGCATGCGATCGACCGAGACCAACCGAACTTCGTCGAAACGATGATCAACGAGACCCTCCCAGCAGTCGCCGAGGCGTTTCCGGGCATCACCTGCGATGCCTACTGCGAGGAAGGGGCCTGGTCACTGGAGCAGTGCAGACGGTTGTTTGAAGAGGCACAGTCTCTCGGGTGCCCACTTCGCCTGCATTCGGATCAGTTCAACAGCCTGGGCGGCACCCGACTCGCGATCGAGGCCGGGGCCCGAAGTGTGGACCACCTCGAAGCCACCTCGCCAGCCGAGCTCAGCCTGCTCGCACATTCCGAGACCATGGGGGTCCTGCTTCCCTGCAGTGGCTACCACCTCGACGACCGCTATGCAGCAGGTCGGACCCTGGCCGACCTGGGTGGTGCGGTCGCACTGGCCAGCAACTGCAACCCCGGCTCGGCCCCCACGCCCTCCCTGCCGTTTGCCATCCATCTGGGGGTATCGCGCTGCCGGCTCAAGCCCGCAGAAGCGATCGTCGCCGCCACCTTCAACGCAGCGTGTGTCCTGGATGTGCAGGACGACCGAGGCTCGATCGAGGTCGGCAAGCGCGCGGACCTGATGGTCCTCGACAGCCAGGACGAGCGATCCCTGGGCTGGGAATTCGCCACGCCGGGTCCCCGCCTGGTGCTCATCGGCGGCCAGATCCACGACCTCTCGCCTCTGGGCGGGTGAGCTTCGTGCTCCAGAAGGAAAGTTTCAGACCAGGCGAAAGTCGCCCCTCGGTGGTGCCGAAGAACCCTCTGGTTCGCCGCGAGGCACGCGGACCCCGCCACCAACTTTCTGGAGATCGGCTCGCATGAACAGTCATCCCACCTGGAACCTCGATCAGCCCACGTGCTCGGACCCCACCGCCCACCGAGGGTTCGACGGTTCAAATGAATTTGAACACTATGACTGGGGCGCCCGACGTCCGCGGTGGACCACACCGCGCACCGACCGGTGGCAGAAATCAACGAAGACCGGCTGGGCCGCTCCGTTTGATTGCAACGAATGGAGGGGGGGGACCCACCACCCTCTGATGAACGCCTGGACCAGGATGCGCTCCTGGCATGGTGCAACCTCCGGCACGATGGTGTTTCCCCGGCCGCCCGTACCAGCCTGGCACCCCCCGGGCTCCGGGGGCACTGGAGCACATCGGCTGGGACCTGCAGGGTCGACCGACAGCGCTCGCGAAGCAGAAGCGGCCTGATCGCCGCTCCGCAGAGCGTCCGAAATTTCTCATAGACCAACCGCCCTCCGACCGCCTCGTTGTGAGCTGTCCGGACGCAGTGGCGTCGGCTTTCTGGCGGAGTCGATACCATCGCGTGCATGTACCTGACTTCACCAACCGATGTGGAGGGCGCCACCGCCTCGGCCGAGCGAACGGTCGAGATCCATCGCCGACTGGTTGACTGGCTGAAACCCGGCCAGACCCTGGCGGACGTCGACGCCTTTGTCGGCAACACGCTGGCGGAACTCGATTCGACCAGCGCGTTTCTGGGCTATCGAGCCAAGCCCCACCCCCGCTTTCCCTCCCATGCCTGTCTGTCACTCAACGAGTGTGTGGTTCACGGAACCCACGAGATGACCCACACCCCGATCAAGGAGGGAGACCTGCTCTCGATCGACATCGGAGTGCTGCACGATGGGTGGATCGGTGATGCCGCCTGGACCTACGGGATCACCGAGGTCGAGCCGATCGCGATGGCCCTGATGCAGGCTGGAAAGAACAGTCTGGCCGCGGGGATCAAGGCAATGCAGCCCGGACGTCCGCTCCTGGACTGGGCACGTGCAGTCCAGAAACACGCCGAAGAGGAGTGCGGCTTCAAGCTGATTCGTGGTCTTGGTGGACATGGTTACGGGAAGACCCTGCATGGACCTCCCTTCATCTCCAACGTCGTACCAAGGCACGCCGCGGAATGGACTGATGCATTCAACTCCTTCAAGCCCGGCCTGCTGGTGGCGGTCGAGCCCATGCTCAGCCTGACCACCGATGCCGTCCGTTCCGAAGGTCGCGACTGGCCATTGTTCAGCTCTGATGATTCGCTGAGTGTCCACTATGAGAGCGATATTCTGATCACCCCCGAGGGACCCTTGAATCTCACCGCGGGCCTCTTTGATCTGCCGGATGTGGTCGGGACTTGAAGGAGGATGCACCGATGAGCAACGACACTGGAAGCATCGTGCTGCTGGAAGGCATCCATCCGGCGGCCGAAGAAATGCTGGCGAAAACCGGCCTGCCCTTGAAGCGCATCGAAGGTGCGGTCGATCACGATCGACTTCCGGAAGTGCTGGAGGGGGCGTCGATTCTGGGAATCCGCAGTCGAACCCAGTTAGACGAGACGATCATCCAGAGGGCGGAGAACCTGGTCGCGATCGGCTGCTTCTGCATCGGGACCAACCAAGTCGACCTCGAGGCCGCGGCGCGCCGGGGGGTGGCGGTCTTCAATGCACCCTTCTCCAACACCCGCAGCGTCGCCGAACTGACCATCGCCGAGATCATCATGTTGATGAGGCGGATCCCCCAGCGCAGTTCGGACATGCATGTGGGTCGATGGCAGAAGTCGGTGGTCGGATCCCGAGAAGTTCGAGGGCGCACCCTGGGAATCGTCGGGTACGGACACATCGGATCCCAGCTGTCGATCCTCGCGGAGGGACTGGGGATGCGCGTGGTGTACCACGACATCATCGAAAAACTGCCGCTTGGCAATGCCATCGCGAGGGACGACCTGCACGCGCTGCTGAGTGAATCAGACGTGGTCAGCCTGCACGTCCCGGCGACTGCGATGACCGCCGGAATGATGGGTGCCGCGGAACTCGAGGCAATGAAGGACGGAGCCTTCCTCGTCAACAATGCCCGTGGGAATGTGGTGGACATCGATGCCCTCGCGAAGGCGGTCGAATCCGGCAAGCTCGGAGGAGCCGCGGTCGACGTCTTCCCCGAGGAACCTCGATCGGGAACCTCCGAATTTCAAAGCCCCCTGCGCGGACTCGAAAACGTCCTGCTCACCCCGCACATCGGCGGCAGCACTCGAGAAGCACAATCCGCAATCGCGCGAGAGGTGGGAACCAAACTGGCCCGCTACCTCAAGGAAGGCGCGACGGGGACCGCAGTGAATCTCCCCGCAGTCGATCTGCCACCCCGTCAGGAGAACCAACAACGGATTCTCCACTTCCACCACAACGTGCCCGGCGTATTGAGCCGCATGCACACCGCACTCGCAGGACTCGGAGTCAACATCAACGCCGAGTACCTGCAATCGCAGGGCGAACTGAGCTACGTGATCCTCGACGTGGACCCCATCGACCCCGAGACCATCCACCAGGAACTCAAACGCATCCCGGAGACGATCCGATTTCGAACGATCTCCGACTGACCCGATCCCCGAAGGTACATCATGCTTGAACTGATCGCCCTACTCTGCACCGCCACCACCACCGCACCTCCACCAGCCACCCGTGAGGAGCCGGTCAGCGAAACCCTCCACGGTGAAGTCTTCGTCGATGAATACCGGTGGCTTGAAGCCCTGGAATCCGATTCCCCGGACGTCGTCGCCTGGACCGATCAACAGAATGCCTACACCCGTTCGGTGCTTGAAGAGTTGCCGTGCCGCGAGGAGCTCTCCAAGGAATTCTCACGGCTCATGGTGATCGGAGGCGTGACTGCACCCTCGATGCGAGGCAACCACTACTTCTATCGAAGTCGTACCGGCACCCAGGATCAGTCGGTCTTGATGATTCGCAACGGATTCGATGGAACNCCGAGNGTCCTCCTGGANCCCAANNNCCTNGACGANGNGGGGCTGATCTCNCTGGACTGGTACGACCCGAGCCCNGANGGTTCCCTGGTNGCGTTCGGNCTNAGCCNGGCNGGTGACGAGATGACCACGCTGCATCTNCTGGAGACNNNNACCGGAACNTGGTTGCCCGACGAAATCCCCGGCAAGGCCGGNATCTCNGGCTGGGCACCNGACGGCAAGGGNTTCATCTACTCCCGACTNGCCGACCCCAGCGACGCCTACAGCCGTGTGATCAAGTGGCACGTCATCGGCCGCCATCAAGAACAGGACCCGACGCTGTTCACTCAGAAAGCACCCTCGCGCGTCCCCTTTGCGTACCTTGATCCGGCCGGGCGCTGGCTGCTGCACGGGGTGACCGACGGCTGGTCGAAAAACGACCTCTACGTCATCGATTTCAACCAATGGCAGCGAGATGGCAGCCTCGAGAGCCAGGTGATTGCAGAGGGCCTTGACGGCCGGTTTCGACCGGTCGCGATCCTGGGCGACAGCATCTGGATGAGCTCCACCTGGAAGAACCCCAACGGCTGCATCTGGAAGATCGACCTGCATTTTCCCGGCAGCGAGACCTGGGAACTGATCATTCCGGAACGGAAGGACGCGGTGCTCAAGGGAGTCTCACACGCCCGAGGCATGCTCGTCACCCGCCACATCAAGGACGCGGTCACCGGGTTCGAGCGATTCACCCTTGCTGGCCGTTCGTTGGGCAAGCTGGCGACGCCNGGGCTCGGCAGTGCGAGNCTCTCGACCGAAGATGACCGGACCGAAGCGTTCATGAGCTACTCCAGCTTCAACGAACCAAGATCGATCTACCGAATCGATCTTGCCGACGGCTCGAGCACGCTTTGGGAACGCCCCGAAGTTCCGGTGGATCCCGCCTCAGTGGAGGTCTCCCAGCACTTCGTCAACTCCAAGGACGGCACCAGCGTTCCCTACTTCCTGATTCACAAGAAGGGCATCACCCCTGACGGCGACAATCCCTGCCTGATCTACGGGTATGGCGGCTTCAACATCTCGATGGAGCCGCGCTTCTCGGCAACGAACTTCCCCTGGTTTGATGCCGGGGGAGTCTATGTGGTGGCCAACCTCCGGGGGGGTGGCGAATACGGAGAGGAATGGCACCGAGCGGGCATGCTCGAGAACAAACAGAACGTCTTTGACGATCTCTACGCGATCGCGGAACAACTGATTCAGGACAAGTGGACCAACCCGAAACGACTGGCCGTGATGGGTGGCTCCAACGGAGGCCTGCTGACCGGGGTCGCCGCCNCCCAGCGGCCGGACCTCTTCGCCTGCGTGGTGTCTTCGGTGCCGCTGCTGGACATGTTGCGCTACCAGGACTTTCTGATGGCTCGTTTCTGGGTTCCAGAATACGGCTCGAGCGAGGACCCCGATCAGTTCGCCTGGCTCAAGGCCTACTCCCCCTACCACAACATCTCCGAGGGTGAGGACTACCCGGCGATCCTCTTCACCGCTGGCGAAAATGACAACCGCGTCCATCCGCTGCACGCCCGGAAGATGGCAGCACGCATGCAGAACGCCGCGGCAAATGATCCGGATGAGAAACCGATTCTTCTCTGGGTCGATCGGGACAGCGGGCACGGAGCAGGAAAACCGCTCAGCCTCAGACTTCGAGATCGCGTGGACGTCTGGTCGTTCATCATGTGGCAGACCGGACTCTGCAAGTGAGCGCCGGTGACCACCGACTGACCTTGATCCTCGGACACGTGGCCGCAGCCGGGCTTCTGGTGGGTGCGATGTTCTGGATCGCCTTGGCGGAACAGAAATCCTGGGCGATTCTTCTGGGGGTGGGCGCGATTCTGGTGACGCGGTACGTGTACGTGACGCTTCCAGAGCGCCTGGCCTCCGACGACGCTCCGGAAGAGAATGACGAATCGTGAACATCGAAGCCATGAGAGCCGACACCCCGGGCTGCGAACACCACGCACACCTCAACAACGCCGGGGCGGGGCTGATGCCGAGTCCGGTCCTCAACGCCATCCGTTCACACCTCGAGCTCGAAGAACAGCTTGGTGGTTACGAAGCCGGCGAAGAATGCGCGGACGCACTGGCAGAGTCCTACCAAGCGGTCGGGGCACTGACGGGCGTTCCCCCGCACCAGATTGCGTTTACCGAAAATGCGACTGCGGCATTCATCCAGGCAGTGTCGTCGATTCCTCTGGAGCGTGGTGACGTGCTGCTCACCACGCGCAACGACTACGCCTCGAATCAGATCCAGCTGCTGTCACTCGAACAACGTCTGGGGGTGCGCGCAATTCGGATTCCCGATCTCCCAGAAGGAGGAGTGGATCCGCAGGCGGCAAGAGAACTGATCATCCGTCATCGCCCACGGCTGGTGACGGTCTCCCACGTCCCGACGAATTCCGGCCTGGTCCAGGATGTGGAGGCGGTGGGGGCAATCTGCCGTGAACAGGGTGCCACCTATCTGGTCGACGCCTGCCAGTCGGTAGGGCAGATTCCCCTTGACCTCGAGACGCTGGGAGCCGACTTCCTGTCAGCCACCGCTCGTAAATTCCTCCGAGGTCCGAGGGGGTGCGGCTTTCTTGCCGTGTCGCAGCGCGTTCTCGACCAGGGATTGGTGCCGTTGTTCCCTGACCTGCACAGCGCCCGCTGGACCTCGGCCGACGGATTCGAACCGACTCCGGATGCCCGCCGCTTCGAGAATTGGGAGTTTCCCCTGGCGATGATTCTGGGAATGGGCGCGGCGGCCCAATACGCATTGGGCCTCGGAGTCGACAAGATAGAACGACGAGTTGGGGAGCTGGCGGGTCGGTTGAGGCAAGGCCTCGAAACGATCGACGGTGCACGGGTGCTCGACCGAGGACCGCGACTCTGCGGAATCGTGACCACCTGGATCGAGGGGACGCCGCCACGGGAGCTTGTCCTGAAGCTGCGCGAACACGGGGTGTATGCGTGGGCGCAGGAGCGGGTGGACGCCACCATCGACTACGACGAGAAGGGTGTTTCGGGCGCACTTCGACTCTCGCCGCACGCCTACAACACCGAGGCTGAGATCGACCGGACCCTTCAATTGCTGACACAATGGTCGACGACCTGAATGATTCCGCGGGGAGCATTCAGATCACAGTCGATTAAGCCGCCAGAAACCCGAGATTATCGCTCTTCAAGCTCCGGCCACCGACAATACTGAAGCGTGCTCAAGCCCCCTCCCGGGGCGGTCGATTCTTCCATTCATGAACCAAGACGAGCGCAATGAACGAATGTATGACCTGGTGTGCATCGGCAGTGGACCCGCGGGTGAACGAGCTGCAGTGCTGGCGAGCAACCGAGGCCACCGAGTGGCGATGGTCGAATCCGAGGGCCTCCCGGGAGGAGCGATGGTCAACACCGGAACGGTCGCGTCCAAAGTGCTTCGAGAGACCGCCCTCTTGTGCTCGGCATTCAGGCGAAGGCCGATTCCCGGAATCAGTCAGAGTATCGATCATTCGGTCTCCTTCGACCGCTTCCTCGCTCGCACCACGCTGGTTCAACTCGAGGAACATGATCGGATCGAATCAGACTTGGATCGCTCTGGAGTCACCGTCCTGCGCGGAAGAGGACGTCTCGACGGCCCCGGTCAGGTCACGGTGGAATCGATGGATGGCGAACTGACGCACCTGAGCACCGACCGGGTGTTGCTCGCAGTCGGTTCAAGGCCCAACCGCCCGGAGAAGATTGACTTCACTCATCCCGCGCTGGTCGACTCCACGGGGATCCTTCACCTCGAGCGCATGCCGCGATCTCTGGTGGTGATTGGAGGCGGGGTTATTGGATCGGAATACGCTTCGATCTTTGCTCAGATGGGCGTTGAGGTCACGATCGTCGAACCTCGATCAACCGTGATGCGTTTCCTTGACGAGGAATGCCGTGAACTTCTGATCGATCAGATGACGGAAAGCGGCGTCACCTTCAACTTCAACCGAAACGCCGAGGAGATCAATGGACTTCCCGACGGGAGTGCACGCGTCCAACTGGACGACGGAACCGTGTTGCATTCCGACGTCGTGCTCTGGGCACTGGGGAGAGATGGAAATACCAACGATCTGGGACTGGATACCGTGTCTATCGAACCCGATCACCGAGGGTTGCTCAAGGTTGATGCACAGTATCGCACCGATGCCGAGGGAGTCTGGGCGGCCGGTGACGTGATCGGTTTTCCTGCACTGGCATCCACCAGCATGGAACAAGCGCGACTGGCGATCGAGGACATGTTCGATGAAGTGCCGAGCAGTCGCATTTCAGGCCTGCTGCCGATGGGCATCTACACGATTCCGGCGATCGCTGCGGTGGGCCCCTCCGAGGAGGAACTCCTGCAACAGGGCCGGTCCTTCGTGAGGGGACGCGCCCCCTACCGAAGGAATGCCCGTGGCCGGATGCTGGGCGACGATCAAGGCATGATGAAGCTGCTCTTCGACATCGACAGTCGGTCACTGCTGCACGCCACCATCGTCGGGGAAGACGCGACCGAACTGATCCACCTGGGCATGATGATGATCGCCGAGCAATGGACGATTGAACACATCACCTCCACCGCATTCAACTACCCCTCCCTCGGCGAACTGTACAAGTCGGCTGCCACCAGCGCAGCGGAGCGGATCGAGGTCGAGCTGGCCCGTCTTGAGGAAGAGCGCATCCGACACGCCGCCTGAGAAAGACNNGCCGCCTGAGAAAGACTAGCCGTGCACGAGTTCCAGACGGGCGTATTCGAGAATCAGGGTCTTGGTACCGATGCCGTGGAAGGCGACTCGAGCGGAACTGACCGTTCCGCGAGGAGAGATCGACTGGACGGTTCCAATACCGAACTGGGGATGCCGCACCACGGTGCCCGCGGGGAATCGTGAGGCAAAACCACCGCCCCCGCCAGCCTGCGGTTCATCGGCAAACTCTGCGTCGTAGACGATCGAGTAGCCGTCCTCGAACTCCCCGGAACCATCAAGACGGTCGACTTCGAGGTGTTCTTCGGGGAGCTCGCCAATGAAACTGCTGGGAATCGTCCGGGTTCGCTGACCACGGATCGTTCGACTTGCTGCAAGCGAGATCTGCAACGAACGCTTCGCCCGGGTCATGCCGACGTAGCAGAGACGCCTTTCCTCCTCGAGCTCCTGCTCACCCTCCTGAGATCGGGCATGAGGCAGCATCCCTTCCTCAAGGCCCACCATCGAGACAAATTCGAACTCGAGCCCCTTGGCGGCATGGAGGGTCATGAGGGTGACCGCACCACGAGACTGATCAATCACATCCTGGTCGCTCACTAATGCGACTGATTCGAGAAATGCCCGCAAAGCCTCCACCAGGGTGGCGGTCGGCGCACGGGGCAGCGGTGACTCCTGATCAGAACCGGGCTCGAAGGTCTCCTCAGGGATCTCGAATTCCGAGGCCGCACTGACGAGTTCATTGAGGTTCGCCACACGCTCGAGACCTTCCTCATCGCCGGAACCCAGGTGCATTCCCTCCAACCCACTTTCGGTGATGACCTGCGCGACGAAACCGGGGAGCTGGGCGAGGTGGCCATTCTCGAGCGCAGATCGCCACCGCTTGAACATGGAGACGAAGGCGGTGACGGAGTGAATCGCGCGGGCACCAAGCCCTTCGACCGCGGCCACGTTCTCCAGTGCCTCCAGCAGCGATTGGCGCTGATGCATGGCATGGCGCTCCACTGCCTTGATCGTTCGTGAGCCGATCTTCCGAGCCGGCACATTGACGATTCGGGAGAGGGCCACATCATCCACCGGATTTGAAAGCGCACGCAGGTAGGCCAGTGCGTCTTTGATCTCCTTGCGCTCGAAGAACGCCGTGCCCCGGGCGATGACGTAGGGGATGCCACCACCTCGCAACGCCTCTTCGAGCACACGACTCAAGGCGTTGACCCGATAGAGAATCGCCATCTCGCGAAATTCGATTCCAGATGATTCCGCCCGGCGAATGGCGTCGGCAACCTGCTCGGCTTCGTGACGCTCGTCCTGACAGTAGATCAGGCGTACCGGGTCACCGTCGCCCAACTCGGTGTGCAGCTCCTTGTGCTTGCGACGTCGGTTGTGCTGGATCAGACCGGAGGCCGAAGAGACAATGTGCCCTGTCGATCGGAAGTTGCGACCAAGCGGAATGATCAGGGTTCCGGAATACTTCTCCTCGAATTCGAGGATGTTGCTGACATCCGCTCCACGCCACCCATAGATCGACTGATCAGGATCACCGACCACGAAGAGGTTTCCATGGGCATTTGCGATCGCATCGGCAATGACGAACTGGGCGTGGTTCGTGTCCTGATATTCGTCGATGAGCACGTAGCGGAACCGATCCTGAAGCTGAGTCCGGACCTCCTCGTCGGTTCGAAGGAGTTTCGCCGTACGAAGCAGCAAGTCGTCGAAGTCCACGGCATTGTTGCGAGTGAGAATTCCCTCGTAGGCACGNAAGGCACGGGCGACACTTCGAGTGTAGAAGTCACTGGACTGCTCCTCGAAGCCTGCAGCATCGAGGAGCTGGTTTTTGGCATGACTCACCGCCGAAAGCATCGAGGCCGGAGTCCAGTTTCCCGATTCCAATCCCGCCGAACCGAGGGCTTCCTTCATCGCCCTGCGCTGGTCGCTGGTGTCGTAGATCGAAAAACCCGCGTCAAGACCGATGCGTTCACCGAATACCCGGAGCTGTCGTGCGCAAAAGGCGTGGAAAGTTGAGACGAACAATCCACGTCGATTGGACATCGAGTCGGGCAACAACGCATCGATGCGTTCACGCATTTCGCCCGCGGCCTTGTTGGTGAAGGTGAGTGCCAGGACCTGCCATGCAGGAATGCCGTTGACCAGCATCCAGGCCACGCGACGTGTAATCACTCGAGTCTTACCACTGCCCGGGCCCGCGAGAATCAGGGCCGGGCCGTCGAGGTGTGCAGCCGCCTGACGTTGGGCCTCGGTCAAGTCTGATAATAATTCATCGGGGTGGGGAATCATGAGCTCGAAGGATAGGTTTCTCAAGCCGACACTGCCCGCAAGCTTCCCCACAGCAGGCATGAAAAGTTGCCTGGACCGTGCAGGTAGGACTAGGATTCAAAGAAGACTTCATTTTGTCACTTCCTCCGAAAAGGCCCCACATTTCGTGGGTTCTCAAGTTGCAGGCACAAGATATAGCGTTAGAGTATGATCGCTTTCGTGTTTCAGGGCCTTTCAATCCTGATTATCGGAAGCACAACCGTGGCAATCCTCTGCAGCACGGTGCCCCTCCTGGAGGAATCGAGACAGATTCCACACCTTCCAGCGGGCGGCAACGAGGAAGCAACCCCTCAAACGGGTGTTTGCTTCGGGAGGTACGTCACACAGGAAGCCTTTCAATGAGCAGGAAGCAGCTCAGTGTGGGGCACAGCGGACGACGGGTCATTGGTGCCGTCCGCCCCGGGGCGTGGTGTTCATCATGGACGTGTCAGCTTTCGAGCCAGCACCCCCTGATTCGACGAATGCACGCCCCGACGGGCAGAGCGCACCTCCGACCAATCGTCAGATTGGCTGATTCACGTCGTTCATGGATCAGTCGGGATGTGCGAGCTTCGAGCACCCCCCACCCCGCTTCAACGCCTCAACGGGCGGTGCGACGTATGCCGTCTCCTCTCTCTCCTGCCAGGGAAATGGTGCACCGGACACCTCAATCGTCCGGAAGCACGATCGGCATGGGAACCGGGAGACCACACCAGGCATGCTTCAACACCCTGAGAGGCTCACGTGGTCAGGGCCGGATGCCCTCGTCCACACATTCTTGGATCGGTTGCTCCAGCAGGGATGCCGGGGGACCGCAAGCGTTGTTCCACAAACTCCGACGTGGAACAGGCAGCACGGTGCGACTGCGGGCTCACGGGCTTGCGCCTACACGGACGGATCACGGCATGGACCAGGACACCCAGACCAACGGAACCAGCGACTTGCACAAGTCACGGCAGACCGGCGGACTGACTACTGGCCGGTACCGTGTGTCCCGCAGGGCACCAGACTTCACCAAATACAAACCGCGGCATGCCGGCCGCTTCATTTAACACGCATTGAATCGGCCCACTCCCCCCTCCTTCACACATGGAGGTGGCGTGTCCGATTCACACCGACACACACAAGTCAGACTTGATCAGCAGAGCTAGAAGGACCCAGAGCATATGAAGTTCACCCGCCGCTTCACAAAGAAAGGCGAATCGGTCTTCGACAACGTCGAATGGACCCATCGCACTTCAAAGATCACCAATGCCGACGGCTCACTCGTCTTTGAGATGGATGACGCCGAAATACCCGCCGACTGGAGCCAGCTGGCCACCGATATCGTGGTCAGCAAGTACTTTCGCAAGGCAGGCGTCCCCCAGATGGATGCCAACGGCACCCCAATTCTCGACCAGCAGGGCAACCCGACCACCGGTCCCGAGAAATCCGTCAAACAGATCATCCACCGGTTGGCCGGATGCTGGCGTGAGTGGGGTCTGAAGCACGACTACTTCGCCAGTGAAGACGATGCGGACGCCTTCTACGACGAGCTCAGCTACATGCTGGTCAATCAGATGGCTGCCCCCAACAGTCCTCAGTGGTTCAATACCGGTCTGGAATGGGCCTACGGGATCAACGGTCCTGCCCAGGGGCACTGGATCGCCGACCACACCACCGGTGCACTTTCTGCAGCTCCCGACGCCTATACCCACCCCCAACCGCACGCCTGCTTCATCCAGAGCGTCCGCGACGACCTGGTTGGAGAAGGTGGAATCATGGACCTCTGGGTTCGTGAAGCGCGCCTCTTCAAGTACGGTTCCGGGACCGGCACCAACTTCTCTCAGATCCGCGGCGAGAACGAACCACTCTCAGGCGGTGGCATGAGTTCGGGACTGATGAGCTTCCTCAAGATTGGGGACCGAGCCGCCGGTGCAATCAAGTCCGGAGGGACCACCCGCCGGGCCGCCAAGATGGTCTGCCTGGACATCGACCACCCCGACGTCGAGGGCTTCGTGAACTGGAAGGTTCGCGAGGAGATCAAGGTCGCCGCCCTCGTCGAGGGCATGAAGCACCTGGACCAGGATCAGAAGGAAGTCGCACAGAGCCTCGGACTCGAACTGGACTACGACTTCAACGGTGAGGCCTATTACACCGTCAGTGGTCAGAACTCCAACAACTCCGTGCGCCTCACCGATGAATTCTTCAAGGCGGTCGAGGACGATGCGGAATGGACGCTCACACAGCGGACCGATGGCGCACCCGCGAAGACCATGCCGGCTCGCAAGCTGTGGGATCAGATCTCCTTCGCCGCATGGCGATGTGCGGACCCTGGAGTCCAGTTCGACTCGACGATCAACGCCTGGCACACCTGTCCCGAAGGTGGCCGAATCAACGCGAGCAATCCCTGCTCCGAATACATGTTCCTCGACAACACCGCGTGCAACCTCGCCTCGATCAACCTGCTCAAGTTCTACGATTCCACGACGCGTAACTTCGACATCGAAGGTTTCGAACACGCCGTGGGGATCTGGACCATTGTGTTGGAAATCTCGGTCCTGATGGCCGCCTTCCCTTCCAAGGAGATCGCAGACCGCTCCTGGCGCTACCGAACACTGGGCCTTGGCTACGCCAACCTCGGCGCCATGCTGATGCAGGCCGGTATTCCCTACGACAGCGAAGAAGGCCGTGCGATCTGCGGAACGATCTCCGCGATGCTCACGGGTCGCTCCTACGCCGCCAGCGCACTGCTGGCCGCAGAGCACGGACCGTTCGGCGGCTACGAGGACAACCGCGAACACATGCTCAAGGTCATTCGCAACCACCGCCGCGCCGCCCATGGGGTCGCACGGGATTCCGAAGAGTGGGAGCAACTCACCATTCGGCCGGTCCCAATCGACCACACTCCCTTCGAAAACGAATCCATCGGCATCAACAACGCCCAGGAGATGCTCGACCGATGCATGCTGGCCTGGGACGACGCCCTCCGATTTGGTGAGAAGTTCGGTTATCGCAATGCCCAGGTGACGGTGATTGCACCCACTGGAACCATCGGATTGCTGATGGACTGCGACACCACTGGCGTTGAACCGGACTTCGCCCTCACCAAATTCAAGAAACTCGCAGGGGGTGGCTATTTCAAGATCGCCAACCAATCGCTCCGCCCGGCACTCAGTGCGCTCGGCTATGAGACGGCTCAGACCGATGAGATCATCACCTGGGTGATGGGATCCCTCGACCTCGACGTCCCAATGCCTGCAGCTGACGGCACCATGGGCGCCGATGAGGGAACGCTTCGAGAGTTCCTGCTCAATGGTGCTGGCTACGAAGGCGAGGAGCTTGTTGCCCTTGAGAACCAGCTTCCGACCGTCTTCGAACTCTCCTTTGCATTCAATGCGTGGACCATGCCGGAACGCGTCATGAAGAATGTCGGAGTCGACGTCGAAGCGGCCAAGGCAGACCCTGGCTTCAACGGTCTGCGCGCTCTTGGTCTGACCACTGCCCAAATCAAGGTGCTCAACCGACTGGTCTGCGGAACCCAGACCGTGGAAGGTGCCCCGCACCTCTCCGATCGCCACCTCCCGGTCTTCGACTGCGCCAACCGATGCGGCCCGACCGGCCAGCGATACATCGCACCCAACGGACACATCCGGATGATGGCGGCAGCACAACCATTCATCTCAGGCGCAATCAGCAAGACCATCAACCTGCCCAACGAAGCGAGCATCAATGAAATCGGCGACGCCTACACCCTCAGCTGGAGCCTCGGCCTCAAGGCCAATGCGCTCTATCGCGATGGCTGCAAGCTGAGCCAGCCTCTGAGCACCACGAGCGAGATCGATGAGGATGCAGACGAGGACACCGACCAAGAGACCGTCGTGGCGGGAACCGCAGAGACGCCGGAACCCACCTACATCGAGCGCATCGTCGAGAAGATCATCGAGCGTCCTATGCGGCGTCGCCTTCCGGACACCCGGGAATCACTTACCCACAAGTTCAATGTGGCGGGCCACGAAGGCTACCTGATCGTCGGGCTCTATGAGGACGGAACGCCCGGAGAACTGTTCATCACCATGGCCAAGGAAGGCTCCACAATCGGCGGCCTGATGGACTCACTGGGTACTGCGATCTCCGTTGCCCTTCAGTATGGAGTTCCCGTTCAAAGCCTGGTGAACAAGTTCGCACACCAGCGTTTCGAACCGATGGGCATCACGACCAACAACGACATCCCATTCGCCAAGAGTCTCGTCGACTACATCTTCAGATGGTTTGGGATCCAATTCATCAGCGGCTACCGGGAGCAGAATTCCCCCAACCGCGAGACCAAGGGAACCAAGGACAAGGCTCCCGAAACCGTCATGGAGGACACCCGGTGGAAGCAGGACGCATCCCAGAGAACCTCGAGCAGCCCGTTGGACGACCAAGGCACGGGGAAGACCGAATCGAAGAGTTCTCCTGCCACGCACGGGGACATGACCGGGATGAGCTCGGGCCCAGGGGCCGAGAACACTTCCGACCAGGTTGTCGACCCGGAGTCGAGGCCTGGGGGAACCGTACTCGATCAACTCAATGCGAACCTCATGGGAGACGCCCCGGCATGCGACGTCTGCGGGTCGATCACCGTCCGCAACGGCACCTGCTACAAGTGCAACAACTGCGGAAACTCGATGGGGTGCAGCTGACCGACACCTGAGGATGCATACAAGAACACCGTGCTGCCCTCACCGTAACCCTGTGAGCGCAGCACGGAACTCCGGGGATCTTTGTTGGGAGAATCGAATGACAAGCCTTCTGTGGCATGTAATGCCGGCGAATGGATGGACCCAAGTTGCCCAGGTCGGATGAGCAGGGATTCAGCTGATTCCGACCACCAGACCCACTTCAGGGTCATCTCACTGCAGGCCCAGTTATTTGATTCAAACAACGCCAAGGAGTACGTCACCTGGACGAACGTACTTCGGATCCAATGACCCCGAAGATGGAGCCCACCCCATCTTCGGGGTTTTTCTTCGTCAGATCGCCGAGCGAGAGAGAACCGGTTTGATTAGGCTCTCTGCATGATGCGACTGCGAACTCCTTACCAAGCTCTGTACCTTTTTTCCGGAATACTCTGCGGTCTGAGCGTGTTGAGCGGGTGCTCAACCTCAGACAAACAGGGTGGCACAAGACAAATCAACCACGTGGTGCTGTTTCACCTTCAGGATCCTGCAGATGCGTCGGCCCTCCAGAAGGACTGCGCCGCCTGGCTCAAGCCACTTCCCGAGGTCAGCTATTACGCCTGCGGTCCGCACGTCGATGTGGGCCGCACCAACGTGACGGATGACTATGCGTTGGGACTGATTGTTTCCTTCGAGAACCAATCGGAGTACGATGCATACCTGAAGGCCCCAGCACACGTGATGCTGGTTGAGAAATGGAAACCAGAGTTTTCGGGACTCACGATCTACGACATCGGTAATGGGACGCTGGACTGATCAGTACCGTCAAATCGGCCGCCAAGAGACTCATGAACACGATCAAGACCACGATGAAGAAGTCACAGCAGATCAAGCTCATTGTGGTGGGTGTGTTGTGCCTGGTCTCGATGGTGTATGGAGCCTGGCAGGTCTGGTCCAGGATCCCCGAACGAGCCGCACAGTTTGCCGCGTACCGAGCCGCGATTGAGACCTTCGAAACCCTCACTGAACTGCGAGTGGAGCAGGCGATCCCACTGACTCCAGAGCAGGCCAATGACTACATGGATGCCGAGAAGGTCCTTGCCAACTACAAGGACGACAAGCCACTGCCGCCAAGTAAGTACGACCGGCTGATCAATTTCTGGGTCTGGTTCATCGGAGGTTTCAGCGGAATTCCATTCGCAATCTGGCCGTTTGTGAAATATCGATCGGGGGGGTGGGTGCTTGATTCGCAAGGCACCCTGCGTTCACCCAAGGGAGAGCGCTACGGACCGGATCAGATCGCAGATATCGACATGACGACTTGGCGAGGATTCATCAATCCCCAGGCCAGCAACAAGTCGACCTGGCAGGCCAAGTTGAAACTGCAGGACAATCGTTCACTTGTTCTGGATGACTACCTCTGGGAAGGGATGTCAAAGATCATTGCTCACTACGCCCATCAGTTTCACCCCGATGCGTGGGATGAAACCGGGGAACCGATTGAATCCGGGATTCAGCAGGCGGCAGCCAGTCTCAAGGATGAGAGTAAATCGTCCTGAATTGCAGTTTTCGGGCTCCTGGTCGATGATATGGAAATTCTGACCGGTCCACCCTGGCATGCTGCGTCGGCGTGCGGAGGGGGACAACTGCGAACAACACCCCATGCCGCGAGCCACCAACGAACCTACCACTCCACTTCAGAAGGTCGATCGGTGTGGCGACCTCAACCACCGTCCCCGACTGCTGCTGGGAAAGATCGGCCTCGACGGCCATGATCGAGGGGTGAAACTGATCGGGCGATTGATGCGGGACAGCGGGGTTCACGTGATCTATTCGGGGCTCTGGCAGACTCCACGAAGCTTGGCGATCAGTGCTCGGGACGAAGATGTGGATATGGTCGCCTGCTCGATGATGAGCAACTCACACCTGATCCTGGTTCCACGACTCATCAATGAGTGTAAGAATGTAGGACGACCGGACATGACGATCAGTGTGGGTGGAATCATCCCCCAGGAGGATGTCCAGTCGATGTTGGATGCGGGGGTTGCCCACGTACACCACACCGGGACGAGCCTTGATGACATCGTGAACTGTGTTCGGGAAAGCGTTGGCCCCTACGCATCGGCCGGTACGCTCGAACACCCCACCGCACGACTGGCCAGGGCGATCAGCATCGTCCACGAGGGTGGAACCAGTGACGAACCTCGCCGTCGACCGAAAAAAGTCGTGGGCATCACCGGCGCTCCTGGAGCAGGCAAGTCCACTCTGGTCGCCTCCATGGCCTCCGAAGCGGTTCGACGTGGAGAAAAGATTGCGGTGGTTGCATTTGATCCGATGAGCCCGATCACCAGCGGCGCACTTCTGGGAGACCGCCTGCGAGTCGATTTCAACAAGATCGACGAGGGAATCTTCTATCGCTCACTGGCCATTGTCGGGGAAGACTATCGGAGTCTGCCCGACATCATCGAGTTGATCGGTGGTGCGGGGTTCGACAAGCTGGTGATCGAGACTGTGGGTGCAGGCCAGAACGATGTGGCGATTCGAAACCAGGTCGACAAGACCGCCGTCGTGGTGGTGCCAGGCATGGGAGACGCGGTTCAGATGGACAAGGCCGGGATCCTCGAGATCGCGGACCTCTTCGTCTGCAACAAGGCAGACCACGCCGGAGAAGCCAAACTGGTTCGGGAACTGCTGGACATCGCCGAAGGCCGGCCCATACATGAGACGGTCGCGACCCTGGGCAAGGGAGTCGTTGAGCTGCTGGATGCATTGCTCGGCGATTGACTGACTTCCGAACGCATCAGCCGCACTCCGCGCCCCATTCACTGAGCAATCGACTTAAGTCAGTTCCATTGACCACTCCATCTCCATCGAGATCCACTGCCGACGATCCCCAGGCGGCGAGCAGCATGCCAAGATCCTGAGGTCCGACTATTCCATCTTCGTCAAGATCGGAAATACAGATTCCCTGGGACGGACAGTCGGGATAGACCATGACGATCGAGCTGGCCGAAAGTCCGTGCGCATCAGTCACGCTGAACTCAAAGGCGTACCAGTAGACTTCATCTCCGCATCCGATCGGGGTGACCAGGGCTTCGGACTGGCACTCGTAGACAAACGGTTCGTTATGGAAATGATCGTTGTGATGCAAACGGGCCTGCCAGGAGCAGGTGAGCTCATCAGGTCCGTGTTCGGCATCCACCACAATGGATTCCAAAGGCAGAAAAGCAGGCTCGGTGATCGAGTAGTAGGTGGAGGGCACCGGTGAAATGATGCTCACGACCGGCGGAGTGTTGTTGACGGAAACCAGAACCTGACGAGTCGATGACTGACCATCGAGGTCGGTTGCGGTAAGCGTGACCGTGAACACCTCCGGGCTCGAGTCCCCTGAATCAAATACGTGCGTGGTCTGTGCTCCAGATTTCGGAACCGAATCATCACCGAAATTCCAGGAGTAGACGACATCGGTCCCCTCCGGATCTTCGGTGAACGATGCATCAAAGGTGACGGAATGCGGGGCTGGTCCATAAAGCTGAGAGCTGACCAGAGCGATCTGCGGTGGCTGGTTGGACTCTGGAGCCCAGGTATATCGATACACATGACCGTCTACGGTGACGACGTCCAGTTGAGAGGCTGTTCGATCAGTGCTCAGTGAAACAAGCTGATTGAACCCTCCGATGTTACTGATCCACTTTTCCATCGCTCGGAATGAGCCGTCCTCGTTGAGGCCGGCCCACATCACCCAGCCCTGCCCGTAATCGCCAAAGTACATTCCGCGCCAGGCTTCCGGCCAGGGAGTGCGACCGAGCGCTGACTCATCCGGCGCTCCAGCCTCCGTGTATCCCATCATGGGGCCGACGATCACACACCGGCCGGCGAAGTCCGGGCCATCGATTCCTGATTGTGGAGTTCCCAGAATCGGGGTCGCCGCGGCACCAAAAGAATTGTAGGTCGCCACCCGAGGGTCGATCTCGTTGGCATGGCTGAAGTCGATTCGAGGGCGCCGATGAGTGAAGGTGGGAACCGAATCAGGAATCACGGGAAGTGAGGTGGAATCGGAATCGCTCGAAACCGCGCAGTCGATGAGCAGTTGAGAACCTTTCCCCGGACTGGTCAACTCGATCGTCCGGGTACCGGCACCAAGCGACAGGAGCACCGAGGTCATCCTCCACTCAGTAAGTGAACCGGTGGGCGGAAGTACCAGGGTGTCTCCTTCTGACACGCCATCGATGGCGATCTGAAGAGTGATCGGAGAGGATCCAGCAAGCGCATACCGCAGATGAAAACGGGTCTCGGCGTTCAACTCGGCGCGCACTCGAAACTCGATGTTCGAGGAACCGGTTCCGTCTGGTACCAGCGCTCCAGTTCCCAGAAATCCAAAGTGTTCACTGGAGAGTTCCCAACCGGATTGAACCTGATCCTCCGCCTGAAGAACCGCACAGTGGTTCAGAAAGAGACGGTTCGTCGCCAATGAATCCTGCTGCAGAAGATCTCGGAAGGGAAAACCATTGGAACAGGTCTCATCATCACTGAGTGGATTCACCGTCATCGGATTGGCCAGATCAATTTCCCCGTAGTTCGCCTTGAAGGTCATTCCTTCGTAGAAGGGCCAGCCGAGATTCTGTCCAGGTTGATCGACGTACGTCAGCTCCTCGGTCATGGTGCTGCCTACATCGGAAACCACGACCGTTCCCGGATCCGCAAGAGCAGGGTCGTGACTACCGGTTTCGGGAAGTCTCATGATTCGAAAGGGATTGCGCAGTCCTACCGCCCAGACGCGAGAGCGCGGCGACCGAGGTGATTTCGCATCGTAGAACGGATTGCTCACGACACCGTCGCCGGAGGTTGCGTCAAGACGCAGAAGCTTACCGGAGAGGGTGTCGACCAATTGAGAGCGAAAAGCACCCACATCCTCGAGAGGCTTGAGGATCCCGTCATTCAGCGCCTTCGTGACATACAGGGAAGGGGCGGCGCCACCCGCATCGAGGCCCGTGATCTTTGCCGTGTCACCGGTGGTGAGCAGGAGCGTTCCATCCTGACCGAATGCCATGCCACCACCAATATGGGATTCGCCGACGACCGGCATGCCGCTGGTGATCGACTCCCCCAGAAGGATCAAGCGTGAATCAGGCGCGATGCCCTCGATCAGACCGTTGGTATCGAATTCAACGGTATATCGAGTCAGCCGGGCGATTGTTGCATCAAAGTAGAGGTTGGAATGTTCGTTGTAATTGGGGGTGCCGGAGTAGAGAAGATGGTGCCGGTCAACCACGTAGTACAGGTAGATCCAACCGTTGTTTTTGAAGTTGGGATGAGCGACGAGACCGAGCAGACCGTGATCACGCCAATTGCCCACCTCGGGTGAGATGTTGAGCAATGGCTCGGAATCGCTGGGACCGTTTCCATCAACCACCCAGATGGTGCCGTTCTTCTCCCAGACCAGGATGGTGTCATCGAGGACGGCGACTGAGCCAACGGGCTGTTGCCATCCACCGATCAGCTCTTCAGCCACAAAGCCATCGGGAGCAGACGGAATCTCCGACTGCACCAAGGCAGCACTCAGACAAGCGGGAAGGAGGATGGCGGTAAGCACACTCATCAAATCTGGATTTGATGGTAAACCATCATCAAGAACAGGCAAGGCTTGAGTCTGATCTCATGAGGAATGGGCAGCTAAACCGCCCCAAATAGGGCGAAGCGGGGCTCAGTCGAGGTTACCGCTGCGAGCTCTTCGCCAGGTGCTGAATACCTCGGAACGATGGAGCGAGCAGGTGAGCAAGGTTCGTTCACCCGCCCCATGAGTCGAGCGACCATGCAGCACACGGTGGTTGTCGATCAGTACCAGGTCACCAGGCTGGACTCGAAAACGGTTCTGCAGGCCTTCTCGTTGCAGGATCCGAGCGAGCAGATCGTAGCCTTCAGCACAGACCGCAAGACGCTCCTCAGGACACATGAAGTCCAGAGCCGCACGATCATTGAAGGTGATCCGCTGAAAGGAACCATCCGCGCTGGTCTCAAGCAGAGTTCGAAGGGCACGGTAGTCGGAGTCAGAACCGGTACAGGCGAACAGCATCGGCCAGCGAGCGAGCTCTGCCGCCATGATCGGTGCTTCCATCGCAAGGGTCTCTGCGGCATTCATTCCATCGACCAGCTGAAGTTCACCACCGCTGAGTGAATTCTCAATACAGAGTTGGAGCAGGTAGCGTGGCATCGGATCAAGGTAGGGTTCGTCGGTGTGCGCAAGACACCCTCGTGAAGCACTGAGGTTGACCGGCGCATTGGCGCCGACCTCTTCGGTGATCACCTGTGGTGCCGAGGAACCACGATGCGCACCCAATCGCGAAGCCAGCTTGAGGAATGCTGCTTCCTTGGTCGGAACCCCTCGTACCCGGGCGTAGCCTCGGCGGAAGAGGGTCTCAAGCAGAGATCGGACTGCAGCCGGAGAGTCGAGGTTCTCGAAGTCCAGTGCTCGGGCGGGCTGGTCCGCAGACGTGAAGGGAGAGGGAAGCGGGCCATCGATCTGCTCAACACTCGAACTGGAACGAAGTCGCTCGAAATCAATTTCCAGGGCGTCGGTCTCGCCTTCGAAACGGACTTCCCAGAGACCCTCATCGGAATTGAAAGAAGTGCTGCGGACTCGAACCTCGGCGGGAATACTGGTCGAATCAAACGCCCTCTGCCCGGTCTCTCGCACCATGCTTCGGGGCTCACTCCCCATCAGGCGGAGCCACCGGGCGGGAATGCGGCGCTTGAATGCCCCTTCTTCGGCAACAACGGCCATTCCACCCGCTTCCACCACCATGGATTGGACGGCGGAACTCTGCGGGCTGCTGGTCGATTCGGTGGTCAAGCTCATGAGACGCATACCCTACACCGAACTTGGCTTGAAAACTGCACTCGATGTGCATTCCACTCAAATCAGTCTCCGATCTGTACAATCGTCTCCCCACCGAGTCACCTATTCGAACAGGAACGAGTGAATTTCAACATGACCACGTCGATCAAAAGCGAAGCCACGGAACTGCTGAGAAATTCCAACCAGGCGTTGGGCATCGGCGAGTACGCAGTTGCCTTCCTCGATCCGCAGAACCAAGACGTGGGTCAGCCCGACCAAGCAGTGCTGGACCGTACGATGCTTTTCTTTACGGACAGCATCCTCTGTGGCCTCTCCGCACTGGCGCTCGGAACCAATGCACCTCGCGTACTTCGCGAGGAAGCGATGGCGTACCCCAGCACCAATGGGGTACCGGTGCTCGGCTCGACCGATCCGGTGGCACCCGAAAAAGCCATTCTCGCCAATTGCTCGGCCGTTCGAGAATGGGACTCAAATGGAACTAATTTCGGTTTTCGACCGGAACTGGGCCACACTGCGGGAGAGTTCGGGCACAACGATTTCTACTCGGTGGCGATCGCAGCTGCCCAGCTCGCCGGGCGATCCGGGACCGACGCCCTTCTGGGCATGGTCCTCATCGACGAGATCAGAGGTCGACTCGCCGAGGTCTTCAGCCTGAAGACCTACAAGATCGACCACGTGGTCCACGGTGCGATTGCCAGTGCCGCCGTCTACGGAGCGATGCTGGGAGCCACACCGCAACAGATCGAGTCTGCGATCGGCATGTCGGTCGCCCACTTCATCCCCTGGCGGGCGATTCGTGCCGGCAAGCAACTCAGTGATTCCAAGGGCGCCTCCGCCGCCATCTCGACCGAGGTGGCCATTGTTTCGATGCAACGATCGATGCGAGGCTTCGTGGGACCCAGGGACATCTTCAGAAATCCGGAAGCGATCTGGCGTCAGTTCGAACCGACCGATGGCGATGCTCCCTTCGATCTGATTCTCTCGAATCAGGGCCCCGACTTCGCCGTGATGGGCATGCACTTCAAGCTGGGTCTCTACGAGCACCAGTCGGCCGGTGCACTTCAAGGGATCATCAATCTCCTTCTGGAAAACCCCGGAAAGCTCAAGAGTGCCAGTTCGATCAAGTCGATCACGGTCACCGCCTACGAGCCTGCGTTTGGAATCATCGGGGACCCCGCCAAACGAGACCCCGAAACCCGGCAGTCCGCCGACCATTCGATGGTCTTCATTCTGAGCCGCCTGCTGCGCAAGGCGATCCACCAAGGCGGTGCACTTGCCGAGGACAACGATGCGATCTGGAAGCAGCTGATGCTGATGCCCGAGGACTATTCCGACGAGGCTCTGTTCGACGAGGAAACCCGCGGGCTGATGGAACTCATCGAATTCAAACATGGTGGAGCCGACTACGACAGCCGGTACCCCGACGGTATCCCCACCTCGATCATTCTGACTCTGACCGATGGAACCCAGCTTGATTCCGGAATGGTCATGTATCCCTCGGGCCATGCCCGAAACAAGACCGCGGATCTGGCCGGGATTCTCGACACAAAGTTCCAGCGCATGGGTGATCTGGCTCTCGAGGGAGCGGGTCCGATCATCGCTCGGATCAACGATCTGCCGCGGATGGACACCACATCGCTGCGGTCGATCTGGGACTTCGACATCAAGGAAGTCGGCGGTTTTTCCTGAGCCACCCGCGGGGGGTGATCTGATCAGAGCGGAAGAAGCCGTCTGACACTCTCCACCTCATCAGGGCTGCCCAGCAGCACCGGAACACGCTGATGCAGCTCCGAGGGCTGGAGCTCCATGGTTCGAAGGTCACCACTGTAGGCGAGCCCACCGGCCTGTTCGATCACCATGGCCATCGGATTCGCTTCGTAGAGAAGCCTGAGTTTGCCACCGGGGTTCTTGTTGGTCGGGGGGTAGAGAAAGACTCCACCCCGCATAAGGATGCGGTGCACGTCCGCGACCATGGATCCGATGTAGCGACTTGAGTACCCATTTTCGTGGGCCCACTGAAGGTAGGTTCGATAGCCCGCAGGAAACTGCTCTGCATAGGCTTCATTGACCGAGTAGGTCTTGTTGCCCGGAGGGATTCGCAATCCACTCTTGACGTGCAGGAATGACCCGATCGCCATATCCAGAACGAACATGTCCACACCATGTCCGGTGGTCAGGACCAGAATGGTGGAAGAGCCGTAGAGGATGTATCCGGCGGCAACCTGCTTGAGTCCTGACTGACACACGGTTCGTTCGGCGTTCGCGATTTCCGAATCATTCCGAAGCACCGAGAAGATCGTGCCCACCCCCACTGCAATGTCCAGATTGCTCGAGCCGTCAAGGGGATCAAAGAGCACGCAGTACTTTCCACCTTCGGATCCGGTGCGAAGAATCAGGGGTTCCTCATCTTCCTCGGAAGCGACCACCGCGATCGATTCCCGTCCGCCCAGACAGCGAAGCAGCACCTCATTGGCGATCACGTCGAGTTTCTGCTGGGTCTCTCCCTGAATGTTCTCGGTACCGACCTCGCCCAGGACATCATCAAGCCGGGCCCTGCGGACCTTGTTGGCGATGGTCTTCCCGGCAAGAGAGATCGCGGAAATGATCCAGGAAAAATCTCCCGTGGCATCGGGGTGCTTCGCCTCCTCCGAAAGCACATGAGACTGCAAGGAGGTCAGGTTATCGGGTACCAGGTGATCGATCTGGGGGTTGGAATCCGTCATGTTCTTTATGTCGGCTCGCTGGGGGGGCCACGTCCAGCCCCAGGTCTGAGGTATCATGTCTCTCCCGGAAAAACCAACCACGAGGACCTCCATGAACAGCAACCAGCCCGTCATCCTTTCCGCCCGAAGAACCCCCATTGGCCGCTTTCTCGGCGGATTGAGCAGGGTTCCTGCCCCGGAACTGGGCGCGTGTGCGATCTCAGCGGCGCTGGAAGATGCCTCCGTATCACCGGAATCGGTCGACGAGGTGTTCATGGGCTGCGTGCTTCAAGCTGGTGTGGGGCAGAACCCTGCCCGTCAGGCTGCGCTCAAGGCAGGGCTTCCCGCCACGGTGACCGCGGTCACCGTCAACAAGGTCTGTGGCTCGGGTCTCGAGGCAGTCATGCAAGCCGCCAGAGCGATCAGAAGCGGTGACATCACCACCGCAGTCGCCGGGGGCATGGAAAACATGGACCTCGCCCCCCACTTCGTGCACGCTCGGACCGGTATCAAGTACGGACCCGGCACGATGCAGGATCACATGGCTTTCGACGGGCTGACCTGTGCCTTCGAACAGTGGCCGATGGGCAATGCGGCGGAGTGGATCGCCAACGAATACGACATCAGCCGCGACGAACAGGATCGCTTCAGCGCGCAGAGCCACAACCGAGCGGAAGCTGCCTGGGAAGCCGGGCATTTCGCCACTGAAGTCGTTCCGATGAGCGCAGAACTCTGCCATGCACGAGCCGGCGTCGAACAAGACGAAGGATTCCGACCCGGTTCAAACCCGGAAGCACTCGGAAAGCTTCGCCCCGCCTTCACCAAGGATGGCTCGGTCACCGCCGGAAACGCTTCCCAGATTTCAGATGGCGGTGCTGCCGTGGTCGTGGCGAGTGCGGAAGCGGCTGAAGCACAGGGCGCCACCCCCTTGGCCAGAATCGTTGGTTACAACACCGCCGGGATCGAACCCAAGAAACTGTTCTGGGCCCCGAAACTCGGGATTGAACGACTCATGGCCGACCACGGACTTTCGGTCGATGACGTCGACCTCTTCGAAATCAATGAAGCATTCGCGGCGCAAGCCCTGGCCAACGCCAAGGGACTGGGTGTCTCGGAAGACAAGATGAACATCTGCGGTGGCGGGATTGCGCTTGGTCACCCGATCGGAGCCAGTGGCGCACGGGTTCTGGTCACGCTGATTCATCAGTTGATTCGCACCGGTGGCAAGCGCGGCATCTGCAGCCTCTGCCTCGGTGGTGGCAATGCAGTATCGATGCTGATCGAACGGGATTGATTCTTCTCAGCTGAGTCCTTCAGCCATTGCCTCATCGATACGCTCACCAGTCTGGACTCGCCAGAGGTGGGCGTAGATACCATTGTGTGCAAGCAGTTCTTCATGCGTTCCGCGCTCGACCACCCGACCCGCATCGAGGACGTTGATCGACTGGGCGTGCCGAACCGTGGACAGTCGGTGAGCGATCACGATCGTGGTGCGGTCCCGACAGATCGTTCGAAGGGAGCGTTGAATCGCCGCTTCGGTCTCGTTGTCGACGCTGGCGGTCGCTTCGTCGAGAACGAGAATCGGAGCATCCTTGAGGACCGCACGCGCCATCGCGATCCGCTGCCGCTGGCCACCGGAAAGTTTCTGCCCACGTTCTCCCACCACGGTCTCGTAACCCTCGGGGAGAGAACAGATGAAATCGTGCGCTTCCGCCAGACGAGCCGCCTCGTAGAGCTGCTCGTCGGATGGTGGCTCCCAATGGTTCGGATCTTCATCGGAGCCTGGCCAGCCATAGGCGAGATTCTCGCGAATCGTCCCATCAAAGAGATAGACATCCTGGCTGACCAGCGCGATCGCTCGGCGAAGCTGTCGGAGCTTGAGCTTCCGCAGATCGTGACCATCCAGCAGGACCGGACCTGAGGCATCGGGATCCACGTCATAGAACCTGAGCAGCATCTTGATCACGGTGCTCTTGCCCGCGCCGGTCGAACCGACGATGGCGGTGGTCGCACCGGTCGGACACTCAAGGTCAAGTCCTTGGAGAACTGGGGCCTTCGCGTTGTAGGCAAAGTGCACGTTTTCAAAGGTGACCGAACCCTGGATCGATTCCAGGGGAAGTTCCGTGGTGCCATCGACGATTGAAGGCCGTACATCAAGCAGCTCGAAGATCCGTCGAGTCGACGCCATCGCACGCTGATAGAGGTCGAGAATCGACCCTACCCGGGTGAACGGCCAGAGCAGTCGCTGGGTGAGGAAGACCAGAAGCGCGAAGGCGCCGACCCCGAGGGTGCCCTCCAGCGTGAGCCAACCCCCGTAGAGAAGGGTGACCATGAACCCGCACATGATCACCACGCGAATGAGCGGACTGAACGCGGCACTGAGGATGATCACCCGACGATTTCGCTCCGCGTACCCGTGGCTTTCAGTCCGAAGTCGTCCCAGCTCGTTGGATTCGGCGGTGAAGCTCTTGACCGTCGCCATCCCCCCCAGTGAATTCGCCAGCTGGGCGTTGAGGTCCCCCACCTTCCCGCGCATCGCGTCGTAGTGCGGCTCCAATCGCTTCTGGAACCAGAGTGATCCGATGATCACGACCGGAACCGGGATCATCGCGAGCCAGGCGAGGTCCGGTGAGATCAGGAAGAACGCGGCGATGACCGTGATCGCGGTGACCGCGAGTTGAATGATGTCGTTGGCACCACCGTCAAGAAAGCGCTCGAGTTGGTTGACGTCGTCGGAAAGGACCGCCAGGAGCCCCCCCGTCGAGTGGTCCTCGAACCAGGTCAGGTCGAGCCCCTGCACGTGGTCGAAGACATCCATGCGCGCCTCGTGCTGGATCGCCTGGGCGAGGTGGCGCCAGAGGACGCCGAAAAGCCACTCGAACACCGACTCGAACGTCCAGATGATCGCGGTGAGCACCCCGAGCAGCAGCAACTGCATGAAGGGATCGACGATCCCCAACCGCGCAACGATCGAATCCTGCTTCTGGACCACCACATCCACCGCGGCACCGATGATGAACGGCGGAGCAAGGTCGAACAACTTGTTGAGGATCGAGCAACCAGAAGCCAGCAGGATCTTCGCACGAAAGGGTCTCGCATAGCGAAGGAGCCTGATCAATGGGGTGCCGACCATGTCCGTACGACTCTCCTATCCGACTGACATTCTACCGGGAATGGAGGGATCCCAGAGGCGGATAGTGAAATGCGGGCTGCACCGAGGTGGTGCAGCCCGCATGGATGTCTGACCGGGACATGGTCCGGGAGGGTCGGCGGATCCCGCCGCAGCGGTGGTCAGCCTCCGACGGTGCCGTTACCGACCACGCTGATGTTGTTGAGCTTCCACCCGGGGAAGGGGGCGCTGCCACAGTTGGCATCCCACGAGCAGCCGTCCCACCAGCTACCGGCTGGGCCGCTTGGGCTGTAGTCCTGGTGCCAGCTGACAAGCAGCCAGAATCCGCCCGCAATCTGGGTGGTCAGATCCGAGGAGCTGATGGATCCTCCTTCTTCCCCCATAGCATCGCCCTGGGAATCGTACACGGTGATGGTGTTACCGCCCTGCGCGAAAGTGACCTTCATTCGAGTCGGCGGGGTTGCTCCGGTCTTCTCGTCCACGGCGCTGGTGTCGAAGGTCGCGACCATCTGGATCGGCTGGTCGAGGTCGAACGAAGCGATGTCGTGGCCACCAGTGGCGGGCGAAGGCGAGTAGCAGCTGTTTGAAACCGCTTCTGCCGTCCATGATTCCTCCCACCGCTGCGCAAAGCCGTCGTCCTGGGTGTTCCTCAGGTGCTCAGTGCTCTGGGTGATGGCAGCACCGTTGGTCTCGAGGAAGTCGATCTCGCGACAGTTGGCGCCACCGGATTCGTTCGCATTGATGCCTGCCTCGAGGTTCCCCCGATCGCAATACCCACTGTTCAGAGGCTGCTTGGACCAGTCATCTGGGTTGGAGATCAGGTAGAAGGAGGCATTGTTCCACTTCCGACCCTTGGCGTCCGAGAGATCGATGTCTGCCGTGATTTTGGTGATTCCAGTGTAGGCCTGATTGGAACATGCTCGGTTGGGACCACCCTTCCCCTCAAAGTTGACGAGGCCGGGCCCAAGATCTGCGACCTGGCTGTTACAACCCGAGCCTTCGTTGGAGAAGGTCGGGACGTACGTGGTGTAGTTTCCGTCGAGTTCCTCACTCACGGTGATGCCATTGACCACCCTGTGCAGGCCGCTGTTGGTCACGAGGACGAGGGTCCTTCCGCCCTCGGTGGATGACGCGGGCACCTCCGCGGAAAGCAACTGGGCATCGGAATTGAAATCGATCGACTCCCCGTCGAGCAGGACCTCGGTGACCGTGCCGGGATCAATCCCTAAGACCACAAAGGAGGCACCCGGAGCGACGAAGTGGGGAGCCACGCTCGTGATGGACTGCTCGCCGAGGCAGAGACCCCAGTTTTCAAGAAGCAGGGCGAGGTCGACAGCGTTGCTCATTCCGTCTGCATTGATGTCGCTGACGTAATCGGTGGTGTTCCACCCACCAAGCAACATCGCAAGGTCCCTTCCATCTGTGGTCCTGTCATGGTTGAGATCCGTCGGGCAGTCGTTCGCGAAGGCTGGGCTTGCGATACAGACAGCAGAAGCACACAAAACAGCCGTGAAACCGATATTCATTTCTTTCTCCATATTGATTTAGGGCATGCGAGTTCAGGGAACCCGAGGTAAAAAAATCAATTGACTAATTGGATCACAGATAGATCTGACAAATTCGATAAAAGGAATTGGGACCAATAGTTGCCCACTTGATGTGGGAATGTCGGATACTAATAAAGTGACACACTCATTACAACGCAATTGCACCGAGATTAGAGTTGCTGTAACAGTGTGCGAAATCGCCTGAGAAGAGAATGAACAATTCCAAGACCGGGGCAGAAACCTGCATTCAAGTATTTGTATGAATCGGTTGATAGTCAATGTTTGAAGTGACCTGGAGCACCATATGAAAGAAATCGTTTGTGTACGCGGTGAACAAGCGCATGCCATTCTCGGCCTTCTCAAACAGGTCGCAACGAATGACGGCGCATTCGAACTGCATGAGATTCATCGCGAAACTCTTCTGGCAATGGCGGAGCACCTCTTCCAGATCACCGATTTCGACCCTGATGCAGAGCACCCTCCGATTGAATCGGCCCGTGAAGTCGTCGGCGATGCCGAGCTCCAGCAACAGATCATGAACATGGCGGGCATCTTTCCATTCCTCGAGGAGGAGCACCTGCAGGAACGGATCGATGCGGTCGGCAGGTTGGGCGACACCTTCGGCTTCGATAAGAAGTTCACCAAGCAACTGCACAAACTTTCACATGAGGCAGTCACTGGGCTGGCGCTTTGCCTCAACCGGGCGCTCTCGCTGGAGATCGGTATTCCACTTTGGAAGGGAACCATCAAGTTTGCGGAAAGCTTTCTGCATATGGATGGAAGTAAAAAAACCCTGGCGAGATTCACTGGGTACCGAGATCTGGATCCGGACACCTTCGGTGGAACGTTGATTCGCTACTACGACGACAATAATTTCCCCCTTCCCGGGACCCCCGGAGCATTTTTCTCCAACGCGCTCTGGACCCATGACATCCACCACGCCCTCTCCGGATACCCGACCACTCCACTCGGAGAAACCTGCATCTTTGCCTTTGACGGCGCGATCATGAAGATGGACATGGGAAAGGCCCTGATCGCCTATACCGCGCAATTCCAGGTGGGCATCCAGTTCGACAAGGGGCTTCGAACCTGGAAGGACCAGTTCAAGCCCGAAGTGGTGATGCGCGCGTACGAGCGAGGGGCCAACTGCACGGTCGACTACATCAAGATGGACTTTGACTTCGGAGATCGCTTTGAACGCCCTCTGGCGGAGGTTCGTGAGGAGTTCAACATCGATCCGGAGGGCGCACTCATTGCCGGGCCCGAGGACAAGTGGTGCGGCGAAGACGGGATCGTTGGCATGCGCGACACGGATCCGGACATGATCGAACGCAAGAAGAACCTGCTTGAGCGACTGCTTTCAGGCAAGAACACCAAGGATTGATCACTAAAAAGCGGGGAGTAACCCAAAGGTTCCTCCCCGCAAAGGTGATTGGGGAACTTGAAGAGTTGGCTCAATACCGGTAGTGATCGGGCTTGAACGGTCCGGTCACGGGGACATTGATGTATTCCGCCTGTTCGCCGGTCAAGGTGGTCATCTCGACTCCCAGCTGATCGAGGTGGAGACGGGCGACCTTCTCGTCAAGGTGCTTGGGCAGGGTCACCACACTGTCGTGGTCGTAATTCTCGGAGTTCTGATGCAGCTCGATCTGGGCGATCACCTGATTGGTGAAGGATGCGCTCATCACGAACGAGGGATGGCCGGTGGCACAACCGAGGTTCAGCAGACGGCCTTCGGCAAGGACCAGGATCGATCTGCCGTTGGGGAAGGTCCATTCGTCGAACTGAGGCTTGATGTTGGTGCGAACCACACCCTCCATCGATTCGAGCCCAGCCATGTCGATTTCATTGTCGAAGTGACCGATGTTGCCGATGATCGCCTTGTCCTTCATGCGGGTCATCTGCTCGGCAGTGATGATGTTGAAGTTCCCGGTGGCGGTGATGATGATGTCCGCAATGTCGAGAACGTCGTCGAGTCGGACCACATCCAGGCCTTCCATCGCCGCCTGAAGTGCACAGATCGGGTCGACCTCGGTGACCTTGACCTTGCAGCCCTGACCACGGAGGCTTGCAACACAGCCCTTGCCGACATCACCGTAGCCGCAGACAATCGCGGTCTTTCCGGAAAGCATGACGTCGGAGGCGCGCATGATCCCGTCGACCAGGGAGTGGCGACAGCCGTAGAGGTTGTCGAACTTGCTCTTGGTCACGGCATCGTTCACGTTGATTGCTGGGAAGAGCAGTTCGCCGGATTCCGCCATCTGATAGAGGCGGTGGACACCGGTGGTGGTCTCTTCAGAAACGCCCTTGATCATGGGCGCGGTCTTGGTCCAGTGGCCGGGGGCCGCTTCCTGGAGGGCATCGAGAATCGAGAGCACGACCTTGAACTCAGCGTTGTCGGTGGTCGATGGATCGGGAACTGAGCCGGTCTTTTCGAACTCGAGGCCCTTGTGGACCAGCAAGGTGGCGTCACCACCGTCGTCGAGAATAAGGTTTGGACCTCCTTGATCGTGCCAGTTGAGTGCCTGGAACGTGCACCACCAATACTCCTCGAGCGTTTCGCCCTTCCAGGCGAAAATCGGGATGCCTGCGGGTGCTTCGGGGGTTCCATTGGGGCCGACCGCAATGGCGGCAGCGGCATGATCTTGGGTGGAGAAGATGTTGCAACTGGCCCAGCGAACCTCAGCGCCGAGTTCGACGAGGGTCTCGATGAGCACCGCAGTCTGAATCGTCATATGGAGCGACCCAGTGATCCGAGCACCCTTGAGAGGCTTGGATGCACCGAGCTCTGCACGAAGTGCCATCAGACCGGGCATTTCGTGCTCGGCAAGTTCAATTTCCTTGCGACCAAAGCGGACGGCCTCTGCGGACAGGTCTCTGACCTTGAAGGGCAGGTCGCATACCAGTGGGAGGTTGGTGTTCATGAATGTGGTGGAATCAGTAGCTGGCACGGTGCTGTTCCTTCCTGGAACGGGTTCAAAGAGGCCTTAGTACGAACAAACAGGGCTTCATCCTAATATCCGGATGAATGGATATACTACCCCTCCATGAACAGACTGACAAGTAGCAACCCCAAAATAAGATGCGGGGTACGCTCAGGCCTTATTGATGACCGTGGAGCGCCCAGTGACCCGTTTTTCCACATCCAGACACACGTTGATTTCAACCATGCTCGTGGCGGGGCTGTATTTGGGTGGCTGCCAGACCACCGCTCCGATAACCAACACAGGGGAGTCAGACACCTCGCTTCCCCAAGGCTCGGGGCTCTGGGTCGAACGATGCGCCTTGAGCAGTCGTGCCCTGGGCTCGGAACCGGCTGTTCGAATCTATGCCGGGGAAGAGATCCGGTTTCGGAGCGAATCTGAAGCCACCACCTTTGATGATCTCCCAGGAGAACGCAAGCGAGTGCTTGCCGGTCAGCAGGTACTTGGCCGCAATGGGGTGGCAAATGGCTCCTGTCCGATCACGCAGAAACCACTGCCGATCGATGCCTCGATCATCTCATTCGACAATGTCCGGATCGGCTTTGTTTCATCTGCGGAACAAGCGCAGTTTGAAGGACTCCCCAAAGCCGTTCAGACGAGAATGGTTGCTCGACACCTTCTGCGATCACGAGGAATCCCCAATGAGCGATGTCCAATCAGTGATGCCGTGCTGCTTCCGGGATGCCCCAGTATTGAAGTCCGGGAGGTTCGAATCGCGTTTGCTGACCAGGCCAGTCTGGAGGCATTTGAAACGATGCTCCCGGCTCGACGCAACGAGATTGTGGCCCGGATCCTGATGCCTGAGCAGGGAATCCGCAACATCACGTGCCCGATCACTCAGAAGCCAATTCGACTGGATTCGCCGGTAGTGGTGGTGGATGGCCAGTCGATCGCCCTGCGAAACGTCCAGGCGGCCCGAGCCTTCAACGGCCTGCCACTTGAGGCCCAACGCACCATGGTTTCGGAAGCCAATTAAGCATCTCGCAAGCGGCTGAGATGCTGAACACCTCCATTGTGGACTCAGATGCTTGCCTTCAAGGCAGTTTCAGCGATAGGCTGTGCCCATTCGGAGACCACTCCGTAACTCCGTAAGTCAAGGAATCACACGATGCGCAAGAATTTGACCACCACCCTTTCCGCCCTGCTGCTCTCAGTTCTGGGAGTTACCTCGACGACCACAGCCAGCCAGAACACCACGGAACGGGTTGGAGAAGCCTATCCCTTGAGCGTCTGTTCGGTCACTGGAAACCCACTCGGAGAAAACCCGGTGGTGGTGGTATTGAAGGACATGCCGCGCGAAGATCTCAATGGCCGAGAGGTCCGGTTCTGTTGCGGAGGGTGCAAGACAAAGTTTGAATCTGACCCAGTGGCGAGCAACTCGAAGTTAGACGAGATGATCATCGCCGACCAGCTCACGGTGTACCCCACGGGAAGCTGCCTGGTCATGGAAGATGAACCAATGGCGGACCCCCGGGGCCCGGAAGCAGGACGTGACAAGAACGTCGTGATCGGCAATCGTCTGTATCGCTTATGTTGCAAGAGTTGCATCCGACGGCTCAGGAAAAATCCCAGTGCGTATCAGACCGCACTTGATGATCGGATTAAGAAGCAACAGTCCGCAAGCTACCCCCTCAAGGTGTGCGTGATCACTGGGCGACCCTACGGTGAAAGCCCGTTCGAGGTGGTGGTGGCCAATCGACTCGTACGAACGTGTTGTGGAGGATGTGCAGCAGGGGTGAAGAAGAACCCGGAGCTTGCACTGGGCAAACTCAAGGCAACCAAGACGAATCCCACCCTGGATGCGGACAAGTCCTGACGAAGACCGATCACTGGATCAGTCGTAACTCTTCGAGAGCATTGCGGCAAAGAGATCAGGGCCTCGCCCGCTCAGCGGCGCGTGCAACCGTCGGAAACGGCGAAGGGTCAGACCACCCTGCTCTGCCCAGGCCTGCAGGAGTTCCTCGCTGAAGCCGAGATGAATGTGCCCCATGGCCTCGACCAGATCGGTCCGGTCGTGCGAAATCATGTCCACAACCACCAAGCGACCTCCGGGCTTGAGCGTACGCTGCACCTCGGTGATGATGCTGGCAGGCTGCTCCTGATGGTGCAACACCAACATCAGAACCGCCGCATCCAGCAGCCCGGATTCAATTGGAAGTTCATCGAGTCCTGCTTCCATGAAGGTGATGTTGCCAAAGCCCGAAAGACGCTTGCGCGCCGCATCGAGCATGGCTGGCTCCCGATCCACTGCGATGACCTGATCAACCACCGGAGCCAGTCGCTCACTGGCGTCCCCACTTCCACAACCCAGATCAGCGACCACCCAGTTTCCCGGGAGAAGGCCCAACAGCGCCTCTTCGGTAAACCCGAATCCAAACAGCTCTCGTCGAATCATCTGCCAGTCAGAGCCAACCCGACCGAAGAAAGAGGTGCTGTCAGATCGGCGCTCCAGAAGAACCTGCCGAAGCCTGATCTCATCGTCTCTGAACTCCCCCTCCTGACCGAGTCGATCGGTGGTGTTGGACCAAAGCGATCGGAGACCAGCATCGGAAATCTGCATTCGATAGAGGCTGGCCGTACCTTCGGTCCGCTTGCTGAGCAGGCCCAGTTCGTACAGCAGCTTGAGATGCCGACTCACGGTGGACTGTGGCATTGCGAGGGAGCGAGCCAACTCTCCCACTCCCAATTCCTGTTCTTCGAGCAGACGAAGCAATCTCACCCGCGCATGGTCACTCAACGCAGAGAGAAGCGCGAGCCAATCAGAACCAACTGAATCTGTATTTTCCGAAGTCATAGAAACCAATGCTCCTGGACCTGAAGGGTGCGCATGCAGGCTTCCATGAGTGGCCGTTCATTGACCAGGGGCGAGACCGAGGGTCGGCCCGGGGATCTCTCCGTATTCAACGAGCATCACCGTGATTCGTTCGTCATCAGGGGAAATTGCATAGGCCTGTCGAAGTCGACGGATCGCTTCGGAAGTGCGACCAAGTCGACCTTCAAGAACCGCCGTTCGGTAGTACGGGGTTGAGTCGGTTCCGTCTTCAATCGCACAGGCATTCGAGAGGGCTTCCATCGCGGTGTCGTAGTCATCAAGCTTTTCCGCGTAGGCGGCCATGACCAACCAGGTGGCGAGATCTCGGTTGTCACTGGCACGATTCCGGAGCATGGTGAACATTCGGCTGTAGTCCTTCTTCTGGTAGAAGGCATCAGCGAGAGCAAACGTAATCGCGTCATTGCGTGGATCGAGTGATTGTGCAATCTCCAGGGCGGACTGCGCCTTGGAATATTCACCGAGTTCGATCAGACAGAGACCGTATCGATACTGGATCTCGGAATTGGAGGCTTCACGTGACAAGACCTCCTTGTATTTTTCAGCGGCATCAGCCCAGTTCTGGTATTCAAAGCTGTGGTTCCCCCGCTTCACCAGCAGGTGGCTGGGAGTCTTGGTGGTTTCACAGCCCGAAAGAACGAACAGGGTGATGAACGGAAGAACGAGGCTTGCGACGATGAATCGTGCTGGATGCATACGACACTTGCTCCAGAATATTGGGTTCTAGAATCGTGAAAGAGGCCCTGAGGGTCTGATGATATCGAAGTCAGTCGGGCGTGTTGGAGAAGACGCCGTTCATCCACCATGAAGCATGATCAGACCATGAAAAAGTGCCGAATCGCCCTCTGCAGGCATGAAATCCCCGGATCAGACCCTCATCTGGACCTCTTTGTGGGGCCGGTGGAACCACGTGATGATGATGAACTGGTTGCCCGAAGCTGGCGTTTGACGAGGGACCCCCGGGAACTGCAGCCAACCGAGTCCCTGCAAGTCACGCCCCTGCCGCTTCATCGGGCGAAGTATCTGCGTCTCGAAGGCCCGGTTCGCCCCCGATCTCAGGCCGGCCAGGTCATCCCTCTCTGGAGAGCTCAATGCAGCGTGGAAGAACCCGATGCCGACCGGCTGAGGATCACGATACGATGGCAGGATGGTCTCAGCGGCCGATTCGATCTTGGGCTGCAACGTATTCAGCGACTTCCAAGCACTGAAACTGAAACCTGATTCATCCACCACCACCTCGTGAGTGACCTCGAAGGAACCCGAATATGGCATGGATCGACCTCCTACTGGCCATCATCTTCCTCATCATCGGTTCCGGATGCACGGTGATCGTGTTGATCGGACTGCCGGGGACTTGGCTGATGATCGCCTTGGCCTTCGGACTCTGCCTGGTGCAAAGGCTCTGGGCTCCGGCGGGCAGTGACTGGCTGGTCCCCTGGTGGGTCTTCGTGATTGGAATCGTGATCGCAATCATCGGTGAAGTACTTGAATTCATGGCCGGGGCACTGGGTGCGAAGAAGGGTGGAGCGTCCAAGAAAGGTATGCTTGGTGCTTTGATCGGCGGATTTGGCGGCACCATCCTTGGTACCTTTCTCATTCCGATTCCGATCGTGGGCTCCCTGATCGGAGCAATTGTTGGCTGCGGTATCGGCGCGGTGATCGGCGAACTCAATGCGAGCCCCGACTCCCGACTGAAGGACACGATCAAGCCTGCGACTGGTGCCGTAGTAGGACGAATCCTCGGCGCACTGGCGAAACTACCCTGTGCATTCGTGGTGTGGGTGCTGCTCGCGGTGGCATTGTTCATCCAACCGCTCAAGACGATCCTTGGATGACGCTGCTTCTAAGCTGAGTTAGATGGTTGCCTCGGTGACCCGCAGGACTTCCTCGACGGAGGTCACACCCTGCTCAACCTTGGCGAAGCCATCATCGCGCAACGAAGACATGCCCCGTTCGATGCACAACCGCCTGAATTCAGTCACATTCGGGCTCGAAGCGATGCGATCCCGAAGGAAATCGTCGAGAACCAGCATCTCGTAGATACCGCATCGACCTGCGTATCCGGTCTCACGGCACTTGCTGCATCCGACACCTCGCATCAGGTGATCACGATGCACGCCATGGGTTTGAAGAAAATCGCGAAGCTCGTCGGGAACGGGTTCCGCGGTCGCGCAGTCGGGACAGGTCCGTCGAACCAGACGCTGCGCAAGGATGGCATTCAGCGCCGCACCGACCAGGAACGGTTCAATTCCAATGTTGATAAGTCGGGTCACCGAGCTGGGTGCATCATTGGTATGCAACGTGCTGAGGACGAGGTGACCGGTGAGTGCCGCCTGAACCGCAGTGGTCGCGGTATCCATGTCACGAACCTCACCCAGGAGAACCACATCGGGATCCTGGCGAAGCAATGACTTCAGAGCGGTTGAGAAGGTCAAGCCGATCATTTCATGAGTCTGGATTTGGGTGATTCCGTCGAGGTGGTACTCGATGGGATCCTCCACCGTGGAGATGTTCAGGCGACGACGATCCATCTGACGAATCGAGGAATAGAGGGTTGTGGTCTTACCCGATCCGGTGGGACCAGTGACCAGAATGATTCCGTGTGGCTGGGAGATCTGGGTCTGCCAGGTGGTGAAGGCATCTTCCGAAAAACCGAGGTCGTCGAGCGTGACGTTGATCGATCGCGTGTCGAGGATACGCATGACCGTCTTCTCACCGCCAGGAGTGGGAATTGTGGAGACACGGAGGTCCATTCGGCGCCCCATGACAGTGACACAGATGCGTCCATCCTGAGGGAGACGGCGCTCGGCGATGTCCAGGTTCGCCATGATCTTGATTCGAGAAGTGAGTGCACCGTGCATCTTGCGCGGAGGGCTCATCATCTCGAAGAGCATGCCATCGATTCGAAACCGAATCTTGAGGGTTTCCTCACCGGGTTCGATGTGGATGTCGGAGGCGCCTTCCTTCACTGCAGTCTGGATGATGTGGTTCACGTAGCGGACCACCGGCGAGGAGTCGGCTTCGGCCTCCAGATCATCCCCCTCGTCTTTCTTCTCCTTGACCTGGACTTCGTCTTCCTCCTCGACGTCGGCCAGCAGATCTGACATGTTGATCGACTCGGCGGAATGCTCACCGAAGGAATCGATCACCTCCATGATATCCGTGGAAGTGACGATGACGTGCTTGAGAACCGCCACCCCAAGACGACGCTTGATGTCCTCAAGGAGGAACAGGTCGTCGGGTTCGGTGGTGCCGACGACGATTCGTGATCCTTCCCGGCGCAAGGGCATGGCAGATCGCTCTCGACAGTAGTCAACACCGAGTTTCAGAAGCAATTCCGAGTCGAAACCACCGGTCTCATGCTGAATTCGTTCAAAGAGAAGACCAGAGAGTTCCGCAGTGATCGACTGGATACCGATTTCTTCGGCTCCTGCATCGACTAGAAGAGCCCGCATCGAGCGGCCAGCTGACTGACTCTCCATTCGGCGGGCCGACTCAACCTGCTCGCTGGTGGCGAAACCACGATCAAGGGCCATACTCGTCAGATCGCCCTCGGACTCCCGATGCTCCTCGGGCGTCCAGAGCTCACTCAAGGCATCTCCAGGCCTGATCACGGATGGATCGGAGCTCGTCGAATTGGGTAATTCCGATCCAAGACCACTTCCCGCCATATCGGGGCGGCGAGTCGAGGGATCCTCCTTGCTCGGCTCCTGACTCTTCTTGTTCGAAGAGCGGGAGACTCCAAGGTCCTGCATCAATTCATCAAATCGAAAGTTGCTCACGGTGATTCCTCTTTAATACCGTCACTCGCCGGTGCCCATGGTGACCTGGACTTCGTGCCAGCAGTCGAGTTCGGAGTTGTAGCAGCCAAGCAAGGCGGATCGCCGATCCGTGTCCTCGATGGAAAATTCAATCTGAGTCTTTGCGATATCGAAGGTGTCGCCCAAGGCGAGCAGAACTCCCTCGATGTTGACCAGGGCTCGTTCCGTTCCACCCCCAAGCACCGACTTCAACTTCAGCAGTCCCGCCACTCGATCAACTTCCTCTTGCCAATCGGCGCACAATGCCTCGCGATCGGGCACGACGTCCTCCACCAACTCCTCGATCAATGCGGATTCGTTGGAGATGGCCGCCGGGCGCCAGTTCTGGAAGGGATCTCGATCCGCCTGAAGCTGCATTCCGGCGGAATCAGGAATCGCGAGTCGCTGCATGACCTGTGAATCGATGGGATCGACGCTGAGCCGATCCGGAAGGGAACGAGTGGAGGCCATGTCCGCTGATCCATTGCGCAGCGTACGCATCGACCACAGTCCCACTACGGCCGCAAGGAGAATCACACCGAGTACGACCCCATTGCGGTCGATTCTCCGCGAGATGCCTGAATTGGAGTTAATCCCGAAGGAATCCTCGTTTGAGAAGTCCATAGAGTTCGTGGAATCAACCTGCGATTCATCGCTGGAAGCCTCTTGATCCTGCTGGGTAAACATCAAGATTTCTCCTTCTCGGGATCCGCGTAGATTGTGATGGTCATCTCGGCTCGAATGTGGCCACTGGAGAGCTGGTTTGACCCACGAAGCATCCGTGCCGGCTTCTCGATGGTCATGTCGAGAATGCGAGTGATTCGCGGCATCCGCTCGAGATCAAAGAGGAACCGGTGCACACCGGAGAAGGGACCCTCGATGACGGTCTCCAGGGGCATTTCGGTGTAATGCGCTGCCGTGACCCCCTTCTCTCTTCGGAACGACCTGATGACAAGGTTGTTGTCCTGTGCAATTTCCGCGATGCGCCGCAACACATCTTCGACTCCGGCGGCATCGGGGATACGTGCTCGCAGATCCTCCAGGGCGAACTGGAGATCCCCAAGAGTGACCTCGAGATTTGCATTGATGGATTCAACCTCTCGAAGTTCCTCCAGTTGTGCGACCTTGAGATCAACATCGACCCGCGCGGATGCGATCGCCTGATTGCGCGGTTGGAACACAAAGACCCACGCACCAAGGGGAACAGCGATGAGAATCACGAAGAAGATGATCTGTCTGGTGTTGTTGTTCATATCAGCTGTCCTCACCCGGGTACTCGGCAGTCGCGATACTGGTGGAGATGGCGGTGTCGTCATCGGAATCCGACGAGAAACCTTCGTAGATGGCATCCTGATCGAGTTCCATGGTGATCGTGAACTTTCTCATTTCCACATCATCGACGGTGATGATCTCCGTTGAATCAGGCATGACCGAACTGAGCAGTGAGAAGCTCTGCAGGGAAGCCACGTAGGTCGAAACATCGACCTCGTCGGTAGCCAGTCCGGTCAGAGTGATGGTGGTGGTGTATTTCTTGGGAACGGGACGCTCCTCAGGCAGATCAGAATGAGCATTCTTCTTGCCTCGAGTGCGAACTGGGGCTGCGGCCGGACCACGAGGCTTGAGTCGATCGTTTTTAGGGTCGGATCGAACCACCGGCTTCTTGGCTTCCTTAGAGGCCATGGTGAGCTTGGTCCAACTCAACTTCATGGGCATTCTCTCAACCAGTCCATCGAGCAACATCGATCGCGGGACTCGTGAGACGAGGGCTGACGCAAGCTCGGCACGTTCCACGAGATCATCGCGGGCGATTCGGAGCTCATCCATTCGAGAGATCTTCTCACCCACTTCGGAGAATTCAGCGGCAACTTCCTGCTGCCGGATTCGAACCGAGTCCCATTGACGATTGGTCACTAGAAAGGCGGCGACCACGCCAGCCATCACGATCACGAAGAGCACCACGCCGAAACTTGTACGGCGAATCTCCTTGCGCTCGTTGACGTATTCCTGGGGAATGAGAGTTGGTTCATTCATGACGAGTACCTCACGGCCTGACGGGCGGTCGAATCAGAGATCCACGGATGCGGTGCACAGTCCACAGGCGGTTGCCCAGGAGGGTGATGCCTGTCCGGGTTCGGGAAGCTTGGGATCGTTGGGGCCTTCTGCATACCGGGCAAGAGGATCTCCCAGTTGGGCCGAGACGTTGAGAGCTCGAGCAAGACCGCGGCAGAGCGCGGTACTGCGAGATTCGCCACCGAGGAAGATCAGTCGATCAATCCTTCGGCCGGAAAACAGAGCGGTGTGGTATCGCACGCACAGGGAAAGTTCATCTGACATGCTTTCCATGAGTTCGGAACAGTCGACCCCCCCTGCGATCAATCCACCGGTGGAGGCAGTCACCCTGGTGGACAGTTCAGGCGGTGCTGAATCGGACCGACGATCGGCCGCAACCATGGTCGATTCATCTTGTGGATACGCTTCGCCCTGCTTGGCCATTCCCGCGCGAAGCATGGCCATTCCACCGGTAACCGGAGTACGCTTGCGCGCGGTTGATTCAGGAAGTTGTTGTTCCTGCATCCCATCATTGATCCGTCGCATGCGAGCCGTGAACAGGTCGGTACCGGATCTCTCGGAAATCAGTCCGTCCATTTGACGGCCTCCGATCTGAACCTGCTTCGCAAAGATCATCTCCGTTCCATGGGCGATGACGATTTTCATGCCACCCCAGCCAAGATCCACGTACATGGTCGAGATCGAGGCATCACTCGTACGTCGATTAAGGTGGTCAAATGCGCCGGTGACCGCGCTGACCTGGGGATGGAGTCCCACCAGCTTGCACTTGACGGACTTGAAGAGATCCACGTACCGCATGGAATCCTCGCGAGCCATCGCCCAGCAGAGCATTTCGGTGGCGGAGCGGCCGTCGCGAGCGGACTCGGCGATCGGGGTGGAACGGACCACCAGGGTTCCGGGCATTCGCTCAAGCTGAGCCTCGAGCTGAGCGGTCGCCAGTGCGTGCTGGTCCTCGAGCGTCGTACGCTCTACCTGAACCGGCTGGACCAGAACCTGAGATGCAAGCGGTGAACAGACCACCCGCCGTCCCCGAAAGCCATGGGCCTTGAAGAGACCGGGAAGTTCGTTCTGGAGAAAGACATGACGCTTCTCGATGTCGATTCGAATCGGATCAGGAATCTCCAGTTCGATCGCAGCGTGCATTGCCGGCCGCTCACCGAGGGTCACTTGAAGGACCTTGATCGATGAAGTGCCCATGTCCACGGCTATTGGGGAAAGCTGCGTTGGCAGCATTGAAAGACCCATGACGTTCTCCTCGA
>NHEC01000083.1 GCA_002171655.1 Planctomycetes bacterium TMED75
CAGATATCCGCCTTGCGGCCCCGATAGGGGCCACTCGGGAAATGCCCCGCATCGACAAGCTCGTTCCATTCTGTTGGGAGATGTCCATTGTCGGAAGTAAATATTACTAAAGTATCTTCCGCGATCCCCGCTTCTTCTAACGCCTGGATCACCTGCCCTGCTGACCAATCAGTTTCCATGACAAAATCCGCTACGAGTGAAATGCCGCTTTTGCCTTTAAACCGGGTAGTCGGCACGATCGGCGTATGCGGCGACGTCATAGGAAAATACAAAAAGAACGGCTCTTCTTGCGTTGCTTGATCATGAATATAATCGACGGCCCTTTGGGTAATGTCCGGCAGGATCTGGTCGAACTTCCAGTCGGGCGCCATCGGGTTACCGTCAAACTGACTAGGCAAAGATCTACCATCGTTAGGAACGTATACAAATTTTGACGTCGGCTGCTCTACCACTCGGTCGTTTTCGATAAAAGTAAACGGAGGCATATTGGGCAAATCTGTGCCAAAGTAATAATCGAACCCGCGGGTCGTTGGCCCATTGAGAACAGGCTTCGTGTAGTCCCAACGCTTTGTTCGATGAATGTTCGCCCTCTCATCCATAGTATTAGGCTGGGGGCCTTGCCAATTCCAGCCGAGATGCCATTTGCCAATGCACGCGGTTGCGTAGCCATTTTCGCTCAGAAATCCTGGAAGCGTAAGTCGATCTGCAGCGATCAATGGTGGTTCGTAGCACCCTAAAACCCATTCCTGCAATCGCGTGCGCCAAGCATATCGCCCGGTAAGCAAACCATATCTCGTGGGGGTACAGACAGCGGAACCGCTGTGCGCATTCGTAAACCGCATCGACTCGCCTGAAAACCTGTCCAAATAAGGCGTAGCGATTTTGTTTTCAGGAAAGTGCGCCTGAATGTTTCCCACCCCAAGGTCATCCGCTAGGATAATCACGATATTGGGTCTACCCTTTGCTGGCAAGAGAGCTTTTGAAACGTTCGCTTCTGGTCGACTGGAATAAGACTCTTTCCTCGCGCAACCAGTCGCGATCAAAGCGATGGCTGAACAAAATAGTATCAGCAATCTAATCACACTAACTACTTTCGATTGACTTGCTGCTGAATGTGGCTGGGCAGCGGCAAAAAATCGCTTTCCCTTACCATCCATTTATCCATCTCCGTCCGGAGTTTCGTCTCAACCACTTTGACCCTAGCCTTACCCGCTAGGTTCTCCAACTGAAAAGGGTCCTCTTGTAGATCGTATAGCTCGAACAACGGCCGCGGATTCTGAAAGTAGAGGCGTTCGTGCAAAGCGGATAACGTCCCCTCTTCATGCATTTCCTGAATGGCGAGCCATCCCGGATTCCGACTCATGTCTACTGGGGAAAATATCTTTTCCGGAGTTGCGTTGTATAGGTACAAATAGCGACGGGTCGTAATAGATCGGGACAAATCGAAACCATCGCTTCGGCCAATGGGTCCGAAGTGCCAGCCACGTTCAGCAAAAACAATCTCACGCCCTTCGAAGGGCTTGCCTCGCAATTCGTCGAAAAAGCTGACCCCGGTCATGCCTGGAGCAGTTTCCAAGCCTACCGCTTCCAAAATTGTCGCGGAAAGATCCACCCCACTAACCAGAGAATCGCTGGCCGTTCCCGGTTTCACATAGCCAGGCCAGCGAACCAAAAGCGGGACATGCGTTCCACGCTGAGCTAAAGTTCCTTTGCCTCGTAGAAGTGCCTCCCCGTTGTCTCCCATGAAAATAACCAACGTGTTTTCCTTTAGTCCCCGTTCTTCCAATACATTCTCTATCAATCCGAATCCAATATCCAGATCCCGCACCTCCGCTAGATACTTCGCATAATCCAAACGCACTTCAGGCAAGTCCGGCCAGTCTGGCGGCAAGACTAATTTCGAAGGATCGATCTTTTCATGATCATCTCCCCATCTCCGATGGGGCTGGTTAAACCCGAAATAGAGAAAAAAAGGTTGGTCGTCTGGAACACCATCTAAGATGGCACCCACCACTTCGTCTGTATCATGAATCGCCTCCTTTTTAGTAGAGGCTCCCCTCACAAAGTGATCAAATCGCTGCGTAAACGCTCGATCCCGCACATCTAGCTCCACAAGCGTATCCGTCACGTGGTCCAAGTCTCGGTTCTTCCCATCCAAATGCTGATGACGCCCTGCCAGCCCAACCCAATAGCCACTCTCTCTCAAGACATCTGTAAAGTAAGTCGTTTCCGAACGTGCCGGCTGGGCAAAACGGGTCGCAGACAATCCCACTGGAGATCGGCCCGCAAAAATAGCGGTCCTCGATGGAGCGCATTGCGGAGCCGCCGTGTACGCACGATCGAAACGCATACCCTCATCGGCTAAGGCATCCAAATGCGGCGTTATGATAAATCGCCGACAATTGGCGTCCCCGTAGGCTCCTAAGTGAGGTACGCTATGATCATCTGAGAGGATCAGAAGAATATTTGGGCGATCGGAAGCATCAAGAGCAAGGAACCCAAAAGAATTGAGAAGAATTAGGGTAAATAGACGTTTATTCATTTTCGAGGAACGACGAGTGAACCCACAACATACGCTTCAGGCAAATTAATAGCAGCATAGAATCCCAGATACCTAAAATCCATAAAGCCCTAAAGCTATCGACATGCTATGTCTTCTCCCTAACGTCGGTTCTTTTATGGATCGCTCTACGAATCAGCAATATCTCGCAGAAGATATGCAGCGTCTCGATGAGATGCTGTCAAGGGTTACCAAGTCAGACGAAGCCCTAAGCCGCTACCTCGCGAGTGGCGGCGATATGCAGCTGCTGAATTTGGCCTGTGGAGCGTGCAACGAAGCGGGTACCCTAGCGAATTTTTTCGGGCGGTTTAGTAAGGAAACTGCCAACAACAGAAAACTGAAATTCGTTGGTCTTGATATTCGAGCCCGAGAAATCGCGGATGCCGCCGCCCGATTCAGAGGAAATCCGAATGCAGAATTTGAATTCCTTCGAGGCGACGCCACCAAGCTTCACGACCACCAACAACTGCCCAGCGAGTTCGACGTCGTCTTCGTCCGCCACCAGAATTTGTGGAACGGTAAAAGCGATTGGGAAAAGATATACCACAAAGCCCTAGAGAAGCTCTCCCCAAATGGTCGGCTCATCATCACGAGTTACTTCGACCGCGAGCATCAACAAGCACTTGAAGTCATAAAGGAACAGGGAGGCGAGCTCGTGGTTACCGAAGCCAACGAGATGTCCCGAGAACTGCCAACACCCGGCAAGTTCGTCGATCGCCACGTTGCGATTCTAAAACGGCAAAGCTCGTTGTAATAGCATCCGGAAGTATTGTCGCAGTTGCGGCAAGGAAGTGGATAGATCTATGAGACTGTCTAATAAATCCTCTCGAATCGTCTACCGAGAATTTCTCTGTTCTCTTCAAGCTTGAGCGATCGAATAGATTTCGCTCGAACAAGTCTTGAGAACTTTCTCCAGGGCTGGATAGGGATTTCCGTATCCATCAAGTAAACCGGAATGCTGTCGACTCCATTTTCTCGGAACAAGCAGCGAGGCGTCAATCAAACCGCAATAGTGCCAGCCCACGAACTCCGGGCGAGCGAACGCATTGCGGAAAAACTCTTCCGTCCACTCAGCCCGCTGGGCTAAGTCATCAGCAATCGGACCATAAGGTCTAGGCATCGTATCCGTCGTCATGGTGAAGGCCGAGTCACCATTAATAAAGGGCTTGTCTACCTGCTCGGTCCAACGATCCAGTCCCGGCTTCTGGACCTCGTACCGTGCGTACATCTGGTAAAATATGATATCCGTGTATTTGCTGGTGACGGGAAGTACCGTGTCTAGCGAATCCGTATTGGCATGGAGCTTGTCGCCTACAAACATGTGGTTGGGGTCGTACCGGCGTATCGCGTTGCGAGTCACTTCATAGTATCTGCCCACCACGCGTTTTAGGAATACGATATTATCACTTCCGCATGCCTCACTCGTTGAACGCAGGGTGCTTGGGGTCGCCGCCGGAGATGAAGTAGGCCAGCAGGTCGAGGACGTCGTCTTCGCTCATGGTATTGATCAGACCTGGCGGCATCATTGAAATCGGTGAGGCTTCGATGGATACAAGGTCATTGACGGGTACAAAGGTGATCGTGCTGGGCTGCATCATGTCCGTGTTCACGTGATAGAGTTCCTCGGTGAGGTTCATGATTCGTCCACTGACCACCGTCCCGTCGTTCAGCTTGAAATTCGTTGCCCCGTATTGGTCGCTGATTTCCTTGCCGGGATCGATAATGGACTCGAGCAAGTCGTAGGCGCTGAACTTGCCGCCCGCTGAAGACAGATCCGGACCAACGGCGCCGCCTTCTCCCTTGAATCGATGGCAGACGTAACAGGATCCGGCACCGGCCATTTTTCGACCATTGGCAAAGTGGCGATTGGCTTTTACGCCAGCGTCCAAGCCGTCTCCGAAATCCTTTAATGTCCAGCTCTTGACGAAGGATCGGGGCTCAAGCGTAAACTGGGGAATGCTGCTCTCAGGCTGCGTTTCAATCAGCTTCTTGAGGGCAAACGTCATTTCTGCCTCGGGAACCCACTCCGTCGCGTGCTGCTTGATGTCGGCCAAATAATTGGCGAGACGAGCGCCCCCTTTGTAGTTGCCGGAGAGCGCAAACCACTTGAAGTAAGTCTCGCGTAGCTCGGGAGTCCAGCCGTCCTTGAGGTGACGAAGATTGAGGGCATAGCCGATCTGCTCTTCCTGCCCCGAAGCGTTGGCCAGGAGCTGCATGCCGCGCTCGACCGCAAACGGAGCATTCAAGAATGCTGCCATGGCGGAAAGGTCGCGGTTTTCTTCCGGAGTCTGAGCGGGGTAAATGCCATCGAGCCATTTGAGCAGTTTAGCTTCGTTCCTGGCGCTTGGTTTTCCACTACGAGTCAAAGTCAGCGTGACGCTACGCAGCACATCCAAACGCGTCTGACGAGAGACCGTATTGAGATAATCGGTACTTGTCGCCTTGTCTAGAATCTCGGATGCAAAGTTCTGGGCGTCGATCCGAGCGAGCGCGATCATACCGGCGGTACTGACGACAGGATTGCTCTCGTCTTTGAGCCTCCCCTTCCACTCGTCCACAGGCTGCTTCTCAAGGGCTGCCCGAGCCGCGTGACGTATACCGCGATCCGCAGAGCCCAATGAACTCCAAATGCGGTCGAGTTCGGATTGACTTGCGACTGCGGCGCCGCTCTGCAGATGGGCCTCCAATGCGTGGCGGGCCTGGCGTTCGGCCTGGCCACCGGCGACGGATCGCGCGGGCGCGGTAGACTCGTCGCCAACGTAGGTCACCCGGTAGAGGCCGGACTGGACGCGACGACCGCCCACCGTAAAGTACATGGCGCCGTCATCCGGATTGACGAGAAGGTCCGTGAGCGGCAAAGGCTGGGCGGAGGCGAATTCCTCGACCGTTGCCGTATAGGTCGACCCTTTGGGTTCGAGGTGAGCGGCATAAAGTTTGCCGTAAGACCAGTCAGCGGCGAAAAAGGCGTTTTGGTACTTGGCTGGAAATTTGGCGCCGTATCCGAAGCTAACCCCAGTTGGCGAACCTGGGCCGACGTCAACGACCGCGCCGAAGGTGTCCGAGCAATAGTCCATGAACTTGCCCGAGCCGGTTCGCCACCCGTAGTCGGCCCCGTCGATGACGTGATTGATCCGCGTCGGGCGGTACCACGGCGTGTTGAGATCCCATTCCATGTCGGCGTCGTAGGTGAAGAGTTCACCTTCGCGATTGAAGGCGGCGTCGTAGTGATTGCGAAAACCGGTAGCGACGATTTCCCAGGTTTTGCCTTCGGGATCGATCTTCGCGATGTGCCCCAGCGGCGCTTCCGCTCCCTTCATGAAATGTTGCAGGGACGGCAGAAGCTGATCCTCCCCCCACACTTCGGGCACCAGTGAATGGGTGTAGTCCGCTGGAACTTTCGTCTGGTTGCCTATCACAACGTAGAGATGCTTCCCGTCCGGGGCAGGTACGATGGCGTGCGGGCCATGCTCGCCGGCCGTGTCGCCCAGAAACTTGAGCTCTACCAGCTTGTCGAAGTTGTCGTCGCCATCCGTATCGAGGAGACGAAAGACGCCACAACCCATAGAGCTTTGGCGCGAGCTGACTACAACGTAGAGGCTGTCGAAGGCGTAACAGAGCCCTTGCGCATGGCCAATCATCGGAAGCTTGGCCAGTTCTTCCGTCATAGCTTTGGGAGCCGTTCCGGTTATATTTTTCCGTTCCTTCGCCCCGACAATAGAGTAAGTGATCGGCTCGATACTGGCAGGATCGACTGCTTCGCCCAACTTCGGGATCGGGAAGCGGTACAGCCCCCCGTGCTGGTCGCTGACGATCAAGCGGCCCTTGTCGTCCTGACACATAGCCACCCAGGACCCCTCGTCGTCGCGAGGAACCGAATACAACAGCTCGATTTCGAATCCGTCGGGCAGACGGATCTGCTCAGGGGGCGTTGCGCTACGCTGGGCCTGTGCCGAGAGAGTGATGGCGAATACTGCCGCTATAGTGAGAATGAGGTTCTTCATAAAATTGCGAAATGATTGCTCTGTGAGATATCTCGGGAAAAGGAGGATTCTGCCGATTTTTTCCTAGGTTGAACTTGAATGGAGGCGGCAAGCCTCAGGAAGTCCGTGTTATATTGAGATCGTCGAACTCCATACCGAGTTCCGCTCCGTCATACTCAGTCGCATACACAACTTGTTCTTGTCTTCTTCATGGTCTCTAGAGAAGTACTAGTCGTTTTTTGAATGAGTGTCTTTTTCATCAACTAAGATTTGCGCGTCATTATTCGCTCGGTTTGCTCGGTCTTTTCATTCAACTTCTTCATGTTNAAAGTCGAATGGCTTCATGCAAATCATATCCATATCAACATAAAACCCGCCTACCTTATACAGCATTTCAAATCGGAACCAATCGGCAAAAACAGCATAACTTCCATTATTTAGTCTAAAAATCTCACTTGAAGGAATAATATCATTCGCATCCTTGATGATCGTTCCAGTAGGAATATTCTTTACATCACTGTATGTATAGAGGTGAAAAGGGGAGCCATTTGTTAGAAACGAAGCAATGCATAACTGCTCAACTTTTGACAACTCATCACCTATCCAAAGCGATTGGATGATATCTTTCATGCATTTGACCCTTCTAGTAAGGTAGCAAGCTCGTTGTTAACTATGAACATTAAAATAAAACTAAATAATTAAGCATGCTATATATTCTTTTTATAACTTGGCTGATAGCCAGCCGAGTATAAATACAGCGACAATTTTTATCGTAATTCCCGCCTTCTTTTTTATCTTTTTTTTCTTTTCTTTATCATTAGCAATATGTCGGTTATAGCCAATATGAACAGTTGCATCATTTTCAAGAATGGCTACAACACCGTTTTGTTTTTTAACATACTGAGACAACGCGCTCTCAACATTAGAGGCATACTCTTTATCTTTAAGAAAAGAAGAGTACCCACCTTCAATGTTAAGGTAATCAGACAAACGAACAAGCCCTGGGTTAAACGAAAACCCTTGCCACTTTTCTTTGTTGCTTAGCAATTCATATGCAGTCACATGGTTAACACAAATTTCTTTACCTAGCGTATGAAAAGGATATTTCTTAGCAATATCATGATAAAAACTTCTCAACCTTACTTGGTAGATGTCACTACTTGCTTCAAGAATCGCTTTAGAGTCTTCGATAAAGCCTTTTCTATAAAAATGCCAATCCTCTTCACAATGAAATACATACGGGGTATCCACAATCCCATAAGCTTTGTCAATTGACTTAATTTGACCCAGCTTTTCTTTGTTTACAATAATAGTAAAAAAGTCTTTGCTGTTACTGGGAACAACTGAGTACACTTCCTCATTACCTGCATCTTCTGTAATAATAATTTGCTTTATTGGATAGGTATTAAACTTAAAAAAACTATCCAGAGTCTCTTGAAGCAAGTCAATACGGTCACAGCAAGTAATAACAACGGTAACATCACTTTCGTTTGAAAAATTCATAATTTCATTAGGTAAATATGCAGGATGTGAAATATGGTACTCTTTTAAAGAACTTAAAGCCAAGCCGGGGGAAAAATCTTTTTAATAAATCGCCTTAAACTTTTTTCTAGCTCTTTTAACGGCTGTTTACTCTTTTCAACTCTTCGCTTGATCCCTTCTTTTTCCATAAGAGGAAACAAATCCTCTCTTATTGTTGATGTTTCAAGTGCATCATCGGTGACATGAATGGTTCGTGGATAGACAGCAAATGTGTTAGTATTTTTATTGACATATCCTCCCGTCATATAGTCATCAACCGGCATTTTAATAGGGTAGGCTTTTTTTAATAATTTCATTGCACCTTCTAGAGTCACTAAATAAGCTGTCGTACAGGCACTTTTGTTAGCAAAACGAACCAGTTTCGAGTTTTCCGTGATCGGCCTTCTTTTTCCAAATGCAGGATAGCATTCTCTGTAATAGAGCATAATAAGATCCCAATTTAAATCCTTTTGCTCAATTTCATGAATAACCTCTATAGCCTCATCAGTAAATACCGCATCGGACTCAATGACCAACGCTTGAGCAATATTCTCACTCACCACCTTTTCCCATATTCTACTGTGGCTAAGATAGCAACCTAACTCACCATCAGCCATAGGGCGACCACGCACTTCCCGCCGGACTCAAGATCCCAGCGGGACAGCATCGTAGCGGTCGGCCCCAGGCATTCTTCAACAAATAGGCAGATACTACAGGTCATTTTCGCGAAATC
>NHEC01000084.1 GCA_002171655.1 Planctomycetes bacterium TMED75
TCGTTGGATTTGGCCGAACTGACTTAAGGGCACAACCCCGAGGTTGTCGTCAAATCAATTCTCTCCCGGCCAAATCTCCTTCCCACGACTCCAAATCCATGAGCTGGATGAGGGGAATCATCCACTGAATATCGGTCGCTCTCGCGCTGGGGTGCTCTCACACTTGCCAGCAAAGAGTAAAAAGAGAACCTTCTCGAAGAACATCTGTGTCGACTGTACTGATGTCGACGGAGGAAGGAAACGGTCGAATTGAGTCTGGGTGGGGGGACATGGGAAACAGCTAAACTCTCAAATTGCTTAATCCCATCTCTCTGTGCGAATGATCGCTAAAAAGTCCTCCGACAGCAAGGGAAAACTAGGGAAACCAAGCAATTAGATGAAGAGAGCCCAGGTGTTTGCTCAAAAGACGTGAGATCGGGTGGCTTTCCAGAAAATCAGAGATCTTCAGCCCGCAATCGATCGATCTCATCGCGAACCAGCAGGGCAATGCGACTCTTGGCCTTTCGGATCGCTTCGGGAGACAACCCCAGGCGCTGAGAAACCTCCTCGATGGGAACGTTTCGTCGTCCATACAACTCGAACGCCTCCCAGCTCGAGGGCTCCAGGTTGGTCTGGCTTCGAACCGAATCGAGGGCCCGAACGATCAGGCTCCCCAACCATTCCTGATCCCAAAGCACCTCAGCGCGCGCTGGCTGTTGCTCGATGAATTCTTGGTCGAAGGTGCTTTTACCCTTGTTTTTACGGTGCTGGTTGCGCAAAGCATTGATTGTCGAGGTCTTGAGATACCCGCGAAAACGGCCAAGCTTGGGGTCGTATTCGAAGCGTTCAGCTGCTTTGAAAAAACCGGTCATGACGTCGTGAACGATGTCATCGATGTCCGAGGAGGCACAGCCCGCTCGTCGGGCGAACCCTGAAATGACGGGGGCATAGATCGTGTAGAACTCCTGCCAGGAGAATTCACGATCCTTGCCCTCAGCACCACCGAGTCGCATCAGCAAGGAACCGCGTGTTCGGTATTCCTCGGCGCTCACCGAGCCATGCGAAACAACAGCTTCTCGTGGCGGGGGCTTTGGTCGATTGAAGGGAGGTCCGGAAACTCGAACTAGAAACTGAATCCCCCCGAGTTCGACTCGATCACCCTCGACGAGCACCACACTCTCACCCGAATCAAGACGCATCCAGTTGGCAGAGGTGCCGTGCGAACTGCCCAAATCAGTGATCACCCAACCGATCGGCTCGCAGCGGATCTCCGCATGACGCCGGGAGATGCTCGGCAGATCGACTCTGACATCGGTGCCCGGGGTTGCCCGACCAAGCACTCCACCGGGCTCGGTAAAAACGACAGGAGTGCCTTGCCAGCCATCGGGCTCGAGGGTGAGAGTGCGTTGTTCCATGCCGTGATCCCTACGAACTCGTTGCTTGGTGAAGCGTCACTTCGGACTGGGGGAAGGGGAAGGAGATGCCTTCGGCATCGAAGGCCTTTTTGACACTTTCGAGCAAATCCACTCGATAGCCCCAGAAGTCCCCACTTTCAACCCAGAGCCTGACGTTGATGTCTACGGAACTGGCGCCGAGATCGACGACCTTGATCAGTGGCTTGGGATCCGAAAGTGTTCGCTGATCCGCATCCACAATACTCTGCAGAACCGAACAGGCATGGTCGATGTCGTCTCCATATCCGATGCCGAAGACCACATCCAGCCGGCGTCGGGATTCGCTTGAATAATTGATCAGTGAGCCGGTCGAGAGTGAACCGTTGGGAATGATGATTCGCTTGTTGTCGGAAGTGGTGAGAATCGTCCAGAACATTTCGATGCGACGAACGGTTCCGGAAAAGCCCTGAGCCTCGATGAAATCACCGACCTTGTACGGCTTGAGAATCAGAATGAGGACTCCTCCGGCGAAGTTGGCCAGCGTTCCCTTGAGGGCGAAGCCTATCGCGAGGGAGACCGCCCCGACTATGAATCCGAGACTCGCGGTCGGAACGCCGACTGCTCCAAGCAACATGACCACCAGAAGCACCTTGAGGGCGATGTCGATGAGACTCATGAGGAATCCGCGAACGGAGTCATCGATCGACTTGAATCGGAGAGCACGGGAGGCAAACCACTTGATGATCTTGATCAGGAACCAGCCGACCACGAGCCAGGCCGCGGCAAAGAGCAGCTTTGGTCCGTATTCAGTCGAAAAATTGACCAGGATTTCCCAGAGAACACCCCCCTGTTCAGTCAGATCATCAATCGATCCAAGGCCGGAGCTTCCTTTCTGACCCGCAGCTTCCGAAGAGCTTGCGCCTGTGGCTGGTGTGGCAGAAGGAGTCGATTGATCGGAGGAGGATGCTTGATTGATGAGAAGGGTGAAGAGACCGGTGATCATCAGAGACTCCAGGAGAAAAGTGCGTGGAGGGTATCTATCGATGAGATGCTAATGCAATAATGCTCATTCGTCATGAAACGCTCGACCTCGGGAAGTCGGAACGGTACCCAAGGACACATGAATCACGGAGATACGCCGAATTGAGCACATCCAATCAGGCCACTTTGCTCGTATCAAGCCTGGACAGACGGGGTATCGTCGCGAGGCTTGCGTCATTCATGCATGAACGCGGCATCAACATCATCCAAGTTGATCAGTCAGTGGATGCGGAACACGGTGACTTTCGTATGCGGATGGTGATCGAAACAGAATTCGGGCAGACACCAGGAGCGCAACTCGAAGAGGAACTTGAAGCCGTAGCGCGGGACGAGGGATTGAAGATCCGTGTGAATCTTTCGCAAGCGAAGCCAAAGGTTGCCATTCTGTGTACGAAGGAGCCACATTGCCTCCAGGATCTTCTGCAGCGCCATGAATCAGGAGAACTCAACTGCACGGTGTGCGTGGTGGTTTCGAACCACGGGCAGCTGGCATCGATCGCTGATTTCTTCGACATCCCCTTTGTTCACATTCCGGTGACCCCGGACTCCAAGACCGCCAGCGAGCATGAACTGAAGAAGGTGCTTGAAGAACATTCCGTCGATCTGATCGTGCTGGCTCGATACATGCAGATACTCTCAGCAGACCTGGTCGCGGAGTGGACGCACCGAATCATCAATATTCACCACTCGTTTCTCCCGGCGTTTGCCGGTGCCTCCCCCTACCGCCAGGCGCACGAACGAGGGGTGAAACTCATAGGCGCCACGGCACACTACGTAGATGCCGAATTGGACGGTGGTCCGATCATTGCTCAGGATGTGATTGCCTGCTCTCATCGGGATTCCATCACAGATCTCGCTCGCAAGGGCCGAGATGTGGAACGAACCACACTGGCACGGGCGGTCAGGTGGCACACTGAGAATCGACTGATGGTGCAGGGGGATCGGGTGGTGGTCTTCGGTTGAAACAGAAGTCCGAGGTTCACTCAGTCACACAGACCCCAGGTGCTCAACAGAGCTGCCAGGTCGGAACCGGAGACGATGTTGTCCCCATCGAGATCTGCGGGACCATCGGAGCCCCAACTTGAAAGCATGATGGAGAGGTCCGGCCCACCAACGGTGCCATCACCATCGAGGTCTCCGGGGCAGGCGCATTCATCCGGTACACCATCACCGTCGCAGTCAGGCTCAACCACCACCACCAGAGTCACGGAGCGCAAGGTGCCGGAATCACCGGACTGCATGTCCGAAAGACGGAGCTTCCAGAGACCGCTGGGTTCCAGGCCGTACAGGCCGGCCAGGGGGGCCTCTGGCCGAAGCTGACCGGCAAGGACCGGCACAATGGTGGTGGAACAGACCTCGTTGACCGAGAGCGTCGCATCGTCCTGGAAGGTGGCATCCACATCATCTCCACCACAGCCGAAGGGACCAGGAAACCCCGCAGCAACCAGACCCGTGCGATTGAAAAGGACGGCCTGAGCCGCACCATCCGGGGATTCCAAGACCACCGAGAGGTCACCCACCCAGGGGTGGTCGAGCTGAACTGACAATCGCAATCCGGTGACCGTACGAACCAGCTTGGAAGCAGGCACTTCAAGCTCAACCAGGGCCGAGGAGGCCCCTGAATTGTCTGGAATAGGGGTGATCTGATTGAAGGAGACCGAGATCTCTTCCGCCGAAGCGACCACTCCAATCAGGAGAAGAACCGAGCACCATGGTGCGAACAGTCGGGATGCATTCATCGGGAGGCCTCCTGATCCATGACCACGTTTCGATCGGCATCCTTGCACTGAGGTGGATCTCTCATGAGGCGGGTATGGCACCAGCCGGTCTTGTGTCCCTGGTTGTTGCCACCGGACAGCTGCCCCGCATACTGCTCGACCGTTCCATCATCGGGATCACTGAGAAGCAGATCGGTCACGATCTGGCAGTAATCGTAGAACCAGCCATCTTCGAAGGACGTCGTCCAATACCAGGTCTCCTGGCGCACCCAGCTCGGGATGAAGGAAAGCCAGGCACTGGAGCCATCGTAGGTGAGGTCATAGACGACACCGCATCCGATGCCAAAGACCTCACCCAGTACCGCTGCATTGCCGGCAAGTGCCGTTCCAAGCCAGGGAACCCCGATGCCCTGGATACGGCGTCCACCGGTTGGCCAGTCCAGGGCACTCCAGTAGAACGTGTAGAGATGGGTGGCGGCGTGCCCCCCTTGCGAATGTCCAACGATGCCCATGGATTTGAAGCTTCTACCGTAGGATTCGAAACGCAAGGCGAATTCATCATTTGAAAGATTCGAACCGTAGTCCTCGAAAAGTTCGATGTCACCAGAGAAGTTACTGACTCGAAACGGAAACTGATCGGTGCAGTAGCCATGTGAGAGCAGCAGAACGTGCCCACCGACGGAGGCCGTCGTCGAAGCCGAATGGGCGGAAACAGGTTCGGGTGCGCGCCCCGCACACATAGAGTGATCGACCTTCTTGGGTGCATCGGGCAGTTGGACCGAGTCGGTCAACAGGAATTCTGGTCGAGGCTGGTGGTCAAGCAGCACGAAACCACGTGCATCATGGACTCGGAGTTCACGGACTTCCAGGGTGGCCGGATCTACTTCAGCCAGGGCCAACCAGCGGGGATCGGCGCGGAGGGCGATTGAGTTCGCTCCTCCGGAAGCCGGAAGTTCATGCATCCTGGAGATCCAGCAGACGGGAACCTGAGCACCCTTTCGGTCGGTCCCCCAGAGCTCGCAGGCAACCGCCGCACGGCGGGGACCACCAACTTCCGGTGCAGGAAGAAGGTCGACGGGGATGGTCAGTTCAAGTCGACCATCCTCGAGTTGGGAACCCCGGATCGGCCCGGTGAAGCGTACCTCACGAGGGAGCACTTTGAGCAGTTGTTGAGTGGTACGAAATCGGGGGATGCCGTTGGAATCGACAACCTGCAGAACGGAACGAACCGTCCAGTCACCGGGTTCGTCAGGAGCAAACATTGCAACGTGACCACCATCAGGAGCCGTGAGCAGGGTCACTTCACGAGGCAGGCCGGAAGGGCCTCGAACGACAATGTGTCCACTGTCCAAAGAGGCCCCCGTCAGATGAGCATGCACCAGCACCGGATGACCGACGGTGTGCAGGCGGGAACCGAAATGCGTACTCAGTCGGATGTCCTCCCTGCCGTCAGCAAGAAGGATCCAACCTTCGACGTCTGCCGCGGGTGGAGTCACTGAAATCGGATGCACCTGGAGTCCATCACCAGGGTGGGTGAAGCGAATGATGCGCCCTGAAGCACCGGGAGTGAGCTGAGGGAGTTCGGAAATCAGCTGCTCAAGAACAAATGGTCCCGTACCAGTGTCGATTGAGAAATCCCAGGCCATCGGGTCTTCGGCGATCAATACCGCCGCGGACTTGCCGGGACCGGGAGCGATTGAATCGATCAAATGATGTGGAAGCAACGCCGTGACTGAGATTGTGGGCGTGGCCTCCGGAGCAGGCAGGGCGACCAGTCCCGAGGTGATGTCCTGGGGTGGAGCGGTGATATCCTTCACGCTCACGTCAGGCGTCGAGACAAGACCGAACAGCAGAAGCAGATGAGCAAGCAGTGTCATGGACTCACTGTACAGAATCAATTCAAAAACGAAGGCAGCAACGCGAAGATGCAATGAAAAAAAGGGCGCCATGAAGAATCATGACGCCCTCAAATGCTGTTTGAAGCCGGGAGGCCGATCAGGCCGGAACCCAGTTGGACTTGAAGTCCCTCATGGCAGAGATGAATTCATCCTCGAGTCCCTTGAAGGAACGAGCCTCGACCAACTTGTCGCGAAGATCCTTCTTGGTGCTCTTGAAGTAATCCAGAAGTGCCTGTTCGAAAGCAAGCACCTTGTCGAGATCCACGTCATCCAGCAGGCCCTTGGAGCCGGCAAAGATCGAGAGACACTGATCAAAGACTTCGTACGGGCTGTACTGACCCTGCTTGAGCAGTTCGACCATGCGTGCACCACGATCCAGCTGACGCTGGGATGCAGCATCAAGATCCGTTCCAAGCTGGGCGAAGGCCTCCAGTTCACGGAAGGCCGCGAGGTCCAGACGCAGTGAGCCGGCAACCTCCTTCATCGCCTTCACCTGAGCAGCACCACCAACGCGAGACACTGAGATACCCACGTTGATCGCGGGGCGGACGCCTGCGGCAAAGAGCTCTGGCTGGAGGTAGATCTGACCGTCGGTGATGGAGATCACGTTCGTCGGGATGTAGGCGGAAACGTCGCCTTCCTGGGTCTCGATGATCGGAAGCGCAGTGAGCGATCCTCCACCGTTGGCATCCGAGAGCTTGGTGGCTCGTTCGAGCAGACGACTGTGCAGGTAGAAGACATCACCCGGGTACGCTTCACGGCCGGGAGGGCGACGAAGCAGCAGCGAGAGTTCTCGATAGGCAACGGCCTGCTTGGACAGGTCGTCGTAGACGCACAACACGTGCTTGGGCGTCTTGCCATCCTTGCCCTGCCACATGAAGTGCTCGCCCATGGCGGTGCCCGCGTAGGGAGCGATGTACTGCATTGGCGCGGGATCACTGGCACCAGCGGTGACCACGATCGTGTAGTCCATTGCGCCGTGCTCCTTCAAGGAGTCGACCACACTGGCAACGGTTGATTCCTTCTGACCCACCGCAACATAGATGCAGACCACGGCGTCATCGGTGCCCCAGAACTCCTTCTGGTTGATGATGGCATCAATACAGATCGCGGTCTTGCCGGTCTTTCGGTCACCGATGACCAGTTCGCGCTGGCCTCGTCCGACGGGGATCATCGAGTCGACGGCCTTGATTCCGAACTGCATCGGCTCGGTCACCGGCTGTCGGAATGCGATTCCGGGGGCCACGATATCGAGCTTACGGGTTTCAGTGGACTGGATCTCGGGCCCACCATCGATGGCGTTGCCCAGGGGATCCACGACTCGACCGAGCAGAGCTTCACCGACCGGCACCTCGAGCAGTCGCCCGGTGGCTCGAACCGTGTCGCCTTCTCGAATACCGGTGGATTCACCGTAAAGAACGGCGCCGACGGTGTCGTGTTCGAGGTTCATCGCCTGACCCATGACGGTTCCGGAAGCGCCCTCGAATTCGAGAAGCTCACCGGCCATGACCTTGCTGAGTCCGTAGACCCGGGCAATGCCGTCGCCGACCTCGACCACCTGGCCAACCTCGGAGATCTCCAGCTGACTGGCAAATTGCTCTATCTCCTGCTTGATGACGGATGTGATCTCATCAGTCTTGATCTTCACTGGCTCGTCCTCTGTTGTTCATCGTTGAATTGAAAGTGAATTAGAAGTGCACGTGTGGGTTCCCGAGAACGGAACACCCGGATCTGTCGTCAACTGTCCTCTTCGAGGAAGTTCGCGGATTCGGCACGGAGGCCGGAGGAACCGGCTCCGAGGATTCCCTCCCGCATGCGTCGCAGGCGGGTCGCGACCGAACCATCGATGAGCTGGTCGCCGATCAGCAGCTTGATGCCGCCGATCATGTCAGGGTCTGAGTAGTGGTGGAGCACCGGCTCCTTGCCGGTTGCGGCCTGGACCTTGCCGCGAACTGTGGCGAGAAGTTCCTCATCAAGCTGATCATCACTCGCGGTATAGACATCGACCTCGATGCGTCCGTGAGCTTCTTGCAGCATGGCATCCAATGCGCTGGCGATGTGCTCGAGTTCACCGAGGCGCCCCTTGTCATTGGCCACCAGCAGGAAACGCAGCAGCATGTCGGAAATACGATTCTCAAAGACTGATCGGAGCGTCTGCTGACGGGCTCCCTTGCCAAGAATCGGCGAAGAGAGAAACTCCTTGAACCGGGGATCGGCTCGGGCGATCTCGACCACCGCCTCAAGCTCCCCGTAGATCTCCTCGACCTTGTCAAGGCCACCAGCCTCATGAGCAAGCTCATAGAGGCTTCGTGCATAGACTCCGGCGACCTCGTCGTACTGTTGCGGCATGCCTGGGGGATCCTCAGTTCAAGCGACCAAGCTGCGCGAGTGATTCCTCGAGAAGCTGTTTCTGGTCCTGGGAGTTGATTTCTCGAGCAAGAATCTTGCTGGCCATGACGGAAGCGAGTTCCGCGGCCTCCGAGTGAAGCTCCGAAACCGCCGACGCCTTAGCCGATTCGATGTCGGCGGTGGCCCTGGCCATCCGTTCGCTGAGTTCCTGCTCGTTCTTCTCTCGCAATTCCTCGGCAAGCGCCTTCGCCTGCGACTTCGCGTCGGCAATCATCTTGGAGGATTCCTCACGGGCTCGTGAAAGCTCCCGCTCGTAGTCGGCCAAGGCGGACTTGGCTTGCTCACGGGCCTCCTCGGCGGAATGAATCTCCGAAAGAATCTTCTCGTTGCGGTCGTCGAGGCCCTTGATGATCTTGGGCCAGACAAAGATGCCGAGCAAGGTGAAGGCGATCAGAAAAACAACGATGCCGGTGATGTTGGCCAGGAAGTTTGCATCAAGCAACCCCTGTTCACTGCCACCTTCAGCGTCAGCTGCAGCACTCGAGACGATGATGAATAGATCTGCCATGTCAAACACGGTGGTCTCCGGGAATGGCCCACTGGATAGAAGGGCTCGGGGCACGGTCGTGAACCCCCGAAAAGGGGCTCACGACACGGACGGTAGAAGGGAGAACGATCGCTAGTGCGAGTCGATCACCCAGCCTGCATGAGGAAGCCAACCACCACTGCGAAGAGTGCGACACCTTCGATGAGTGCAGCGGTGAGGATCATGTTGATGAAGATCTTGCCGCCCATTTCAGGCTGACGCGCGGTCGCGTTGCAGGCATCTCCGCCAATGCGGCCGATACCAATGCCAGCACCCAGCACCGCGATGCCGGCTGCAAGACCTGCACCGAGGCCCTTGCCCCAGCTGGCTGCTGCCGCAGCAGATTCAGATGCTTCCTGTGCGAAGGCTGAACTCTGGTCGACCAGCAGCATTGCCATCAGCGCGAAACCGGCCATCTTTACGATCGTAGTCATGGGACTCCTGTTCTCCTTGGGTTGGCGCCTTGGCGCTCTTACATGTGTCTTGAAGATCTGTTTCTAGGAATGTGCCGCGGTTCGAGTTCCAACGGCACCAGTACGAGTGTCAACTGGTTCTGATGAGGTCAAGCTCAGTGGCTGGGCTGCAGCGCACCTTCCGATTCATCTTGGTGTTCGTGTTCGTGTTCGTGGTCCTCATCGTGGTGGCTCATCAGGCTGATGAAGACCGCGGTCAGGAACATGAAGATGAAGGCCTGAAGGAAGGCGACGAAGAGCTCCATGAAGGTGATGATGACCGCAGCCGCGCCACTGACCAGCGAGATCGCGGTCACGGCGCCGGTTGAAGCGCCCCGATTCATGAAGTCGGCACCAAAGAGCAGCAGGGTCGCGAGCAATACGTGCCCGCCAACCATGTTGGCGAACAGGCGGATGGCCAGTGCGATCGGCTTGATGAAGACGCCGGCGAGCTCCACGATGAAGACCACCGGAACCACCAACAGCAGGAACTTGGGTCCTTTGGTGAGACCACACGTCAGGTGATCGAGCCACCCCAGGATGCCCAGTTCGCGGAAGCTGTGAATCTGGATCAGCACGAAGCTGATGATCGCCAGCCCGAAGGTGATGTTGATGTTGCTGGTGGGCGTGCCGCCAATGACCGCCCAGTGGTCGTCACCGATCGTGAACTTTCCGATGATGTTCTGGACATCCGGAAGTGGAATCATTCCCATGAGGTTCATCGTGAGCACGAAGAAGAAGAGCGAGAGCAGGAAGGGCAGGTAGCGCTTCGTGTCCTTCTTGCCCATCACGGGTTCGATCATGACGTCCCGCAGGTAGAGGACGATTACCTCAATCACCTGGCTGAGACGTCCCTTGGTGATGAAACGCTCGTTGCCCTGTGAGTCAGATCCGGTCTGGATCTTCTTGGCGGAAAGCAGCATCAGAATAAACAGCAGGATCGCTCCCAGAAGAAGGGTCCACATCTGCATGGTGACGTTGCCGATGATGCCAACATCGAGCAGTTCCTTGTCGAGGACGTGCCCAAGTGGGGTGTGGGCTTCTCCGCTTGCTGCGAGAAGGAAGTTCATCGGGGAAGAAACTCCGTGCTGAATGCCGGGGGAACTTGACCAATCGGGTGGCCCGAACCATTCGGACAGACCCTGAATACATCGCCTTTGACCAATGGAAACTTAGTGGAGCAATCTTTCACCGAGCGGCTTCACGAACGTTCTCCTGATACTCCGGGGCCCTCCTCGGCGACGATTTGTCGACGCACATCGAGGGCGATCAGAGGCGTCTCGAAGAAGAGGACGCACAAGAAGGCGATCGCAAGACCGACGACGAAAAAATCCATCGGCGGACGAGCCGCGAAGTATAGCAGGAGAGCCACCATCGGCGTTGCCAGGAGGCGGACCACCGTGACCAAGAGCCAGAGGGTTGGAAGCTCACTCGCAGGGTGGTCCCGCCAGGGAGCGATGATCAGCAAAGCCCCTCCACAGAGCCCCAGAGCCAGAAGCCCACCGAAGAGGCCAGCCTGAGCCTGAGCCGGCGTGGCGCCAGCTGGCTGAGCCACGACCCCCCACCCCAGAAAAGCACCCAGAATGAGCAGCAGCCACAGGATCAGCAAGCCGCGTGCAGGGAGGGTGAAACGGGTCTTTGAGACGGTCATGAATCGTCACTCCGACGGGTTAAATCGCCCTTTGCAGACCGTTGAGAGCGATTTTTGGCATTTTGATGGTCCATGGATCGGTTCAATTTGAAGGCACCTCGCAGCAAAACGCCGATGCCGCTGACAATCCCGATCCCAAAGCCCAGGGGAATCCAATACTCGCCACCAAAGGCCTCTTCCAACAACCAGCCCACCAGACCTCCTGCGAGGACGTAGGACACGGTTTCACTGGCCAGACCGGCCATGCGCCACCCGACTCGGACGTCGGCATCCTGCTTTCCTCGAGGTCTGGGAATTCCTGGACTCATGGGGGCTCCACGCGGGACCGGGCCCCCAGATGGGTGGCCTCGGGAGCCCGACCTGCGCAAATCCTAGCTCAAGCTGGCACTGAGCTGGGCTGAAGACCGACGGCTTCGCTAGACTGAGGTGTCAAAGCACCCCCAAAGGAGTTTCCCTTGAGCATTCGAGACGAGGACATCGTCGACGTCACCCCGACATCACTCTCCACTTCCGAGAGCCTGTTCGTGGTGAACGTGTTCAAGGGCCTTGGAACCACCATGCGACACGCCTTCCAGAACTTTGGACGAGGCGGCGCGAACAAGAAGACGATCTGGGTGGTTCAGTACCCCGAACAGAAACGAGACGACCGCCCGGTAGAAGAAGGCGGTCAGTTTCGCGACAACTTCCGCGGCGTCCACCGTTTGAATCGGGATGAAGANGGACGTACGCGCTGTGTCGCCTGCTTCATGTGTGCCACCGCCTGCCCTGCCAACTGCATCCACATCGTCGCCGAGGAATCCCCCTGGGAGGATCGGGAAAAGTACCCCAAGCAGTTCGACATCGATGAACTGCGCTGCATCTACTGCGGCATGTGCGAAGAAGCCTGCCCCTGCGATGCGATTGAACTGACCCCGCACTACGAGATCACCGGCCTCTCGAGGCAGGAGATGATCTTCGACAAGCAGAAGCTTCTCGAGGTGTACGACAACACCATCGAAGACAAGCCGATGTGAGCAGTCACTGGGCCGAGACTACTCAGCCTTCCAGTAGCGCCGAGTGAAGAGCACCAGGACGGTGAAGAATTCCAGGCGCCCCAGCAGCATCATGCTCGAAAGCACCCATTTTGTGCCTGGCTTCATCCACGCGTACGTTTCGGATGCACCGGCACTGGCAACACCCGGGCCCAGGTTGAACAGGCACGAGAATGACTCGCTCAAAGCGGTGGTGAGATCGAGATCCGGACCTTCGATGATCTGGACCAGCGCAGTACTCAGGGCAAGGAAGAAGAGGCTCGCCAGAAGTACCGAAAGCACTTCGATCTTGATGGTGGGATCGATGGTGTTCTTGCCTATCTGAAGCGGTCGGACCACTGCGGGACGATGCTCGCGTTCGATCGTAGCCTGGAGCACCTTGATTCCGATGAGGGCACGAACGACCTTCATTCCCCCCGCCGTCGAACCCGCACACCCTCCGATGAAGGCCAGCAGCATCAGAATGCACAAGGCGACTTCTGGAAAGTAGTCGAAGTCTGCTGTGCAATAACCGGTCGTTGTCTGCAACGAGATGACCGTGAAGGACGCCAGACGAAGGCTGTTGAAAAACGTCGGCTGTTGATCGGCGATTTCCGGATAACCCACCATTCGAATTGGTTCATCACGGCCCATGAGTGCGGCGGTGGTGACCGCGACACAGAAGACCGTCATCAACGCGAAGGCCTTGAGCTCAGGATCCCGAAGCAACGCTCGCCAGCCCTTACGGATCGCGCGAAAATACAGCCCAAAGCTGATGGCACTGAGAAACATGAAGAAACAGGCGGCGTATTCGAGAAACGGTGAGTTGAAGGAAGCAAAGCTGCTGTTTCGAGTCGAGAAGCCGGCCGTGGACACCGTGGTCATCGCCTGGGCAACCGCTTCGAAAGGCGTCATTCCACCTGCGAGGTAGGTCAGGAAAGTTGCCACTGAGAGCACCAGATAGGTCAGCCACAGGATTCGAGCGGTCTGCCGAATGTGCGGACGGAGTCCTTCAGGAGTGGGGCCCGTCGATTCGGCACTGAACAGTCGCTTGCCCCCAACGCCGAGAGAAGGGAGTACCGCAACGAAGAGAACGACGATTCCGACACCACCCACCCACTGGGTCAGCGCCCTCCAGAGCAGCAGTCCACGAGGCATCGCCTCGATGTCGTTGATGATCGTGGCACCCGTGGTGGTCAAGCCACTCATTGCCTCGAAGAAGCAGGCGGTGAAGGACTCGAGGGAGGGTTCAATGTGCTCAGGGTCACCGATCGCACTCCACAGCCAGTACGGCAGAGCGGCGAAGAGCGCACCGAAGATCCAGGCAAGGGAGACCAGCAGAACCGCTTCGCGGCGGTGCATGTAACGCGGCGCGCCCCGAGTCAGGAAGATCGTGATCAGGCTGCACAAGCCACCGGCCAGGGAACAGGCCATGAGCGACTGAAAAGCCCAGACCTCGTCGGCATCGCCCCGGTAGACCCAGGTCAACGACAGCAGTGAACAGACCGCCATGAGGATGGACAGGATCAGCACGAACTGACCGAGGTTTCTGGCGACAAGGCCGAGATTCATGTTCACCCTCCGCCGTTGGCGTCGAAGAGTTCCCGAAGTTCAGCTTCCGACTCGCTGCGGCCCAGAACCAGGACGACATCTCCAGCCTCGATTGCATCGTCGGCAGTGGGAACCGCCGTGTCCTGACCACGCTGGATCGCAACGATCGACCAATTCGGAGTCAGTTTCACTTTTCGAAGGCGTTCGCCGAGTATCCGTGACTTGTCCCCCGGTCGAACGCGCCAAAGATCCAGAACGCCCCGCTCCAGCGAGGTCAGTCGGCGAACCTGGGAATCATCAAGAGCTTCCTGGATCTGCTCAGCGGCCACGACTCGAGGACTGAAGGCTCGATCCACTCCGATGTCGTAGAGCAGATCGAGGTAGTGGGATTTCTGCACAATGGAGATCACCTGACGAACGCCGCGACTCTTGGCAAGCACCGCACCGATGATGTTGTCCTCATCGTCATCCAGCAGGGAAACGAAGTCATCCACCTCGCCGATGCTTTCCTCCTGGAAGATGCCCGAATCGGTGGGATCCGCCTGCAACACGGTGACCCAGTCGAGCTTTGCCGCAAGCTGTTCGGATCGCACGGGATCTCGCTCAAAAAGACGAACCGAGAAATTGCGTCCGCGAAGAAAACGACAGACCCATTCGGCCAGAGTGGTGCCACCGTTGATCACCACCCGCTGGCGAGCGAAGGACTTTCCGACAAACAATTGGTGGGCGGAATCGAAGACATCAGCGTTGGCGACGAGGAAGATCGCATCCTTCTCCTCGATGCGCGTGGTTCCGTCTGGAATCAGGACTTCGCGCCCTCGGCTGATCGCTGCGATGCGGGAACCGTTGGGCAGCGGCAGCTCCGAGAGCAGGCTCCCGACGGACTTCGACCCCGGCGTGGCACGAAACTGCTGCATCTCGACCTGGCCGTCGGCAAAGTTCTCGACCGCGAGTGCGGTCGGGTTTCTCAATGCCTGAGCGATCGCTCCGGCGGTGAGAAACTCCGGACAGATGAGCCGATCGATTCCCAGCGACAGCCGGTAGTCCATGGAAGACTGCTCAAGGTAGGAATAATCGTGGACCCGAGCGATGGTCTTGCGAGCGCCCAGCCGTCGAGCCAGGGACGCGGCAAGCAGGTTGACCTCGTCGTCACTGGTGGCCGCGAAGAACAAATCCGTATCGGCAGTCCCCGCCTCGACCAGTACATCAGCATGGGCGGCACTCCCCAGGAGCGTGGAGGCGTCCAGCCGATCCTCTATAGAGGATAGCTTCTTGGCATCGCAATCGATCACGGTGATCGAATGGCCGTTTCCATCGAGGACTTCGGAAGCGTGGCTTCCGATCTCGCCTGCGCCGCAGATGATGATTCTCATGGTGGGTGTTCCGCCTGATCCCGAAGACGGGAATAGTACCCTTCATCGGCTGGAAAGGAACCGGAATCACAACCTTCCGTGGCGGAGACCGATATCCTTGGGCCCATGGCTGAATCAGTACGCATCCAGGCACCAGCAAAGTTGAATCTGGCGCTCTCAGTGGGCCCACCGGGGGTGGATCGGATGCACCCCATCTCCTCCTGGATGGTCACCATCGACCTGCAGGACGAGATCGAGCTGACCCGTCGGGAAGACCCCCCCTTGTCGCTCTACGCCATCGAATGGCACAAGGAGGCGGTCCGCAGGCCGGAGATCGATTGGCCGATCTCCCGGGATCTGGCCGCCCGTGCACACCAGGCACTCGAGCACCACGTGGGCAGGAAACTCCCGGTTCGGATGCGGGTCTCCAAGCGGATTCCAACTGGGAGCGGATTGGGTGGTGGCAGCGCCGACGCTGCCGCGGTGCTTCGAGGCACCAATGAACTCTTCGAACTTGGCCTGGACCTCGACCAACTGTGTCGCCTGGGCGCAGAACTTGGATCAGACGTCCCCTTTCTGATTCAAGGGGGCAGCGCGATCGTGGAGGGCCTGGGCGAACAGATCGAACAGAGACCGGAGATCCCCGCTCTTGCCGCAACACTGGTGCTCCCCGAAGAGCATTGCGACACGGGCCAGGTGTACGGATGGTTCGACGATCTCGCTGAAGAAGGTGGGAGCCAAGGTCTTCGGCCGGAAGCGGTCCGAGCCCTCACCGATGGCCCCCTCGACCCAGAGGCCCCGTTCAACGACCTGACTGAACCGGCGCTGCGTGCGGCTCCTGGGCTTCGGGACTTGATGCAACAGATCTCTGAGGTAGCGGAACGGCCGGTGCATCTCACCGGGAGCGGTGCGGGCCTCTTCGTGGTCTGCGACGAATCGATCCACGCCGAGGCCTTGGCACAAGCGATCACCGCGGGACTGGGGCACACGGCAATCGCCGTCACCGCCACTCCCCCGGCGGCCTCTTACCCGGCCTGAGGCCGCACCCACCAATAAAGCCCCTGGATCAAGGGGGAAATCAACAGGGGGAACGGCTAGAGTAAGCGTTCTCACCCGTCCCTGAACCCAACCGGAAGTGAAGACCATGACCAGCACCGAACCCTTCGTCACCGCCGAACTTGATGCCACCCAGTGGGCGAACCTCGAACCCCTCTACCGAGCCTTGATCGAACGCGAGCTCAAGTGCAAGGGGTGTCTGGAACAGATGCTGCTGGATCGAAGCGAACTCGATGCGCTGGTCAGTGAAGCCGGAGCCAACCTCTACATCACCATGACCAGGCACACCGACAACGAGACGGCGAACAGTGGATACGAGAAGTTCGTGCAGGAAGTGGCGCCCGAACACAAGAAGGCCTCCTTCGAACTGGACAAGAAGATCTGCGACTCCCCCCACGCCGAACATCTGGACCAGGATCGATACGGTGTGATGCTGCGCGAGACGAAGACCAGCGTGGGCATGTTCCGCGAGGAGAACATTCCAATTCAGACCGAACTGGCACTGCTCGAGCAGAAGTACAATCAGGTCATCGGGGCGATGAGCTGCGAATTCGAGGGCGAGACACGGACCATGCCCCAGATGGGACTCTTCCTCGAGGAACAGGATCGCGACCTTCGAGAGCGAGCCTGGAAGAGTGTGGCCGCGCGCAGACTTCAGGACAAGGACACGCTTGACGAACTGTTCAACGAGATGTCGGTGAAGCGCGGAGCCATTGCAGCCAATGCCGGATTCGACAACTTTCGCGACTACCAGCACGCCGCAATGATGCGTTACGACTACACCCCCGCGGACTGCAGCACCTTCCACGAGGCGGTCGAGAAGGTCGTGGTTCCCCTGCGTCGCAAGCTCGACGAGGAACGTCGCGAGGCGCTCGGAGTCGACACCCTGCGACCCTGGGACGGCGCGGTCGACACCCTGGGGCGGTCGCCGCTGCGGCCCTTCAAGAATGCCGAGGAGTTGGTGGAACGCTCGAGCCAGATGTTCAACAAGCTGGACGGCGAACTGGGCGTGATGTTCGACAAGCTTCGCGAAGGCGATTGCCTGGATCTTGAGACCCGGCAGAACAAGGCCCCGGGCGGGTACCAGTACAACCGTGACTTCTCCCGCATGCCCTTCATCTTCATGAACGCCGCTGGGCTACAACGGGACGTCGAGACGATGGTGCACGAGGCGGGGCATGCCTTCCACTCGTTCCTGGCCGACCACGATCCCCTCGTCGGCTACCGCCACTCCCCTATCGAGTTTGCGGAGGTGGCTTCGATGAGCATGGAACTGCTGACCTATCCGTACCTGGGTGAGTTCTACAACGACGTCGACTCGAATCGTGCACGAAGGGACCACCTTGAGGCGATCCTCATGGTCCTGACCTGGATCGCACAGGTCGATGCCTTCCAGCACTGGATCTACCTCAATCCCGGCCACAGCAACGAGGACCGGACCCGTCAGTGGATCGAACTGGACCAGCGCTTCGGTGGCAACGTCGACTGGAGCGGATTCGAGACCGAACGACAGTACGTCTGGCACCGCCAGTCCCACATCTTCGGCATGCCCTTCTACTACATCGAATACGGGATAGCCCAGCTGGGCGCGCTTCAGGTCTGGCTCAACTCCAAGCGCAAGGGCGAACGCGAAGCGATCGACGCGTACAAGCGGGCGCTCACACTGGGCGGGAGCAAGCCGCTTCCGAACCTCTTCGAGGCGGCGGAATGCCGGTTTGATTTCGGGCCGGAGATCGTCGGCGAGCTGATGGATGCCGTCCAGAACGAACTGGAGACGATTCCCGCCTGAGAAACACAGTTTTTCGACGATCCAGTCGCACATGGTTCGTGTACTGTTGATGTTGCAAGCCCAACCAGGAGGTCCTACCGACCATGACCGATAAGNCCGACCGCCGTGATTTCATCAAGCAGGCCTCAGCCGTCACCGCCGCCGCCTCGATCGCCCCCTTCGCGATTGGAGCCCCTCGGGGACGACGAGCACTGGAGACCGTCAACCTCGGCATAGTGGGCACCGGCGGACGAGGCACCGGTGCCTGCAACGACTCGCTGACCATCAACGACAACGTGCGACTGGTCGCGATGGGCAATCTTCGCGCCGACAAGGCCCGCACCAAGCGGGATCAACTCCGTGAGGTCCACGGGGAGAAGGTCACGGTCGAGGACTCGAAGATCTACGGCGGGCTGGAATCCTACGAAGCGGTCATCAACGACCCGGACGTCGACTGCGTCCTGCTGACGACCTCTCCAGGGTTTCGACCCTGGCACGTCGAGAAGGCGGTCGAGGCGGGCAAGCACGTCTTCGCTGAAAAACCGGTCTGCCTGGATGCGGCGGGATGGCACGCCTGCCAGCGGGCTCAGGCAAAGGCCGAAGCCCAAGGCACCGCGATCGTCACCGGAACCCAGTACCGGCGTCAGAACAACTACACCGAGGCGATCAAGCACATTCAGAACGGCATGATCGGCGAACCGCTTTCAGCCACGGCACGGTACTGCTCCACCGGGATCTGGTACCGCGATCGGGAAGAAGGCATGACCGATGCGGAATACCAGCTGCGCAACTGGATGCATTTCACCTGGCTCTCCGGAGACCAGATCTGTGAGCAGGCGGTGCACAACATCGACGTGATGAACTGGGTCTTCGGCAACCCCGAACGCTGTTACGCGATGGGTGGTCGCTTCACGCGGCCCGATGACAGCGAGATGTGGGACAACATGTCCGTCGACTACACCTATCCGGGCGAGAAAATCGTTTCCTTCCGCTGTCGCCAGGTGCCCGGCACCAAGTCGGACGTGGACAACGTCATCTACGGATCCGAAGGCATCGCCTACATCAAGGCGATCAACGGAGGCTCGCGAATCGTCGATCGCAACGGCAAGGAGCTCTACAGCGAACGTGGCAACATCGGGGCCGCCTACCGCCAGGAGCACAAGGACCTGGTCGATTCGATCGTCGCCGGCAAGCCGATCATCGAGCTCAACCAGACCGCGGACAGCTCACTCACCGCCGCGATGGGACGTGAAAGCGCCTACTCCGGCATGCCCCTGACCTGGGAGTTCATGACCGAAGACTCCGAGCAGGACACCTTCAAGCACGGGCTCACGATGGACATGCCGATGCAGCCCCGNCCTTCCGCCGTNCCGGGNCAGTACCCCCTGAGCTGAGTGCCCNNGAGCANGCTCATTCCGATCCACTTCCTGCACCCCGCGTCACCTGGCGCGGGGTGCTTGCGTGTACGCGGTCTCCATGAGGTCCCGACGCACTCGAGGATCGACCGCTGGGTCAGCACCATGAATGATCCGATGGAAGGAACCTGGTCGGATCGAGACAGAGCAGGTCATTGACCGGCTGCACCCCAAGCACTTCCCCCCAAGTCACCCTGTGTGCAAACTGAAGGCTGAGACAGCACGAGCTCGGNAAACTCAGTTCAGGAAGAAATCCTCGCGTGCGCAATGGAGAACCTGATTGGAAAGGCAGGAGGCCGCTCTGGGAAATGAAACAGCCCCTACATTCGAAAAACTGATTTTTAGAGGTTGCAATCAATGTAAGTCTGCTACAGTACCAACGTAACCCGATCGAGGGAGTCGTCGGGTCACACGGGACGCTCCGGCCATGTTGGAGCAACTGATGCACGATCGTGCACCAGTGACAATTCAAGCGATGTGCTGAAAACGCCTTGTTTTACAGCACTCCCATGATCGTTTGAATTCCGCTGTGAAACGCAGCGAAAAGGGACAATCCGAAAGGGATCAGGGACGTGGAACAACAATCCACCCCCGGGTGTGTGTTTCACACCAGCGCGCCGTGGCTCGGCAGGCTGGCGAGTTCTTTTGAGAGAGAAACAACTGATCGATGATCCAGCAATGGATCCTGCTGTATTCACTCTTGAACTAGAACCACGGAACACCACCACACACCACCAGAAACACCCCAGTTGATTCATACAGGCACTGCCTGGATTGCACGCAACCCTGTCGTGGTGCGTGCACCCGGTTTCCGCGAAGCATCGCACGCCTGACGCAGCAAACCCGCAGACCAGAAGGTCGAGAGGTAGGAACTCCAGATGGAGCGGGCGATCGTTGCGGACTGAGCCGACTGGACAAGGAATCCTCAAGAACACCATCATGAGCAATCAGAACCTACACACTGCAGAACGCCAGCAACGCACGAATTCCCTGGGGCGTATGACCACCTTGACCCTGGGTGCCAGTGCCTGTGCAGCCGCGACGATCAGCTTTCAAGCAAGCGCTGACGTCACTCTGGAACTCCTGGGAACCGCCTTTGGGACTCGACAACAAGTCGCCTACAACACGGCAAACCTCTGGGACCAGACATCGTCGAGCGACACCTTCTATCAGGTGAAGACCGCTCAGTACGTCTGGCAGGACCTTGACGGTTCGATTCCCGGGAACATTCAGACCTACTGCCTCCAGCTCTACCAGGGCGTGGATATCGGCTCCACCTACGACTTCGCACTCACGCCGATCCAGGATTCACCCACAAGCCCCCCCAGCCCCGGTCCGATGGGCCAACAACGAGCCGAGATCATCCAGGATCTCTATGCCCGCAACATCGACCCTGTCCACGGGGGAATCATCGACACCACCGACGGTGACGTTGTGGCCTCAGCACTGCAAATGGTGATCTGGGAGATCACCCACGAGCGCTTCACCGCCACCACCGCTGCCGGCATGGTCACCCAGATGGCGCTTGACATGGGTGCGTTCCAATGGAACGGCCAAGGCAACCAGTCCCCGGAGATTGAGAACGAAATCGCCGACGCTGCCACCGAGATGATCTCCACCCTGGGCATGGGTGGATTCCAGTCGGCAGACCTCGTGGGCCTCACGAATCCAGAAGCACAAGACCAGGTCATGCAGATTCCTGCACCCGCGGCCGCCTGGCTCCTCACTGGCCTTCTGGCCGGAGGAGCACGTCGACGCCGGCGAACTGAACTCTAGCTTCAACGAATTTTATACCCCGGTGTTGTCGCACGGTGCGCCAACACCTCCATCCGACTCAGGGAAAAGGTTGGAAGGAAACCGTTTAGATATGTTTACTCTTAAGAATTTCGTCCTTGGCACCGCTGCCACCACCGCACTTGCAACCGCCGCCTCCGCCGACTTCCTGGGCTTTGATGGCAACGTCAGCCAGGTCGGTGACTTCACCGTCATCAAGATGCACGCTGTGTTCTCCAACAACACCGACATCGCTTTGAATCTGTTCGAAATGGAAGTAGTCACCCAAGACAACGGCGGCTTCAACCAAAGTGACGTACAGATAGGTGCCGGCGGTACTTGGGCCCCCAACGCATCGCTTGATATTCCCGGCTTCGCGGATTCAGCGATCGACAGCTATGCGACCATCGGATACGGCGTCGGCCCAGACGCAGCCACCAACGGTACGGCCCTGGACCCCACGTTCCTGGACGCAACCGGCGGTCTCGGCGCCTTCGTTCCCTCGGGTTCAGGTTGGTACAACGGCAACCCCACCAACACGCAGACCGGCTCGACCTACGCTGGCGGTGAAGATGGAATCAGCGGCTTCTCCGTGGTCGTTGGACAGTTCGTCGTTGAAAGCTCCCGCGTGGGCTTTGGTGACTGGTTCATCTTCGACGGTGAGATCGGCTTTGCCGACCCTGAAGTTCAGTTTGGTGGAGACGTGTTCACCTACGGCATCCCCGCACCAGGTGCACTCGCACTGCTCGGACTCGGTGGCGTGGCATCACGACGTCGACGCAAGTAAATACCACATCATTCATTCACAAGATGATTGAATTCGATGTGGGGCGGTCGGAGGAATAATCCGGCTGGGTACGACAAACGCACCCAGCCGGATGACCACCCTCCAACGACAGTGCAAAGGAAATAAAGAAATGACCTCACGATTCACACTCACGGCTTCAGGTATTGCCATGGCCACTCTTGGCAGTACTGCAACCGCAGAACTCATCAGTTTCACCGTCCACAACGACCTATACATTGGTGAAGCCTCCTGGCAGCTCATTGATGATGGCGGAACCATCATTGCTGAGCTGTTCATCTCAAGTGGATACATCTTCATCCCCACCAGCCAGTCCTCGACTTACCCGGTCAGCTTCGGCCTCTGGGGTTCCTCCGCATCAGTTGATGGCTACGCCACCACCTTTCAGATGGAACTCGCAGCGGGCACCTATACCGTCGACATGCAGGACTCCTGGGGTGACGGATGGGTCTGGAACAGCGCAAGTGGTCTCGACGCATTCAACGTCGTCGGCAACATCATCGGTGGCTCGGACACCTACGCCTTCACCACGGGGTTCGCTGCCGCCGGTACGTTCACTGTCGTACCCGCACCAGGCGCACTTGCATTGCTCGGACTTGCCGGCCTCGGTCGCCGACGAAATCGAGCCTGACCGGCTACCTCGATCACCTGCCTCACCGAAGTGATCACCACCAGACGTGCTGGAAGAAGACCTTCTGGATCCGATCCCCCCGGGTTCGGATCCAGAAGACCAGCACAGAGAGACTCAACGGCACCGCGCCTGCCGACGCAGGTGCCTCCATCCGACCTGAGGGAAAAGGGTTGGAAGGAAACCGGTTCACGTGAACACCAAGAGCATTTTCATCGGCGCCACCACCATCGCGGCACTCGCCACCGCCGCCTCCGCCGACTTCCTCAGCTTCGATGGCACCGTCGCAGAGGTCGGTGACTACACCGTCATCAAGATGTACGCCGTCTACGACCGGGCAGACATCGCTCTGAACGTGTTCAACGCTCAGATCGTCACCAAGGACAACGGCGGTTTCAACCAAAGTGACGTCCAGATTGGTGCAGGCGGTACCTGGGCACCCAACGCTTCGCTCGACATCCCAGGCTTCGCGGATTCATCGATCGACAGCTTTGCCACCATTGGTTACGGCGTTGGCAATGCAGCGCCAATCAACGGTACTGCGCTTGGCCTGGGCTGGGGCACCGGCGCATTCGTTCCCTCCGGTTCAGGCTGGTCCAACATCAACCCCAATATTGACCAGGTCGCAGGTGCTGTCGAAGGCATCGGCGAGTACGCAGTCTGGGTCGGCCAGTTCGCCTTCGCAACTTCACGAGTTGAAGCTGCTGGATCACAGCGCTTCTTCATCTTCGACTGCGAAATGGGTTCGAAGAATGCAGCTGGTGAAGTCTTCTTCGGCGGCTCCGAATTCGCCTGGAGATTCACCCCCACCCCCGGCGCCCTCGCCCTCCTCGGCCTCGGCGGCCTGAGCCCCCGACGCAGAAAACACTGACACACCCTTGTTCGCCGGGCCCGCCCACTCGGGCACCGGCGGATTCCACATGACTTGCACTGGAAAACAGCTATGCACAACACCCTTTCTTCACGACGCTTCGCACTCACCTCGGCCGGCCTCGCCGGACTGACCCTCGGCGGCACCGCCACCGCGGAACTCATCAACTTCACCGTTCATCAGGATCAATACATCGGCGAAGATTCCTGGCAACTGGTCAACGCCGCCGGGGACACGATTGCCAGCATGTTCATTGATGGCACCTACATCTATGTGGGGACCAGTCAATCGTCGACCTTCCCATGGAGTTTCAGCCCTTGGGGGAGTGGTGGCGTGAGCGCCAGCGGATATCGAACCAGCTTCACCATGGAGCTTGCTGCCGGGGACTACTCCGTCTTCATGCAGGACTCCTGGGGCGATGGCTGGGTCTGGAGCGACGCGAGCGGACTCGACGCCTTCTGCGTTTCCGGAAACATCATCGGTGGATCCGACTGTTTCGCATTCACCACCGGAGCAAGCGCCTCCGGAACATTCACCGTGGTTCCTGCACCAGGCGCTCTCGCGCTGCTGGGACTGGGTGGTCTGGCAAGCAGAAAGCGGCGCAGATAAACGGACAGATACGGACTTCAAGTTGTGTGAAGAGACTCCTGGATGTCAAGCAAGACACCGGTGGTCGGAGGAAAACTTCCGACCAGGCGCGTATTCCGCACCTGGTCGGAAGTTCTGTTTTTTGACCCCTCTTCCCACAGGACCAGAGGGATGAAACAGCCCTCAGCGGCTTTGAAGGCAGCCTGAACCCACTACAAAAAAAGGTTTTTTTGTTGGATTCCCAATCGTGATCTCGATAGGGTCGATTCGTCGTCGTGCCTTGTGAGAGGGGCCTTCGGCTGTGAAAAGGGATCGTGGAAAAGAGGAGGCCGCGTTGGAACCTGCACTCGGTGCGGGAACGAACACGGCGAGGGAAAGGGACCAAGACAATGCGGATTCGAAACCGCGTGCTTGCCTTCACGGCAAGCAGTGGTGTCGTAGCCGGTGCCTGCACCGGCGAAACCAACACCACCAATGGGAGCGCTGTCGCTGCAGATTTCAGCGGCTACAGCGTGATCAGAATGTATGCCGTCTACCGCCGTGCCGAAACGGGCCAATCGGTCAACTTGTATCCGATCGAAGGGGCGAAACCTGAAGGCCCCGGCCGTCGACTGGAATCAACTCCGCTGGAACGGGAAGGCGGTCGCGATCGTCGGGAGAAACTCCCCGACTTTGCCGATGATTCGGTGAATCGGTACCTGAACGTCACCGTGAACACGGGAAGACGACCGCTGCCGGGAGCCGAACTCCGAACACTCATGAATTTGCGGCCCGACCCGCAACCGAACTCCCTTGATCTGCCGGATGCCCGAGCGATTCAAATCGGACAGTGGGTGGTACCGCGCCCGCCTCGGGAAGGCCTTGATTCGGAGGACATCGCCCAGCTTTTTGAGATCGAATTCGGCTGGCAGGTTCCAGAAGGCGCCAACGACGACGCCGAAGGGTCCCAATCAGTTCAGCGCCGCATCGAATACGTCCCCGCACCCGGAGGTGTGTACCTGCTCGGGCTCGGGGGACTCATCGCCCGTCGAAGAAGAAGATGATCGGAGCCGACTTGGCAGCTAGCATGGAGGGATGAGCTCACCCAATCCCCCCACCGCCTCGTCCGATTCGGCCACCTCCTTCCACATGGGAGAAGACGAGTTCCGCCGCCACGGCAAGGAAATGATCGACTGGGTGGCTGACTACCTCTACGGCGGGGTGGAGCAACACCCCGTGCTGAGTCAAAGTCAACCCGGAGCGATTCGCGCCCAACTTCCAGAGAACCCCCCTGCCTCCGGCGAATCCTTCGAAGCGATCGTGCGCGATCTCGATTCGATCGTACTTCCCGGATTGACCCACTGGCAGAATCCCAACTGGCACGCCTATTTTCCGGCCAACACATCCGGACCTTCGATCCTGGCGGACCTGATCTCGAGCGGACTGGGGGTGCAGGGGATGATCTGGTCGACGAGTCCGGCCTGCACCGAAGTCGAGACCCTGGTCATGGACTGGATGGCCAAGGCACTGGACCTTCCGGAGTGCTTCCTCTCGGAACCGGGTCCCGGTGGCGGTGTGCTGCAGGACACCGCATCAAGTGCCTCCTTCGTCACCCTGCTGGCCGCGCGGGAGCGGGCCACCGACTGGCGGGTCAACGAGGACGGCCTCGGCGTCGTCGACCCCCGACTCGTCGTCTACACCTCCAACCAGGCGCATTCATCGATCGCGAAGGCGGTGAAGATGGCCGGAATGGGTGCGGCGAACCTGCGCTTGATCGACGTCGATGCCGAACATCGAATGGACCCCGTCGCACTCCAACGACAGATCGAGGCCGACCTCGCCGCAGGACTGCGGCCCTGCTACGTCTGCGCCACGGTAGGAACCACTTCTTCGGTCGCAATCGACCCCGTTGCCGAGATCGCAGCGATCACCCAAAGACACGGCATCTGGCTGCACGTGGATGCGGCATTCGCCGGCGCCGCCGCAGTCTGCCCGGAATTTCGTGCGATGCATCAGGGCGTGGAACACGCCGACAGCTACACCTTCAACCCCCACAAGTGGCTGTTCACCAACTTCGACTGCAACTGCCTCTGGGTACGGGATCGCGAACCCTTGATCCGAACCCTGACCGTGATGCCGGAATATCTGCGCAATGCCGCCACCGAATCCGGAAAGGTCATCGACTACCGGGATTGGCAGGTCCCGCTGGGACGACGATTCCGTTCACTCAAGCTCTGGTTCGTTTTGCGCTTCTACGGTATCGAGGGACTGCAGGCGCTCATCCGCCACCACCTCGAACTGGCCGAGGGATTCGAACGACGCATTGCGGGACACCCACACCTGGAACTCACCACCCCGCGCAACCTCACCCTGGTGTGCTTCCACCACGTGGATGGCGATGACGCGACCAAGGCGGTGTTCGACGCGGTCAACCAGACCGGCAAGGCCCACCTCAGCCACACCCGACTGGCCACTGAAGACGGTTCCGATCGGTTCGTGATCCGAGTCTCGATCGGGCAGTCGCGAGTCGAGGAAGCCCACATCGAAGCGGTGTTCAAGCTGATTGCCCGGGAAACCGAGCGACTCACAAAGAACTAGTCGATCGAGTTGTCGGGATCCACCGGCTCCACCCAGTCCCCGTGGCGTAGCTCGAGGACCACTACTTCGGGCGGACAATGGACGCGCAGCGGAAACCACGAACCCACACCGGTGGTCACGAAGAGTGCACTGCCTTCGCGTTCGTAGAAACCCGCGCTCAGTCGATGGGCGACGGCGAGGTTTCGATCCGGACGACCCTTGAGGGCAACCTGACCGCCGTGGGTGTGCCCCGACAGGGTCAGGGGTACTGCCTGCCGGGTGGCTTCGATGAATCCCTTGGGATTGTGCGAGAGCAAAAGGTCGCAGGAGCGAGCATCGACGTCATCGGAGTCCGGCGTGCAGACCTGGGCGATTTGCTGACTGCATTCCTGCAGACGCTTGGACCAATCGACCCCGGCGATTCGGATCGTACCGCGATCGGCCACCTCAATGTCGATGGCTTCGTCCATGAGGACGGTGATCCCCGCGTCGCGCGCGGCAGCCACGACCGCCTCCGCATCGTCGAGATGATCGTGATTACCGAGGACTAGAAAATGACCGAGGGGCGCGGGAATAGCTGCCATCCCGGCAAAGAACCGTTCGATTCCGTGCCAGTCGAGGTCCACCGCATCTCCGGTGAAGGCGACCAGATCGAGTCGCTCACCCATCAGCAACCGATTGATGTGGTCTACTCGCTCCTGGGGCATGAGATCGCCCATATGGAGGTCACTCAGATGGCCGATGCGCAGTCCGTCCAACTCCGAACGCCAGCGGGGAATCGGGACTTCGAAACGTCGAACCACGACCTCGTCCTTGAGGTGTCGACGCAGCAGTCTTCCACCCAGCAGCCGGTCCGGCGCAAGGGTAAACAGAGCGTGGCGAAGCTTGGCCCTTCGATACTTTCCACTGGATCCGGCTTTACTCATCGACGAGAACTTCCTTGCCCGAAACGGGGCGCTAAAAACGAATCGTGGCCCCTGCGACCAAACCCATGACCGAACCATTTCTCTCATACTCTCCCGCACTGGCATTGGTTCCCTGCAATCGGAATCCAAAGACCAGTGCAGCATTCTCGATGATATAGGCCCGCAAAGTGGCCTCGATGCCGAAGAGGTATCCGGAGCCCCCGGCGATCACCGGGCTGGCGGTGGCACCGGCTTCGAACTCGAGTTCACGAATGAAGGGAATCAAGGGACGGGTGTCGATACCGACATCGACGATCACGCCCAGGACAATCGCACTCCAATCCGCATTGCTGGTGGAACGCAGAGCTCCGGTGGGTGAATCAAACGTCTGTCGCACATGGGTGAACCGATAGCCAAGACGACCATTGATTCGCAAGTCGACGAGGTAGTCCTTTTCGGCGTTCTGGTTGGTGGCTCGATGCCCGGGCGTGCTCCAGGGGAAGGGCTCATCGGCGAAGGGGCGCCAGATCGCCAGATCCGCCTCGGCTTCAATCGTCCACTGGTCGTAGGAACTCGACCAAAGGGACCCCGCAGCGAGGTTGACGCCTGCCACCCGTGCCGATTGCTCGAGCACACCATTGCCACTGGTCGAGAATTCGGACCCGGCAAGGTGGAATGTCCAGGCTCCGACCCGCAGATCAAGCTCTCCGTTGAAAGCGACTTCCGAACCATGAAGAAAGGTGTCGGTCTCCACATCCAGGGAAGTCCCGTTGGGACCGATCGCAAAGGTTCCGGTCAAGCGAGGAAACCAGGCGGTTGCGGAGAAATCCAGTTCGAAGACCTCACTGGGTCGATCCTCCGGAGGTGCGGCGGGGTCGAACTCGGTGGTCGAGAGCCACAGACAGGGGATGGCCAGAAGCGTGGTGAACATGGTTTTAGGATCATACGCCATCGTGGGCGATGTTCGGACTCGACGGCATGGTCCCAAATGGAGAGAATGCCGAGAGATGAGTGAATTACCGCCTCAAACTCCTGATTCACATTCGACTCCCAATCCTGACCCACGCGACCGACACCGGCCGGGCGACGCGGTCAGCCTGGGAAAACGTGTCTGGGCCAGCCCCTCGGATCTCACCTGGAGTTTTTCGCGTGGTGGAGGTCCCGGCGGACAGCATGTCAACAAGACGTCCACCCGAGCGGAGCTTCGTGTGGGGCTGGACGCACTTGGTGGCGTTCACCCCGAAGCGGTGATCCGGATACGAGACCAAGCGGGACATCTCCTGGTTCGCTCAACCGATGAACTCCGGGTGGTGTCGGATGAGCACCGATCACAACACCAGAATCGCGAAGCCTGCCTGAATCGACTGCGCACGCTGATCGAATCCTGCGAATCAAAGCCGAAAGTGCGGCGCAAGACCAGACCCACGCGCGCTTCGAAAGAGCGGCGACTCAAGCACAAGAAGCAGCAGTCGGAGAAAAAACAGAATCGACGTTGGAAAGGTTCCGATTAACCGGTGGGGATTCACTACCGAAGAGTCACTTCGCCCTTGCCCCGGACGATCTTGCCCAGGCGAACGGGGTCTTCTCCGAAGCTGCGAAGCTTTCGCTGAACCGCCTCCGCGAAGGTCGGTCGGACGATCAACACGTAGCCAATGCCCATGTTGAAGACCCGGAACATCTCATCGTCGGCGACGTTGCCATGTTCCTGGAGGTAGGTGAACAGCCGGGGAACCTCCCAGGAATCGAGTTGCACCTCGGCCGCGACCCCGTCGTGAAGCGCTCGGTTGAGGTTACCCGGAAGCCCCCCGCCGGTGATGTGCGCCATACCGGAAACCACCTTCTTTACCCGATATCCTGAGAGCAGCTTCACCACCGGCCGCGCATAGATCCGGGTGGGTTCCAGGAGAACCTGAGCCAGCGTTCGTTCCGGATCGAGTTCCGGATGGACCTCGTCGAGATCGAGCTGCGCGTGTTGGATGATTCGGCGAACGAGTGAGAAGCCATTCGAGTGAATTCCGCTGGAACGAAGTCCGATGAGCACGTCGCCCGGCTCGACTCGTGCCGGATCGACGGCTCGGGCGAGTTCGACTACCCCGACCGCAAAGCCCGCGACGTCGAAGTCACCAGGCTCGTAGATGTCAGGCATCTCCGCACATTCACCACCGATCAGCGCACAGCCGGCAATCTCACATCCGCGCGCGACACCCTCGATGATGGCTGCGGTCTCGGGAGGATCCACGCGACTCAGACCGAGGTAATCAAGGAAGAACAACGGCTCGGCACCCTGCACAATGAGGTCGTTGACATTCATTGCGACGCAATCAATTCCGACGGTGTCCAGGATGCCGCGGTCCGCAGCCAGCTTCACCTTGGTACCGACTCCGTCGGTGCAGGCGACCAGCACTGGATCCCGATAGTTTCGTTTGAAGAGCGCTTCGTTGTAATCGAGCCGGAACATCCCGGCGAAGGCCCCGTGCTGCCCCATGACGCGCGCACTGTGCGTGCGGCGCAAAGAGGGTTTGATCAGATCCACGACCGCATCGCCAGCTTCGATATCAACGCCCGAAGCGGCATAGGTGAGTCCCTTGGAGGGAGCCCCCTTTTTGGGAGAGGTCCTGGATCCGGTCTTGGACGGAGTCTTCATGGAACAGATTGTAGGAAGGTTGAACAAAAGGGGCGCAATGGGGCTCGACTCGTTATCCTGAACGTCCCATGTCCATACTCGTCAACGGAACAACCAAAGTGCTCTGCCAGGGCATCACCGGGGCAAGCGGCGCCTTCCATACGAAGGGCTGCCTCGATTACGGAACTCGAATGGTCGGAGGGGTGACCCCCGGCAAGGGCGGTCAGAGCGACACCAACGGTCTACCGATCTTCAATACCGTGGAAGCAGCGGTTCTGGAGACCGGAGCGGACGCCACCATGATCTTTGTGCCTCCCCCCTTTGCGGGCGAGGCAATCATCGAGGCCGCCGACGCCGGGGTGCGAGTGATCTGCGCCATTACTGAGGGCATTCCCACCCAGGACATGGTCCGGGCGAAGGCGGCACTCGCCCACTACCCGGACAGCGTCCTGATCGGACCCAATTGCCCGGGCATCATCACTCCAGGCAAGCGCGTCGCAGGAGAAGGCCCCTCGGCCACCTTCCAGGATGGATGCAAGATCGGCATCATGCCCGGCTACATCCACACTGCCGCGAGCGACGCCCCCACCGGCAAGTCGATCGGAGTGATCAGTCGTTCCGGAACCCTGACCTACGAGGCGGTCTGGCAGTGTTCGGAACTCGGTATGGGCCAGAGCACCTGTGTGGGCATCGGCGGAGATCCAGTCAAGGGACTCAACTACATCGAGCTGCTCACCATGTTCAACGAGGATGATCAGACCGACGGGGTCATCATGATCGGAGAGATCGGTGGTTCCGACGAGTCCGAGGCAGCGGAGTGGATCCAGTCCAACATGAAGAAACCGGTAGCTGCCTTCATCGCCGGACGGACCGCCCCTCCCGGTAAGCGAATGGGCCACGCGGGTGCGATCATCGGCGGTGCCGACGACACCGCGGACGCCAAGATCGCAATCCTCCGCCGCTGCGGTGCGAACGTTGCGGAGAGCCCGGCGGATCTCGGGTCAGCCATGGCGGAAGCCTTGGGATTGAGTGCCGTCAGCAACCGCTGAGTGCCGGAGGTGACGGCATGCCCATCGCAGCAAACCTCATCATCCTGCTGATGGTCGCATTGGGGAGCTGTTTCGGGCAGGACGCCAACGATGCGATCGAGTCGGCACCCCGGGAAACGAAACCAATCCAGCGGATTGCGATCATCGGCGCCAGTGCTTCTGCCGGCTTTGGAGTGGTGGTCGAACAAGTCGAAGTCGATACCGAGCAGTATTCCAAGACCATGCTCAACATGAAGGACCTGCTGGCCGCCGCAGACGGGCCGGAAGAACTGGTGTACCTGGACCTCTCGAGCTTCCTGTTCTTCAGTCGGCCGCGTGAATTCGGCCGTTCCGCGGTGGATCGAATTCTCCAGTGGGAACCGGAACTGGTCTTTGGAGTTGACTTCCTCTTCTGGTTCACCTTCGGAGTGATCCCAGAAGAGAAACGTCTGGATTTTCTCGAGATCGGGTTGAGCATGCTCGATGAAATCGCCGCGACGGGAGTCCCGATGGTGATCGGCGAGGTCCCGGACCTTGAAGGCATCAAGAGTTTCGTGATCAGTTCCCGACAAATTCCAAAGCGAAGCACCGTCATCAAGGCCAACCAACGGATCAACGAGTGGGCGGATAAACGTCCGAACGTCGCAGTCGTACCACTTCAACGGCTCACAGATCAGCTCTCGCAAGGCTCGAGTATCACCGTCGGGGCCCACCAGTGGGATCCAGGGAAAGACGGCATCAGCATGATCGCGGTGGACAAGTTGCACCCGACCTTCGATGGGATGATCTGCCTGGTGCAGGCAATGGAGGTCGCGGCACGCTCGATCAAGGCTCCGGTCAGGCAACTGCCCCCGCTTGAACTCGATCGAGATGCGCTGATGAAAAAAATGCGCGTACGGAGACTGAAGCCTCGTCGCCGTGAATCAGGACTCGGATACCGAACTCATCGATTCTTGCTGGACTTCTTGGCCAGCAGGTTGCGCAGTCGCTTCTGGTCGAGGTCCGTGGTAGCCAGTTCCAGAGCGGCCAGCACCGCAGGGCGCACCGCCTGATCTCCCTTGAGTCGCCTGATGTGCGGGATCAGGATGTCAAGGTCATTGGACATCAGGTGTTCCCGAAGTGCGCCCTCGAGCATTTCGAGATCGATGACCGAATTCAGTTCCGAGAGTCGGGGCAGGGAACTGGTCCAGAGCAGATTCTTGGCATTCAGAGTCGGTTCATCGATCATGCGGTACGCCTGAACTAGATTGGCGAACTGCCGGCGCTGGAAAAGAAGAGGCAGGATCGCTTCTGCCTCAGCGGAACCAGCCAATTCACGATCGCGCTCCCAAAGTGATATCGCCAGATCATCCTGGTTGAGCAGGATCAGGTCTCGGTAGACTTCCGCATCCGCTCCTTGATCGGATCGAAGCTGACGCAACACGTCGCGGCGAAGATCTGATTCACCCTCTTGGAGCGGTCTTCCCTGGACGACCCGTTTCACGGGATTGACTCCGGGGCGCTCGATAAGCATCAGGGGATCGCCAATGGTGACCACACGCCAGGGCTTGCTCATCGGTCCCTGGTACTGACGGGAAGCAACGAGAAATGGCGCGTAATTGGCGATCCACTTCACCACCTGCAGGGGCGATTTGAACGCGGCGAGGAAAGGCTCGTTGCAGCTTCCGACGTAGGCGTAGACACCTCGATCAAGCCAGCGGGCTCCAATGGTCCAAGGCGATGCAGGACTCTGCAGGGAAAATGAGTGAATGAGCTGCAACGCGAGTGGTTGATGCAACGAGGGAATGTCGGAGGTGTGTCCGATGTCTCCACCCGCGAGCTCCATGCGGGCGGACTGACCGCTGGTGTTCATGAAGAGAACGTCCGAATCCAGCCCACCCAGAACGAGTCTCCGCCATCCCTGAAGGGAAGCATTGCGTTCGATGGTCTGACTGGTTACCTCGAAGCCTGCTCGCTTGAGTTCCTGGGCCGCGGGCGTGATGCGGTAGGCCTCGGCACCAGACCGGGATTCGTAGGCATTGAAGAGCGCCACCGAACTTCGGTCGATGAAGACCGAACACATCGCCATGTAGATGCAGCGCACTTGATCACCGAAAATCCAACCACACACCGCAAAACGATTCAACTCGGAATCTCGACCGATGAAGTCGGTGAGAGCGATCGGTGGATCGGGGGAGTTGAGTTCTACTCCTTGCAGGTTGATTCGGGCGCTTCCCGGGAGGAGGGGCCGGGCGCGCACCGAAAAGTCCCGGCACAAGGTGAACGTCTGCAGCTGGTCGCCGAGCTTACCCCAGCTCCACCCTGATTCCTTGAACATCTTCTCGACCTTGGTTCGGAGCAGAGTGGTGTTTGAGGTGTCCACCGACGCACCGATATCACTGAATTCGGTATCGAAGGTGCGCAGCAACTGGCCCCTGGCGATGGCCAGCGTGAGGGCGGCCGGCCAGGCCGGATCGCCGAAACTGGTGGCGACGATCCCCGGGGGAGGCCACTTGCTCTCGCGAAAGAGATCGTTCATGGTCTTTCCCGAGGAAGCCGCATCCTCACCCGCCCAGGCGGTGATTCGCTTGCGGCGAACCAGGGCCTCCAGCTGGACAGGATCATCCGGGAGCAGAGTCCCGATCGAGGGCCGACGGATGATGGTACTGGGGGCGAATCGGCGAACGAAGAGGTGCGTGTAGTAGTCATCCTCGATGAGGACTGGCCAACGCCCGACCTTCATGTTCCATTTCGTGATCTCATCCAGCCAGGTCGCGACATCCGGGACCAGGACCACGGTGTCTACCGCCGGCCACTGACGTGCAAAGAAGGCCGAGCGAATCCCAAGCTTCTGCGGCCAGGCTCGTTTCGAGAATTCAAGGTTCCCCGGATCCTGGATGGTGGCGGGTACCGTCGTGACGGTCGTGGATTCGGAATCCTGAGCAGGCGACCCAATGGTGGTGGAAGTCGAAAATGCGAATGACAGAAGAAGCAGAATCAAAACGTGAAGCAACACTCTCATGACGGCCATCCTAGTGAATCAAATTGCATGAATCGGTCCGAGATCGACGATTGCAGAACCATAACAGCAGAAGCAGAATCACTCCGGTGGGAACCAGCAAGGCGAGTCCCCAGGCAAACCAGGACAAGCCATAGCGCATCTGGGACAACGTCGCCTCGAGCACCGATGCCGAAGGATCAGCTCCAGAAACCGAGATCCCGTGGGCGATCAACATGAGCATCAGTGGCCCGGCCACCACGCCGAGGATCAAGTTGGCCATGCCCATCGCAAATCCTCGATGCCGTTCGGAGACAATATCAATCACGAATGCCAGATCGAGGGCGTACGCTCCGCAAAAGAAACCAAGGACCACCAGCATCAGAAGAATCACGAAGCCACCACTCGGAAGATAAACCACTCCGAAGGCCGCCCCGGCGCACGCAATCGAGGAGATCATCAGCATGATGCTTCTCCAACGAGGTCGGGCAGCGGCCAACCCAATCAAGGGCGCGCCGATTGCGCCCGCGATGAACAGGATCGCCAGAGCGTGAGCCGCTTGCGTGGTATCGATCTCGAGTCTGAGGTGGAGAAACGGTACTGCCCAGAGACCGCCAAAGGCCGCGATCACCGAGAAGAACAGACCACCATGCAGCGCGGCGAGCCAGATCCGTGGATCCACGAAGACACCAAGAAGGGTTCGGTCAGAGGAATTGGAATCCACTCGATCCTTCGTGGTTCGGGAGATCGGATCCGGATGACGAGCGGGGTGATCGCGAGCCAGAACCCAGCAGAGTATTCCCAGGACCAGAGCGAACCCGCCGAGGATCACGCCCGACCCGACGCGCCCGGTCCAATCGACCAAGGATGGCAATCCAAGGTCCACCAACACTCCACCGATCAGGGTGAAGGACTCGGTGAACCCCAGCATGAGGGTGAAACGCCTGGAGGGAAACCACCGCGCCGCGACCAGAGCCGCTGCAGGAAAGGCGGGCGCACCAAAGATGCCCAAGGCGACGCGAGCGGCGATCGCGGAGCCGATCGAATCCGCCATACCGAACCAGATCAGCCCCCCCGCGCTCAGGATCAAGGATGCGGCCAGCACCAGTCGGGGCCCGACACGATCCAGAAGCCAACCACTGGGAATCTGGCAGATGAGGTAGCTGAGAAAGTAGGCGGAAGTCAGGTACCCGAGTTCCTCGGCACTCATCGCGAGATCCCCCTCGAGTGAGGGAATCATCACCGACGGCTGCACCTGCACCACGAACTGAAAGAGCAGACAGAGTGAGGCAAGCAGCCAGGTCGACCAACCTCGCATGGAGTCAGTCATGAGGAAAGACAATATCCCCCGGCAAGATCCTTGAACTCGGCGACCTGTTCGGCTTGCCAGGCCTCGTCATGACCGAGCTCCTTCGCCATGATCGCCGCCACCCGGGGTGCGGCCTCCAGTGCGGCGGATGCATCGAGCAGGAGCGATCGGGTGCGGCGGGCGAGTGCATCCTCGAGGGTGAGCGCCATTTCATTGCGCGCAGCCCACGCGAACTCGGCACCACGATAGGGAAGGTGTTCGTGGATCGGCTCGGAAAGTTCCGGGCGTTCGGCGGCCAGTGCATCAAGGGCTTCCGCATCTGAACCGTACTGCCGGCGAACGTGGTCCGATGGCATCTTGGGGTCCTTGTGCCCCAACCATCCGTGAAGGTGCAGATCCGTGGTGACGCAGGGCGCCTCATCAAGTCCACCGACGGTGATCGCGTGGGACATGGTGTCCTCGGCCATCTGGCGGTAGGTCGTCCACTTGCCACCCATGATCGAGACCAGGCCCGATTCGCTGACCACGACTTCGTGGGACCTCGAGATCGACTTGCTCTTGCCTTCGGTTCCACCCTTGTGGACCAGCGGTCGCTGGCCCGCATAGATCGCGAGTACATCATCCCGGGTGGGATCCTTCTCGAGATAGCGAGCGGCGTTGCGCAGGATGAATTCGACTTCCTCATCGAGCGCGCGGGGTTCGAGGTCTGGATGCTTCATCGCCGTGTCGGTGGTTCCGACCAGCACGCGATCGTGCCAGGGGATCACGAAGAGCACGCGACCGTCGTCGGTGTGGGGCACCATGATGGCGTTGGTTCCGGGCCCGAACGAGGCATCGAGGACCAGGTGCACGCCCTGGGCGGGCTCGATCATGGGCATGGCGTCGGAGTCGTCCATCTTCCGCACGGAGTCGGAGAAGATGCCGGTCGCGTTGACCACGACCTTGGCACGCACCTCGAAGTCCTTGCCCGCAATGACATCGCGAGCCTTCACCCCCGCCACGTGGTCGCCGTCCTTGAGCAGGCCGGTGACTTCAACTCGATTGGCGACCACCGCACCATGATCCGCCGCGGTGCGCGCAAGGGCGATCGCCATGCGCGCATCGTCGAACTGACCGTCGTGGTACATGATCCCCCCTTCGAGTCCTTTCTGCTGGACGTTGGGGATCGCCTCGATCGTCTGCTTCTTGTTCAACTGCTTACTGTGTTCGATGTTCAGCTTTCCCGCCAGCGCATCGTAGAGTTTGAGTCCGATTCCGTAGAAGGGACCCTCCCACCACGTGTAACGCGGAACAACGAATCCCAGGTTGGTCACCATGTGCGGCGCATTGTGGTAGAGACGACCGCGTTCGCGCAGCGCTTCGGTCACCAGCGAAAAGTTCAGCTGCTCGAGGTAGCGAACTCCACCGTGCACCAGCTTGGTACTCCGACTTGAAGTGGCCTTGGCGAAGTCATGTGCTTCCAACAAGGCGGTTCGGTAACCTCGCGAGGCGGCATCAACGGCGACTCCCAGTCCGGAAGCACCTCCCCCGACCACCAGGACGTCAAACTCCTCGCTCAGTCGGCTGATCATCTCATCACGGTTGAAACCCTGGGTCATGTCGTCTCCTCGGTATCCCAGCGAAGGGTCCGTTCCACTGCCTTGTGCCATTGAGCGAGTTCGCTCTTGCGATCATCTTCGCTCATCAACGGTTCAAAAACACGGTCGATGGTGCGGTGAGTTTCGAGTTCGTCGGTGTTCTTCCAGACCCCCACCGCCAGACCCGCCATGTAGGCGGCGCCCAACGCGGTCGATTCAAGCACCGTCGGCCGCTCCACGGGGACGCCCAGAAGGTCCGCCTGCATCTCCAGGAGCAGATCACTGGCAGAGGCCCCCCCATCGACACGAAGGATCGGCAGGTGCACCGAGCCGTCCTCGCACATCGCGGTGATCACGTCCGTGGACTGGAGGGCGAGGGAATGCAGGGTGGCGCGCGCAAGGTGGGACCGGGTCGACCCGCGGGTCAGACCGAAGATCGCACCCCGTGCGGTGGGATCCCAGTAGGGAGCACCGAGTCCGGTGAAGGCGGGGACGAACTGGAGACCACCGCAGTCGGGAACCTTCCGGGCGAGGTCGTTGATCTCCTTAGCATTCTGGATCACGCCCAGCCCATCACGCAGCCACTGGATCGCCGCCCCGGCGATGAAGACCGAACCTTCGATCGCATAGGTGATCGGACCCGACCCGATCTGCCAGGCCACGGTCGTGAGCAGCTGGTGCTCCCCGAAGACCGGTTGCTCACCGGTGTTCATCAACATGAAGCACCCGGTGCCGTAGGTGTTCTTGACCATGCCTTCCTTGACGCAGAGCTGACCGAAGAGCGCGGCCTGCTGATCGCCGATCATGCCACCGATGGGGATTTCAGCACCCAGAATCTCTTCCTGCACCCGACCCACCACCCCACTGGTGGGAACCACCTCGGGCAGGATCTCGCGAGGCACATCAAAGAGTTCCAGGAGTTCGTCATCCCACGCACACTCGTTGATGTCGTAGAGCAGGGTGCGACAGGCATTGCTGACATCCGTCACATGCCGTTCTCCACCGGTCAACTTCCAGGTCAACCAGGTGTCAATGGTGCCCGCCGCCAGTTCTCCACGCACCGCGCGCTCGCGAGCACCGGGCACCGTATCCAGGATCCACTGAAGCTTGGTTCCCGAGAAATAGGGATCGAGTACCAGGCCGGTTCGCTTGCGGATCATTTCTGCATGGCCAGCCCGGCGGAGCTCCTCGCAGTGCGAAGTGGTACGACGATCCTGCCAGACGATTGCGTTGTGAATCGGGGTGCCGGTGGCACGATCCCAGACCACGACCGTCTCTCGCTGGTTGGTGATCCCGAGTGCGGCGATCTGACTTGCGGCGACGCCGGCGTCACGCAGTGCACCCTTTGCCACCAAGATCTGAAGTTTCCAGATCTCCTCGGCATCGTGTTCGACTTGGCCAGGTTCCGGAAAGATCTGCGGGAATTCCTGCTGATCGACCCCGCGGATCGCACCCAGGTCATCGAAGACGATTGCGCGAACGGAACTGGTGCCCTCGTCGAGAGCAAGGATAAAGCGATCGGACATGGACTCACCTCCAGGGAATTGAACCCCAAGGTAGTCGATCGGCGGATGTATCTGGGAGATTCGTCAGGGTTGGTCGACCGGAACGTCCACTCGTCGCTGGTTGTAAGGCGCAGAGGATGCCTGGGAGGCCAGTTTGCGTAATGCAGGAATCCTTCGACGCTGCTCTGCATCCAGAGTGCCTGCAATCATCAGAAGACCCTGCCTCGCATGCTCGCGACGATCAAATGCGAGTTGTTCCTGCTCCATCTGGGCTTTCATGTAATCCTGCCAGCCCTGACGGTCGCTCATGCCCTGAGGTTGCTGCATTCGGCCGAGGCAGTCGACCAGGCGGTCACCAGACTCAGACCAGAGCTGTTCGAACTCGGACCGCATGACTTCCAGTTCCGCCAGCTGCTCAGCGCGAAGACTGCTCATACGGTCAAGGAGTTCGAATGTGGAGTCAAGATCGTCGTCGTATCCGTAGATCGCCGGATGCCTCGCGATGCCGACCGAACGACGGAATTCGCCATGCGACTCCGTTGGCAGGAGCTCAAGAACGCGAGCCATGAACGCTTTTTCACTGGCCGATGTCGCCTCGGTGAGACCCGTCATCTCCTGTGACGCAGCTGGAAGGCGGCTTGGGATAACATCGACTGAGCCGGGATCGTCAGAGTTCGCTTGACTCACCAGGTAGTCGAACTGGTCCTGCTGGTCGGCCTGCGCGTATTCGATCCAGCTCTCCTGAAGTGCACGGCGGGCAGCGACCAACGAGTCCTGTTCCGAATCGATACCGCGAAAGACCTCAGTTCGCTGCTCGGGAGTGAGTTCAAGCGTTGCCACGATCTCCAGGAGGTTGACGGGAGTCCCGAGAATGCTGGGTTCCGACAGGCTCATGCCGGGTTGCTGACCCGCGCCACCCAGCGCTATTTCGATCAGGCGGGCATTTCGCTCGAGTTCGATCGTGGGGCGGAGATCATCGGGAACCATCGTGGAGATGGAATCAAACAACTCGATGTCTGCGATACGGATCGCCTCGATAGCCGCTCGGAGCCGAGCACTGACCGTGCTGGGTGTCACCGTCGGAGGGCTCATCGAAGGAACACCATCCACCCCCTTCGCACCCGAGTACAGCTCGGATAGTGCACGCTGTTGCGATGTGATGAGGGGGGTGATCCGATCCTGCCACTCGACCAGATAGTCCTGGTGCATCGTCTCGATCACCGGCTTCAGCCAGTCCTCTTCGCCAAGGCGTTCGACGAGCCTGTCGATGACCGCCCGGTCGAGTGGATCAACGATCCAGGGCTGTGGTGTGGAGATGAAGAGCGTGGGATCGGTCAGACCCGGCATGGCCGAGGAGAACCCGGAAGCGAAGAACATTCGGTCCTCCACGTCCTCATCGGGGGTGATGCTCTTCAATTGCTTGAGCAGTTCACCTTCGCGCTTCAGATCCGAGCGGAGTTCAAGGAGTTGCGCCAGATCCAGCATCAATTGGCTTCGAAGCTCTACGCGGCGTTGTCCGCTTTCTTGCAACCCCCGAACCAATTTCATCATCGGAGTTTCCGCCGCCCCCAGGTCTTCCAAACTGCCCTCTTCACCCATGGCCGTCATCGCCTCGAATCCCATCATGGTGGGGTCGATTTCTTCATGAAGCTTGATCGACTCATCAAGCAGCGCATGGTCACTCTGAAGGTAGGCCTGGAAGAGGACCTCAATTGCCTGACGATCCTCGGGATCAATCAGTGCGGAACTTCTGAAGAAGTCAACAAAGCGGAGTGGTTGGTACTTGAAACTTTTGTCGCCCTGAAAGAGGAACAGCGATCCAGGTTGATCGAAGTCGATGGATTCCTCCTCGAATCCATCAGAAAACATCGCCCCGGCACCGATTCCCGTGCCTGCGAGGTACTGATCCTTGAAACTGCGCGCGAGCCAGGGGTCGAGCAGTCCGTCGAGGTCGCGGGAGGTGCGTGAATTCAGACGACGAATCTTGGCGACCGCCTCGCCGGATTCCGCCTGGACCTCCATGAAGACCTGCTGGATGGTCATCATCAATTCTCGAAGCTTCTGGGCGTTTTCCGGATCGGAGTAGTCCATATCCGAGAACTCCTCTCCGGTGAACCCGAGCTCATCGAACTTCTCGACCATCTTGACCATCATCGAGGAACCTGCTTTCGCAGCCTGTTTCGAAAGCACGGTGCTGCGGTCCTCCCAGGGAAGCAGCGCCTGGGAAAACGCCTGACGTTGTTCGCCAGTGAGCTCGAGTTGATCGACAATCATCCAGAGATCCTGGGTGCCCATCAATCCCATCTGCGCGGTGAGGCCACTTCGCGCACGGATTCGCGCACGAGAATTTCGGGCTCGCTCGAGCTGGAACATGTCCTCCGCGGAAAACAACTCGCCGACCTGACTGAACAATCGGTCATCAAGTTTGCGAATCGCGGTCTGGATCGCAGCTTGTTGGTCGACGAACTTCCGGACCTTGCGGATGTCCGGCATGGCTCCACCATTGTCGAGGTCCTGCGCACTCTCGAGGAACGCCGCAATGCGTCCCTCACGGAGTTCCTTGAACTCAACGAGATAGGCCGCGTGCAGAGCTCCCATCAACAGCGCTTCATCGATGTCGAATTCGAGAAACCGGCCGAGGTGCTGGTGAAGTTCCTCACTGCTCATCGGACCGGGAAGCTGTCCCATCGTTCCCTGTGCGGAGGCGGCGGAAGCGGGGAAAAGCATGCTCAACGACACGACCGGAACACACACAAGACGCAGTAAAGCTGTCAGTTGACCAATCATGTCGTATCCCCGGGAAGAGCTGTAGGTGAGGCAGAGAGCCCTCAGAGCACTCTGGCTGAGTGAACCGCTGAATCCAAGGTAGAACACCACGCGCAGTCCATCAAGAACCCATTGACCTATTGACCTGGATCGAGGAAAGAGATCATGGCCCCTCATGTCCGGTCATGGGCCGTCAGAGGCGTCCAGGGTCGCTTCAACTTGAAATTGCACGGAAATCGGATGACCCGCTGAACCCAATTCATGAAGAACTGGAATCTGGTTGTGCTGCGCTGAATCAAGCACGCTGGCGATTCGACGCAAGGTCACCATCACAAGCTCACCACGGTCGAATGCCAGTTGCTCGGAACGGGTGGAGAATTTCATCAGGGAAGACATCTGCTCACCTGCTGGCATTTCCCCAAGGTCTGGAAGGGCTTCCTTGCATTCGATGATCTGATCTCCGGTGTTCATCCAGTCAAGAGCGAACTTGTCCGCGAGTGCGTCGAGTGCTTCCGTCTGTTCGGAAGTCACTGCTTCGAGACGCTGCACCATGCTGAATGCCGAGGTGATTCGGTCATCGGAACGGTAGACCTGGGGGTAGGCGTGTTTTCTTATTTCCTGATGCCACATCGGATGAATCTCTTCGGGGAGCAACTTGGTGACTTCCCCCGTGAGTGCCTTCTCGCTCTGCGCGACCTGAATTCGAAGCGTGGGCAATGAGCCATGAGGATCCGCATCGCCGGAAGCCGCTTTCAGCATCTCCCGGGTGACGAGTCCGGACTCATCGTTTTCCATCATCTCAAACTGCGCTTGGCTGGCGGTTCGGGCCTTCATCGACAGATCGATGCGCTCTTCCTGGAGGGCACGCTGCGCAAGAATCAGCTCGTCCAGTTCACTGGACAATTCAGCCACGATCTGAGACTGAACGCCAGGCGGCAATTCAATGTCACACAAGACCCGCACAACATTGCTGCACTGCTTTTGTGGAGCGGCATCGAACTTCTGCGGCTCGTATCCGGAACCAGCAAGCGCCAGATCAACGAACCGGGCCCGTTGCAAAAGATGGATTGAAGGCGCCATGTCGGGCGGCGCAACGGCCAGAAGATCTTCAAAGAATGCAGAGTCGATACTTCGCATTGAATCCAGCGCCGTTCTGCGGCGGGCATCCACTTCGGTTCCTGACGCTTCCCAATCAGATGAAAAGTCCGCTGGCAGCGTGTCTTCGGGGTCAGTTGCGTGGTAGGCACTGATCAAGGGCTGAATGTCCTGGTACCAGGAATCAAGGTAATCGGAGTGAATCATCGTGAGCACCGGAAGAAACAGTGCATGTTGCTCGGACTCCCCACCGAGGCGGTCAAGCACTTCACCACCGATCGGTGCAGACATCCAGGGGCGCTTGGTCGGATCGCCCATCGAAAAGGGGAGCACTCCGAGCGAAAAGGAAGCGAAGTCTGATTGTCCCTCAGGTACCGGAGGAAGCTTGAGCTTCACCAGCGTTCGCAGAAAGGTTCTGTTTTCACTTTGAGACAAGGAGTCCAACTCCAGCACTCGAGCCAGATCCGCCAGCAACTCCACCTTGCTCTGGTTCCGATCTTCTCGTGCTTCGTCGATCAACTGACGGGGAGTGGCGACTGAGGACGCACCACCGTTTTCCAACTCCCCCTCGGCGAACGCAGCCGCTTCTGCGGATCGCTCCATGGCCGCGAGCATCGGATCCATGGTCGCCTGGATCTTGATCATCGAGTCCAACCGATCATTGTCCTCCGAAACATAGATCTGAATCCGTTCAGAGAAATCCGAACCTACTTCCTCTGAAAAAAGTGTGGAAGCATGAATTGCCTCGATGAGTGGTCGAGGGTCACGGTCCAGAAACCTGGCTGATTTCAATTTGAACGAGGAAAAATAAAGGTTTTCCTGCGACTGAAAACTCGGTGTTGCGATGTCGTTATCATGCATTCGGAGCGCATCCACCCGGGATTTACGGAGGAATTGCTTCTTGAGAAGGCGTGCCGCCCAAGGGTCAATCAAATCCTCGAGATCACGTACCGTGCGTGAATTCAACTGCCTCAAATCCGCGTTCAGCGCTTCGGATTCCATTCGTACATCAAGAAAGATCTGCTGAACAAGCAGCATCACTTCTTGAATTTTTCGAATCTGTTCAGGGTCCGTCTGATCAAAGTCATTGAATTCATCACCGGTGATTCCCGCCTCATCCAACTTCTCCACCATCTTCACCAGCAGGGATGTGGAGGACCGGGCGGCCTTCGCCAGGAGTGGCGTGAATCGGTCTTCCCAAGAAGCAAGCGCCGCGGAAAGTGCACTGTAATCCTCTTGATTCAGAGGAACTTCGCTGGCAATCGACCAGAGATCCTGAACCTGCAACAGTCCCATGGCACCAGACAGACCTCGGCGAGCACGGGACCGAATCCGTGACTTTCGAGCACGTTCGAGATTCGCGAAATGATCCGGACCGAACAATTCAGTGAGTTGATTGAAAAGACGGTCATCGAGTTTTCGAATCGCGGACAGAAGCGACTGCTGTTCAGTGACGTACCTGCGGACCTTGCTGATGTCAGGAACTGACATCCCACTTTCGAAGCCCGGCGCACTCATCAGCCACCTCGCGATGCGACCCTCACGAAGCACTTTGTAGTCAGCAAGGTACTGCTCATGCAGGGTCCCGATATCGACCGCCCGGCTGATGTCGAATTCGAGGTACCGCCCCAGGTGCTGGTGGAGCTCTTCACTGCTCGCGGGGCCGGGCAACTGCCCGAAGTTGCCCTGGGCAGACACGGAGCTTCCGATGGAGAACGGAACTGCAGTGACAAGAAGGAGGATGACGAAACGAAGACCGCATTGGCTCATGCAAACCATAGATGGATTCCCGGTGGACTCGAGTTGAAGAGCTGTATCACTGAAAATTACCCTTTGAACGGGCGATGTAATGACATAATGCGGAAAAGCCGGGAATTATTGTTCGCAGCGTTCAATCAAGGGCGAAACCACGCAGGGCGGGGATTCGTGCTCGCTGCTCCGGGGTCAGATACAGATAGAGCCGCCGAAGTACGCTCATGCTCGCCTGGTCCCGATTGAATACAGCCGACTTGAATTGCTGCTGGAGGACGCGCCACTGGTCGTACTCCTCCTCCGAGGTGTGGGCCCCAAAGGCACCAAGTCGTAAATCGATTTCCACGAGCTCGCGGCTCAAATCGGTGAAGGTGCGCTCATAATCAACCAGTACCCCGGTGATGGTCTCGATCTGCTCCGCACTCAGGTCTTCGAATTCGAGTGAGGTGACCAAGGCCGGTCGGGCATCGACCGCCTGGCGAAAGACCGCCGGATGACTCGCCTGGAGCCAGTCCCGCAGAAACGCTTCGCGATTACCGACGTCGAGCCGCTCGGAAAGCGCCTGAGCAAACGAACCGTATGCCTGCGTCCAATCGACCGAAGTTGTTCCGTACGTCGCGAGTAATTCATCGGACAGCGCCCGATAGGCCATTCCATAATCAGCGGACGTGGCAGAACCGTCACTGAGTCGTTCTTCCATTCGCTGGTTGAGTTCGTGGATGCGGCGTTCACAATCAAAGCGGACATCCCGAGCACGAGCCGCCAGAGCGAGCAGCTCCGTGGCGTTCGACTGCAGGAGTGCATCAACGCGAACACGCTCTTCGTTCGCGAGCTGAAGTCGTCCGAGCTGGATCATGACGTTCGGGGTCGCATAAGCCACTCGCCGAGGGCTGAAGATCGGATCCGACCCCCTGATCAGCAGGTCCAGTGAGTGCTGGAGTTGATGTCGACGGATGTCAGGCTGGAGTTCCTCGGACACCGTGAGCAGCAGATCATCGAAGAAGGCGGTGTCCAGTTCCCCCACGAGCCGCGAAGCCTGCTGGGCCAGGGCGTAGGCGCCAACGAGTGCATCGCGATCGACTCGTACCGTTTCTGAAACATGGTCGTAACGATGGATGTTGGACTGAAGCTTCTTGCATTGTTCGACCAACGGCGCGATCTGATCGCGCCAGTCATTGAGGTAGTCCTGGTAGAGGGTCTCGAGAATCGCATCGACCCAAGACTCGGCTTCGAGCAACGCGCGCAACGTACCGATCGATCGAGTCGAGATCGGCCGAGATATGAAATCACTCGGCCCACCCCTGGTCAGGTCGACGTCCTGAACGTTCTCCGACGAGGAGGCGACACTCTCCGGATCATCGTCGTTGGTGATGAATTGCTCTACGCCCGTGGGACCAAAGAACCGGGCGATGCGGCGATCACTCGAATGCTCCACCAGACCAACCAGTGAACGGCGCACTTGTTGCGACAGCTCCATGCGCAGCTCCTGAATCTGCCCCAACTGGATCCGACGCTCGGAGTCGCTGGCGAGAGGCTCCTCATCCTGTTTCTCGAGGAGCGCGACCATTCGATCGAGGTGGTGCCCATCTGCAGGCAGGTAGGCGGCGAGGACCTCGCGAACCGAGAGTTCAAGTTCTTCGGGGAGATCCGGATCCCCGAGGAGAATGAGGCACGCTGCGAGCAAGCCCCCCGGATCAGGATCGATTCCGGCCTCTGGGTATCGGTGATCGAGATAGCGCATTCGAAGTTCGCGACCCCGACCATCCGGAAGCAAGGACTCCAGAGTACGGACCAGACGAAGATTGATCTGTTCCAACTTGTCCGCGGTCGCAACGCTCTGTTTCCGCGCCTGCTGAAGCCCCTCGCGGATGGCGGCCAGGGTACGTTCAAGCTCAGCGGGATCGGAATCCGCTGGCGGAAAGGATTGGATCCCCGAAGCCGCCAATTCATCCGCCAGAGCGATGAGCACTGAATCCTGGGCAGCTTGCCAAAGCAGCAAGAGGGGAATCACCCGTGCCTGATAGTCGCTGAGCTCCAACTCGACCAGTTTGAGTTCCGACGGAGTCAGATTCACCACCCACTGATCGAGTATTCGCCAGAGCGCAACCGCTTGGTCCGCATTCGACCTGCCTCCGTAGGCGACGGTCAATCGTTCCCGTTCACGAATATTCTGAATGTGTTGCAGTGCCGCTTGCTGGTCTTCCTCGAGGATCAAGCTGATTTCCCGGAGGAGCCGCTCGTCCTCATCGGCCAGGATCCTTCGTATCGACTTGAGTCGGCGCAGGAATTCTCGAAGAGTCGCTGCATCGGGTACCCCTGACATGCGCTCGGCAACGAAGGTCCGATGACGAACGAACTCCGTCTCTTCGAGCCGCTCGAAACGGGAAAGGTAGGCCTGATGGGCACCCTCGATCCTGATCCACTGGCTGACCGACGGGCTGACGTACTGCTGAAGCAATCGAGTGAGGTCCCGACTGTCGAATGGATCCGAAAGCAGCTCGGAAGAGACCTGAGCGCCTACCGGGCGACAGAGACACACCGCGAGCAGCAGGCCGAGGCAGGAGATCAGGCGATGCACTCTGCTCACATGCAGGGCCCCAGTCCCATCGCGCGACGCCACATGCTCACCTGACCCAGGTGCATCATCATGTGATTTCCGGACATGAAATCGATGGCATCACCGATCCGGGGAAACATCTCGGCAATTCGACCTTCAAGCCCGATTGGTTGAGAGAAGACGTCCGGCGAGACCGTCGGGAGCACCTCGACCAGCCGTTCATGACCGGAGAAGAAGGCGTCGACGATTACCGGCATTGGAGGGTACCGACCGTCCTGTTCCACACATTTGGCACTGCTGTCGAAGAGCGTCGAATCGAAAGGAAGCTCCAGGCTCTGAGACTCCTGTCCGAGAAACGCGAGCATGCGAGTGGGATAACAGGCAAGGTGGCCGTAGCAGAACGCGGGGTGATTGAACCCTTCCATGGGGAGATGCGCGAACTGATCCTCGGATACGTCAGTCAACAAAGCCCGGGCGTAGTTCAAAGTGAAGCCCAGGGAATTGAGCAGGTGCGTACTGGGATGCAAGGTTGAGGTCTGGGTCATCGTTAAATCCTGAATGTGAGGGTAAGAGTGAAAATGAATCGTATGTTTGGTGCAGGGTGCGACTGAACGCAGAACGACGCTGGCGCACGGTTATTGCCCCACGTACCGAGCGTAGACTCCGCGTGCGAATTCAATCTGGGATCCACCGCCCACGATCGCCCGTCCGTCGGGAAACACGGTGAGTTCCACTGGCTGATCCGAGGGAGCGCACTCAAAGAGAGTTCCCTTCAAAAGGCCGGCGACGATCAGGAATTCACCGTGGGAGCCAAGTCGATCGGCCAATGCTTCGAGATCGATCTCGGCACCCGAGACTTCGGGAATGATCTGAACGGCGTTTCTTCCACACAAGGAAACCGCGGTGGGGACGATGGAGTCCAGAAAATCGAAACGGCGCTCCACACAACAGGGGCAGAGTGGGGAACGAGCCTGATCCATAGAGATACGGGTCGTTCGGTTGTTCCAGAGATCCCAGGAGACCAGAGAGGTGTCCAGGAACTCATGAGCGCCCACCAACCACTTCAACCCCTCGGCCACCTGGTGGCTGGCGACCGTCGCGACGACGGGAGCGAGCACACCGGCCGTGTCGCAGGTTGGTGTGGCGCCAGGGTCCGGGGGTTCCGGGACAAGACATCTGAAGCAGGGCGTCTTGCCGGGCAGAACCGTCATCGAAGTGCCGGTGGTGGACACCGCCCCACCGTGGATCCAGGGGACCCCGGCAGAGACGCAGGCGTCGTTGAGGAGAAAACGCGAAGGAAAGTTGTCCAGGCCATCGATCACCAGATCGACGCTGCGCAACAGTTCGAGTGCGTTGTCGGAATCAAAGTGCTCCACGACGGGATGCACGCGAAGGATGGAATCGATCGCCCGGACTCGATCAGCCGCGGCGATCGCCTTGGGCACCCCGTCGCGAACATGAGATTCGACGTACAGGGTCTGCCTCTGAAGATTCGTCAGCTCCACCACATCCCGGTCCACCAGGGTCAGTGTCCCCACCCCGGCTCTGGCAAACTGATCGATGGCAAAGCTACCCAGCGCCCCACACCCAACCACCATGACGTGGGCGTCTGCGAGAGCCGACTGGCCCTCGGGGCCGATGCCGGACAGGAGCGTCTGACGATGGTGGCGTGGAAGCATGGTCATCCTCGAGTGGAAGTCTAGCGGCGAACCCGACGACTCCCCCACCTCACCTTGGACCATCGATGAAAAAACCGCTGCCCCCCCCTGGGATGCAGCGGTATCTCGCATCAGGGGAGTACCCCGAACGAATCGATCGGCCCACGAATCACCAGGCGAAGTGTGCGAACGCCTTGTTCGCCTCGGCCATCCGGTGGGTGTTGGTTCTGGTCTGAACCGCCTTGCCCTCGCCGCGAGCGGCATCGAGCAGTTCCTTGGCGAGGCGAAGGTGCATGGGCTTGCCCTTGTCCTCACGCGCCGCGGTAATGATCCATCGGAAGGTCATCGACTGCTGTCGGCGGCGGTTGATCTGAATGGGAACCTGGTAGTTGGCTCCGCCGACACGCTTGGATCGGACTTCAACGGAAGGTCGAACACGGTCCAGGGCCTGGTGGAAGACCTCGATACCGGTGGTGGCGTCCCCCTCGAGGGGCTCCTTCGCGATGCGTCGCTCGATCTCTTCGAACGCCTTGTAGACGATTCGAGTGGTGGTGGCCTTGTTGCCGCCGAACATCAGTGAGTTGATGAAGCGCGCAAGCACCTTGTCCCCGTACTTGGGATCTGGTTCAAGCTGCTGCTCGGCCTTGGTGATACGTCCTGCCATGAGGAGTTCCTTGTCTGGCTCGTCTGCACTCGTTCAAGGAGAGAGTGCTTCGTTCACCGCGGGTGGGAGGTGGGCATTCCCTAGGAAGCTGACCCGCGATTACTTGCCGGTTGAAAGATGAAGTTGAAGATGCTGAAACCAGGCGACGCCTGGAAGAAAAGACTGGGTGAGTTCACTTCTTGCTTCGCTTGACGCCGTACTTCGAACGTCCCTGCGAACGACCATCGACACCCAGGGTGTCCAGTGAACCGCGAACGATGTGGTAACGAACACCGGGAAGGTCCCGGACTCGACCACCACGCACAAGCACGATCGAGTGCTCCTGAAGGTTGTGCCCTTCACCACCGATGTAGGCACTGATCTCACGACCGTTGGAAAGTCGCACACGAGCGACCTTTCGCAGAGCGGAGTTCGGCTTCTTCGGGGTCTGGGTCTTCACCTGAAGACAGACACCTCGACGCTGGGGACATGCTTCAAGGTCACGGACCTTACTCTTGGCATGAGCCTTGCGGCGTGGCTTTCGGATGAGCTGATTGATAGTGGGCATTCGGACTCCGAAAAAACCGGCCATCAGGCCGGAAACAGTTGGATCGAGAAGGGTACGCGCTGGAGGGGAGGACCGCAAGCCCACACGTCATTATCCCAGGCCCCCAAAGTGCTCTGCCCGAATCTGCCCGACCAAGTGGTCACAGCGCTCGTTTTCAGCGTGCCCGGCATGCCCACGGGTCCATTGACAGGTGATCTGATGTTGGGTGGAGAGGTGGTCCAGTATTTTCCATAAGTCGCTATTTAGAACAGGTTTACGCTTTGAATTGATCCAGTTCTTGCGTTTCCAACCCGGCAACCACTCCGAGAGCCCCTTCAGGACGTACTGGCTGTCTGAGACCAGGAGAATTCGGCAGGAACGCTGCAGATGAAGCAGGCCACGGATCACCGCCGTCAATTCCATTCGATTATTCGTGGTTTCAGCCACCGCACCGGCCCCCTCGACCTCAAGAAGTCGGCCTTCAGAGTCCGGGGCGGCGGACCTGAGAATAAACGCCCAACCACCAGGCCCGGGGTTCGGGCTGGCGCCCCCATCCGAAAAGAGGAGGACTTGAGGTGCCTCAGTGCCCTCAGAGAGGGCCAACGGTTCCGGNGTCAGTTCCCGTTCTGGGGCTGATTCGAGCACGGAGAGGATTTCAGCAGGAGTCAACACGGACATTGGAATCTCTTCATTGGAGAAAAGCACTGGAGGGGGCTTCCTGGAGTGGCGTACCTTGACACTCTCGGCAGGGAAGCCTACCTTTGGCGATTCTTCAGAGGCATTTTTCATCGCATGAAATGCTGTGAGGGAGGAAATGTATCCTTACCTGCACAGACCATCATGTGAGCTACTGCGAGGCCACACCACCATGGCAGTCCCAGCATTCAGACAATCACCTGGCCGCACGAGGCGCCGACGCGCCCACGATGCACTGACCAAGACGAATACGGTCTCCTGCCCCAGTTGTGGTGGATGGAAGAGGCCACACACCGCCTGTCGGAGCTGTGGCTACGTACGTCCCGGCCTGCAGGTCAAAGCCACTCGACCGGAAGCGTAATTCATGCGCATCGGCGTCGATGTGATGGGCGGAGATCATGCGCCCCAAGAGATAACCACTGGCTGCCTGGAAGCACTTGACAAGCTTCCAGAAGGTGATGTCCTGGTTCTTGCCGGGCCCGAAGACGTTGTCGCCGAACAACTGCGGGCCGGAGGCGTGGAGTCGGACCCCCGCATCGAGATCCTGCATACTCCTGAAGTGATCGGGATGGACGAGTCTCCAGTGGAAGCCGTTCGCTCCAAGCGAGCCAGCTCGATCGTGGAACTTGCTCAGCTTTCCTCACCCAAGGCTGCTGATGACCAGCGTCTGGATGCCTGGATCTCGGCTGGCAACACCGGAGCCTGTGTGACGGCGGCTTCGATGTACATGCGTCGCCTCCCCGGAGTTCTGCGACCCGGGATCGTGGTGACCATCCCGACGTTCAGCGGAACCATCGTTCTGGTGGATGTAGGCGCGAACATCGAACCCAAACCCCACCACCTCGCGCAATACGGGGTCATGGGAGCGATTTACGCTCAAGGCGTTCTGGATATCGAAAATCCACGAGTCGCCTTGATGAACGTGGGTGGCGAGGAGCAGAAGGGGACCGCCGATATGAAGCAGGCCCGAGACCTGCTCAGAGCCACTCCGTCGATCGACTTCCAAGGCTACATAGAAGGTCGTGGCGTCTTTGACGGCGGAGCTGATGTGGTGGTCACCGACGGCGTGGTTGGGAATGTGATGCTGAAACTTGCCGAAGGCCTCTCGAGCAACATCACCAAGGCCTTGGTGCACGAAGTCATCACGACCGACCCCGACCTGGGATCCAGAATCAAGCCGGTGGTCGAAAAGCTCTATGCGAAATACGACTGGCACGAATACGGGGGTGCCCCACTGATGGGCGCCAACGGATATTGCCTGATCAGCCACGGTTCGAGCAAGGCAAGAACCATCAAGAACGCTATCCTACGCGCACGTTCCTTTGTCAAAGTCGACTTGAATGCAAAGCTGGTAGAGCGTTTGCGCGCCCAGGAAGAGATCACTGCATGACCCCCCCCTCCGTGGGTTACGGAATACGAATTCTGAGTACAGGATCGGCGATTCCTGACAAGCTCCTCACCAATGCCGACCTTGAGCAGATGATGGATACCTCAGACGAGTGGATCCAGCAGCGGACGGGTATCAAGCACCGACACATGTCCGATCAGAGCAAGGGAGAAGGAACGGTCTCACTTGCCATCGATGCCGCCGAAGATGCCTTCAAGAAGAGCGGTCTCGACCCTTCGGATCTGGATCTGATCATCTGCGCCACCTGCACCCAGGAAATGACCTGCCCGTCGGTGGCATGCCGGATCTCGGAACGCATCGGAACCAAGGACATTCCCGCCTTCGACCTGGCCGCCGCCTGCAGCGGCTTCCTCTACAGCTTGAACTTCGCCGAATCACTCATCAAGAGCGGCCGGTTCAACACGGTGTTGGTCGTGGGAGCGGATGCGATGACCACCGTGATGGATTACACCGACCGGAGCGTCTCGATCCTGTTCGGAGATGCCGCGGGCGCGGCGATCATCACGAGGACCGACAACCCTGATCAGGGATGCCTCCACCAGATCATGGGGGCTGACGGAAATGG